>JADLHO010000018.1 GCA_020848735.1 Planctomycetota bacterium | reverse complement strand
TGCCGCTCCTCGCGCGCGGTCACGCCGGCCGGCTCTCGCGGGTGCTGCGGCGCATCCTGCGCGATCTCCGCCGCAGCCGCCTCGCCCGCAACGACCTCGACCGCGTGCTCGGGACGATGAACTGCGGTCTGCTGCGCATCGACGGCGAGCGTCGGATCCGCAGCGCCAACGAGCCACTCGCCCATGTGCTCGGCTGCGACCCCGCCGCACTGGTCGGCCGGCCGTTCCACGCTGTCGTCGAGCGCGGTGACGAACTCATCGAGCTCTCGATGGAGGACGGGTCGCGGCAGGAGCCGGGCCCGGTCGAGGTCACGCTGCGCGCCACCGACGGCAGCAGCGTCCCCGCACTGCTCTCGATCTCGAAGCTCGAGGCGTCGGTGGTGACGTCCGAGTCGGTCTGCGTCGTCCAGGAGACCCGCGCGCTGCGCGAGGTCGAGGAGCGGCTGCAGCGCATCAACGTGCGGCTGTGGTTGCTCAACCAGGTGACGAACATCGCGCTGCGCTCGCGCGACCTCGACCCCGCGCTCGTCGCGATCTGCGATGCGATCCACGACGCGGCGGCCTTCAGCGGCGTGGCATTCGCGCTCTACGACCGCGCCGAGCGCACGCTGCGCGTTCCCGCCGCGACCGGCATCGATGCGCCGCGCGTCGTGGCGAAGGAGCTCCAGGGTCGCTCGGGCTCGCTGCTGTGGCACGTCGTGTCGCAGCGCGAGTCGATGATCCTGCACCTCGGCACCGACGACCTCGACCTCGAGGACCCGCTGCTCGGGCACGTGAAGGCCTCGGTCCTCGGGCTGTTCCCGCTCCGCGTCGACGATCGCGTGATCGGCGTGCTCGCGTTGGCGTCGAAGAAGGCCCCGTCGTCGCTGGAGCAGTTCGGTCACGAGGGCGCCGAGCTCGCGCAGCACGCGGCGGCGCTCATCGACCACAAGCTGACGAACGAGGCGCTCCGCCGATCGAACGAGGAGCGGGAGCTCGCCCGGCTCGCGGCAGAGGAGGCCAACCGCGCGAAGAGCGAGTTCCTCGCGAACATGAGCCATGAGATCCGGACGCCGATGACCGCGATCCTCGGCTACGCGGAGCTCGTGCGCGACGACGGGCGCGCCGACCAGCAGACCAAGGAGTTCATCGCGACCATCCTCCGCAACGGGGAGCACCTGGTCTCGATCATCAACGACATCCTCGACCTCTCGAAGATCGAGGCCGGCCGCATGACCCTCGAGCGGACGGACTGCTCACCGGCGGAGATCGCGACCGAGGTCGTCGACATGTTCCACCGCCGCGCGGACGACAAGCAGGTCCGCCTCGCGCTGGACCTGCAGTGGCCGCTCCCGCGCCGCATCGCGAGCGATCCGACGCGTCTGCGGCAGATCCTCGCGAACCTGGTTGGCAACGCGGTCAAGTTCACGACGCAGGGCGAGGTCGTGGTCGTCGTGCGCCGGCACGCGGAGGAGCGGCGCCGCGTCGTCTTCCAGGTCCGCGACACCGGCATCGGCATGAGCGCGCGCGACCTCGCCGAGATCTTCAAGCCCTTCTCGCAGGCCGACTCGTCCCACACGCGGCGATTCGGCGGCACCGGCCTGGGTCTCGCGATCTCGCAGCACCTCGCGACGATGCTCGGCGGTTCGATCGCCGTGCAGAGTCGCAAGGGCGTCGGGAGCACGTTCACCCTCGAGGTCGACGGCGGCGAGGCCGCGCTCGGCGATCTCGACCGTTCCGCGCGCGACTTCGCGCGGCGGCGCAACCAAGTGCCGCGCCTGCAGGCCGGCAAGTCCGAAGACGTCGCGGCGCGCGTGCTGCTCGCGGAGGACGGGCCCGACAACCAGATGCTGGTCAGGCACATCCTCGCGAAGGCGGGTGCGGCGGTGACCGTGGTCGACAACGGGCGCGCGGCGGTCGATTCCGCGCTCGGCGCGTTTGCCGGAGGTTCACCCTTCGACGTCGTGCTCATGGACATGCAGATGCCCGTGCTGGACGGCTATTCCGCCACGCGCGAGCTGCGCGAGCGCGGCTACCGCTCGCCGATCGTCGCGCTGACCGCCCATGCCATGACGGGAGACCGCGAGCGCTGTCTCGAGGCGGGTTGCGATGCCTTCCTGACCAAGCCGATCGACCGCACCGAACTCATCGCGCGCATGCGGGAGTTCGCGGCCAGGCGGAGCGAGGCGCGCGCGCCGGGCTGAGTCGTCAGCTCTGCGAAGCCGGCTTGGCGCAGCAGCCGCCCTCGCCGCCCTGCCCGCGGATCACGAGATCGTGCACGCCGCGCCAGAGCAGCAGCGCGGCGGCGAGCGCCATCGCCATGCGCGCGAGGACGCGCATGCGGGCCGGGCCGAGGCGCCGCGAGAGCCAGCCGATGTTCCACTGCGCGACGAGCAGCAGCGGGACGGAGCCGAGCGCGAACGCGGCCATCGACGCCGCCCCTTCGACCGGGCCGCCCGAGGCGATCGCTGCGGCGCACGCGGCGTAGAGCAGACCGCAGGGCAGGAGCGGCGTGGCGGCGCCGAGCACGACGGCGCGCGACGTGGCGGGCAGCGTGCGGGCGCGGGCCGTGACCTTGCCGATCGCGCGGCCGAGCCCCGGGAACCTGCCGAGCCAGCGCTCGAAGCCGAGCGCCATGAGCAACATCGAGAGGGCGAGGGCGATCGCGAACCAGGCACCGCCGGCGGCCCAATCCCCGGCGCCGAGCGCGAGACCGAGCGCGCCTGCCGAGGCTCCCACGAGCGCATAGCTGGTGCTGCGCGCGCCGTGATACGCGACCGCGGCGAGCGGGCGCTCGAGGTAGAAGGCGGAGAGCGGCCCGCACATGCCGGCGCAATGCAGGCTGTTGACGAACCCGAAGGCGAAGCCCTCGACGACGAGGGTCTGGACGTGGCCGCTGACTGCCATGCTCGGGGTCCTGCAACGTCGTGCATCGCCCCGACTTTCGCGGGGTCTCTTCTCGAACGGGCGCCTCCGGTGGCGCCGGGCCGGACTCGGGAAAGCTCGCGTTTCGTCGCCATGACCGAAAGAAAGTTCATGCATCTCGGTTGCGCGGGTCATGGTGACGACCGGTTCCCGCACAGCCTCGCAGGCGACTCGGCCTGCGATCGCCGAGTGCGCGACGCCGATCGTCAAAGAGCCCTGGGGTTGTGCTCATTGCGGCCTGCCTCTGCCGAGCGGCAGGCCCTTCGGCGTCTACTGCTGCCCTGGCTGCGAGGTCGTCCACGGCCTGCTCGCGAGCGAGGGACTCGCGCGGTTCTACGAACTCGGCGGCGGTCGCGGCCGACCCATCGGCGCCGCACCGCGCGTCGGTGATCTCGGCTGGCTGAGCATCCTCGAAGACCGCGCTCCGCGATCGGGCGACGGCGACGCCGCGGTCGTGCAGGTGCAGGTCGACGTGCAGGGCATCCACTGCGCGGCCTGCGTGTGGCTCCTGCAGCAGGTCTGGCGCCGCATCCCGGGGGCGATCCGCTTCGAGCTCAACCCCTCGCTCGGTCGCGCGCTCGTCGGCTACACGCGCTCGAAGGGCACGCTCGCGGAGTTCGTGAGGCAGGCCGCGAGCTTCGGCTACCGCGTCGGACCCGCAGGCAAGGCCGAGGACCCCGCGGACCGCGGTCTGCTCCTGCGGCTCGGCATCTGCGCCGCGCTCGCGATGAACGCGATGATGTTCGCGTTCGCGATCTACAGCGGGATGAGTGCCGAGGATGGGGCGAACTTCGAGCTCTTCCACTGGCTCGCCTTCGCGATCGCGACGGCCGCCGTGCTCGTCGGTGGGCCGGTCTTCTTCCGCGCGGCGTTGGCCGGACTTCGCCAGCGCGTGCTGCATCTCGACCTCCCGATCTCGCTCGGCATCCTGCTCGCCTGGACCTCTTCGACGGTCGTGTTCCTCGCC
This sequence comes from Planctomycetota bacterium, assembly GCA_020848735.1. GTDB lineage: Bacteria > Planctomycetota > UBA1135 > UBA1135 > UBA2386 > JACRLW01. The sequence goes on along the minus strand of JADLHO010000018.1, from coordinate 65,402 downwards.
GGGCTCGCGGCGCCCTACTTCGACACGGTGACGATCTTCGTCGCCCTGATGCTTGCGGGGCGCTTCGTCCAGCGCCGCGCCGTGCGTCGCAACCGCGACTACCTGCTGGCGAACGACGGCGCCGAGCATCTCCGCGTGCGCCGTGTCGCCGGCGACTCGGTGGAGAGCGTGCCGGTCCGCGAGCTCACCCAAGGCGACGTCCTGCTGCTCGCGCCTGGCGACCTCGTCCCGGCCGACGCGGCGCTCGACGTGGAGGAGGCCGCGCTCTCCCTCGACTGGGTGCTCGGCGAGTCGCGCGCGCGCAGCTTCGTCCGCGGGGAGGAAGTCCCGGCCGGGGCCTTCGTCGCGAGCCGACGGCCCGTGCGGGTCGTGGTGCTGCGCACGCCCGAGGATTCGGGCCTGTTGCGCCTGCTCGCGACGCCGCGCGCCGGTGCGCGCGAGTCGCTGCGGGGCCGCGACCGCTTCTGGGTGATCCTGAACCGCAGCTGGGTTGCCGCCGTCCTGACGATCGCCAGCGTCGCCGCCCTCGCCTGGAGCTTCGTCGACCCGGTCGTCGCCGCGCAGGTCGCCACGGCGGTGCTCGTCATCACGTGCCCCTGCGCGGTCGGCCTGGCCACGCCGCTGGCCTTCGACATGGCGGTCGCCGGGCTCCGCCGCCGCGGCATCTTCATCCGCGACGGCGCGATGCTCGAGAAGGGCCGGCACGTCCGCACGGTGGTCTTCGACAAGACGGGGACCCTGACCTGGGGTGGCGTGCGCGTGCGCGTCGTCCGCGCCGTGCCGCCTTCGCTCCGCAACGCCCTCTTCACGCTGGCGACCTCGAGCAACCACCCGGTGAGCGACGCGGTGCAGCGCGCGCTGCGCGAGAACGGCGGGATTGCGGATGCCCCGCGCCTCGACGCTGGGCTCCGCGACGTCGAGGAACTCGTGGGTAAGGGCGTGCGCGCCCGACGCGGTGATGACGAGCTGCGCCTCGGCAGCTCGAGCTTCACCCTGGGCGACGCCGAGTCGAAGGGCGACGAATCGCTCTGTCTTTTCGTGCGCAATGGCCGAGTCGAAGCCGCGTTCGCGGTGGAAGAGGATTACCGGGCCGGCGCGACGGAGGAACTCGCAGGACTGCGCGAGCACGGCTATGGCGTGGTGCTGTTGAGCGGTGACCGGCCGGAGCGCGTGCGTCGAGCGGCGGTCGACCTCGGCTTCGCGGCAGACGACGTGCACGGTGGCATGCGGCCCGAGGACAAGGCCGCCTTCGTCCGCGGGATCGACCACGGCGACACGCTGGTGGTCGGCGACGGCCTCAACGACGCGCCCGCCTTCGAGGCCGCGTTCTGCGCGGGCACGCCTGCGCTCGATCGGCCCGTGATGCCGGAGCGCGCGGACTTCTTCTACACGGGGGGCGGCATCGGCGCGGTCGCGCGCGTGCTCGCCACGGCCCGGGGATTCCACGGGCTCGTGCGCCGCAATCTCGTGATCGCGACGACCTACAACGTCCTTGCGGTCTCGCTCGCGGTCGCGGGATTGATGACCCCGCTGCTCTGCGCGGTGCTCATGCCGGCGAGCTCCATCGCGCTCATCGCGCACACCGTCGGCGTCGCCAAGGCCTGGGGGCGTCCATGAACGTCGTCCCGCTGCTCGTCCTGTTCAGCCTCGCGTTGGCCACGTTGAGCGTCCTCTTGTTCGTGTGGTCGGCGCGCAATCGCGACGTCGACCACGCCGACCGTCTCTCCCTGTTGCCACTCGAGGAGGACGTCCAAGCGCCGTCCCCCGTCCAGAAGAACGTTCCCGATCAGGTGATCGAATGACCGGACCAGTCGCGGCCAGCACGTGCCGCATCCGCTACGACGACGCTGTCGTCAGGGGCTTCACCTTCGCGTCCGTCGCGTGGGGCCTCATCGGGCTCCTCGTGGGTCTGCTCGCTGCAATGCAGCTCAGCATCCCCGCGTTGAACTTCGACCTGCCGTTCCTGACCTTCGGCCGCATCCGGCCGTTGCACACGAACGCGGTCATCTTCGCCCTCGTCGGCAACATGATGTTCGCCGGCATCTACTACTCGACCCAACGCCTGCTCAAGGCGCGCATGGCGTCCGATCTGCTGTCGCGCATCCACCTGTGGGGCTGGCAGATCATCATCCTCGGCGCTGCACTGACGCTGCCCTTCGGCATCACGCAGTCCAAGGAATACGCCGAGCTCGAGTGGTTCCTCGACATCCTGGTCGCGCTGATCTGGGTGGCCTTCGCGGTGAACTTCTTCTGGACGCTCGCCGTCCGCAACGAGAAGAACCTCTACGTCGCGATCTGGTTCTACATCGCGACGGTCGTGACGATCCCGGTCCTCTACATCGTCAACAACCTGGCGATGCCGGTCGGGGCGACGAAAAGCTACGGCATCTTCTCCGGTGCGCAGGACGCGTTGACGCAGTGGTGGTACGGCCACAATGCGGTCGCGTTCTTCCTCACCACGCCGATCCTCGGGATCATGTACTACTTCCTCCCGAAGGCGGCCGAGCGACCGGTGTTCAGCTACCGGCTCTCGATCGTGCACTTCTGGGCGCTGGTCTTCCTGTACATCTGGGCGGGTCCGCACCACCTGCTCTACACGGCATTGCCGGACTGGGCGCAATCGCTCGGCATGGTGTTCAGCCTGATGCTCTGGGCGCCGTCCTGGGGCGGCATGCTCAATGGCCTGCTCACCCTGCGTGGCGCCTGGCACAAGGTGCGCACCGATCCGGTGCTCAAGTTCTTCGTCGCGGCGGTGACCTTCTACGGCATGTCGACCTTCGAAGGGCCGCTGCTCTCGATCAAGAGCGTCAGCGCCTTGGGTCACTACACCGAGTGGATCATCGCCCATGTTCACGGCGGCGGCCTTGGCTGGAACGGCTTCATGGCTGCCGGCATGTTCTATTGGCTGGTTCCCAAGCTCTTCGGAACGAAGCTCCATTCGACGAGGATGGCCGACCTCCACTTCTGGATCGGCACCGCAGGCATTCTTTTCTATGTGGCTTCCCTCTGGGTTGGCGGCGTCACCCAAGGCCTGATGGCGCAAGCCCAGACTCCCGATGGCGCGCTGCAGTACGCCAACTGGGTCGAGATCGTGAACAAGGTCCAGCCGATGTACTGGGGACGGGCCCTCGGCGGCGCGCTCTACATCTCGGGTTGGATCATGATGATCTGGAACTTGCTCAAGACGGCCAAGAGCGGCCGAGCCGTGGAGACCGAAGTCGAGGTGCCGGTGCTTGCGCGCACCGCCGTGGCTGGCCCGTCGTCGGCGCGCCTGATCTTCGGCGTCCCCACCATCCTCACGGCGATCGGGATGGGGGTTCTCTACCTGATGGCGGACCCCGAAAGGCCGGCGATGACCGTGATCGGCATGGCCGGTGTGCTCGTCATGACCGGAGTGGTGGGATTCAACTTGGTTGCCGCGACGCGCTCGAAGTTCCAATGGCACGATGTGATCGAGCAGCGCCCGTTCGCCTTCACCGTGCTGGTCGTTCTCGCCATCCTCGTCGGTGGTGCCGCTGAACTCGTGCCGGGCATCGTCATCAACCGTGAGGTTCCGCGCACGGCGTCCGGTGAGCTTGCGGTCAGGCCATACTCGGCGCTGCAGCTCCAGGGTCGCGACATCTACGTGAGGGAAGGCTGCTACGTCTGCCACTCGCAGATGATCCGTCCCTTCGTCGACGAGGCACGTCGTTATGGTCCGCCGAGCCACATCGCCGAGTCGGAATGGGATCACCCCTTCCAGTGGGGCAGCAAGCGCACGGGTCCCGACCTCGCCCGCATCGGCAACTACAACGGCGGCGACAAGTACAACGACCTCTGGCACTACAACCACATGATGGACCCGACCTCCATGGCGGCCGGGTCGATCATGCCGCGATACCCGTGGTTGGCCGTCGACAAGGTCGATGTCGCGAGCACGCGTGCGAAGATGACCTTGCTCAGAGGACTCGGAGTGCCGTACACGAGCGCAGAACTCGACGCCGCGGAGAGCTCCTACCGAGCCGAAGCGCAGAAGGTGGTCGACAACCTGAGTGCGCTGAGCAGCGGCACGGTCAAGGTCGAGGGCGACAGCGAGATGGTCGCCCTGATCGCTTACCTGCAGCGACTCGGTGACAACCAGATCGACCCCAAGGTCGCAGGAGGCAAGTGACCATGTTCAGGGAGTTCTTTCGGGGCGCGAGCTTGCTCGATCTTCCGATGGTCGCCATGTTCGGCTTCATCGTCAGCTTCGTAGCGGTCGTCTGCTGGACCATGAGTCGGCGTCGGCACGCACGTTTCGACGCGATGTCGAGACTCCCGCTGGATGACTGAGCCCCACGACGGAGCCGGAGCGCGGCTCCGGCTCACCCGCACCGCATACCAGGATCACTCACGATGGATCGGCACGACAAGATGGGCGGTATCGTCGAAGTGCGCGAGCACGAGTTCGACGGCATCCGCGAGTTCGACAACAAGCTCCCCAACTGGTGGCTCTGGTCCTTCTACGGGGCCTGCATCTTCGCCTTCTTCTACTGGCTGTATTACCACGGCTTCGCGTTCGGCGATTCCTCCCAGCGGACCTTCCAGGTCGAGTGGGATGCCCAGCAGGCATCGGCGGTCGAGACGATGTTCACCGACGACGAGCTCCGCGGCGCGAGCAAGGACGCGAGCGTGGTTGCGGCTGGCAAAGAGGTCTTCACCGCCAATTGCGTCGCCTGCCACGCGGCGAACGGTGGCGGCACGATTGGCGGGGCACCGCTCCCCGGCCCGAACCTCACGGACTCCGCGTGGATTCACGGCGGAGCCCCGATGGGGATCTTCAGCACGATCTACAAGGGCGTGCCCGAGAAGGGCATGGTGACCTGGGGTCCCACGCTCGGGAAAGACCGGATCCGGAGCGTCACTGCCTACGTCTTGACGCTGCGCAACAGCAACGTGCCTGGAGGCAAGGCGCCCGAGGGTGCGGTTTACGACGGCCAATGAGCCCGTCGGGATTACCAAGAGCCGAGCCGTGACCCCCGAATCGACGACTCCTTCCCCCATCCCTTTCGCGAAGGCGGTCGCCCAAGGCGGAGGCACCCCGAGGCCGGCCGAGAAGCGCAGCGGCTCGGCAACCGCCGTGGGGCGTCGACCCGACCTGGACAGTCTCTACTGTCTGAACGCCGACGGCAGCCGCAACACGATCCACACCGCGGACGTGCACGGTCGCTTCCAGACGCGGAAGAAGATCGTCTGGGCGATCCTGATCGCGATCTGGGTTGTCCTGCCCTGGGTCAAGGTGGGAGGACACCCGACCATCCTCATCGACATCGAGCACCGCAGCTTCTACCTCTTCGGCGCCACGCTCAACGCGCAGGACTTCTACCTCGCGTTCTTCCTACTCACCGGCATCGGGATCACGCTCTTCGTGGTGAGCTCGGTCTTCGGCAGGATCTGGTGCGGGTATTCGTGCCCGCACACGGTCTTCCTCGAGGGCGTCTATCGCCGGATCGAGCGCTGGGTGGAGGGGACCTCGCAACAGCGCAAGCGCCTCAAGGAACTGCCGTGGAACGCGGAGAAGCTGCGCAAGCGGGGTCTCAAGCTCGTGCTGTTCCTGGCCGTCTCGCTCTTCCTCTCGCACAACTTCCTGAGCTACTTCCTGGGTGCGCACGAGGTGCTCGCGGCGATCGTCGGGTCGCCGACGAAGCACCCGACGGCGTTCACGTTCGTGGTGATCGCGACGGTGATCATCTTCGCGAACTTCACCTGGTTCCGGGAGCAGCTCTGCATCGTCATCTGCCCGTATGGGCGATTGCAGGGCGTGCTGTACGACCGCGACACGATCAACGTCGCCTACGACAGCAAGCGTGGCGAGCCGCGGGGGCGGTACACCGACAGCGGCCACGGCGATTGCATCGACTGCCTGCGCTGCGTGGCCGTGTGTCCGACGGGCATCGACATCCGCAACGGCACCCAGCTCGAGTGCGTCGGCTGCGCGAACTGCATCGACGCGTGCGACGACGTGATGACGAAGCTCGGCCGACCGACGGGCCTCGTGCGCTACGACTCGCAGAACGGCATCGAGAACGGCGTGCGGCGCATCCTTCGGCCGCGGCTGTACTTCTATGCCTTCCTCGTGCTGGTCGGCATGTCCGTGTTCTCGGTGGCCGTGTTCCGGCGCGCGCCCTTCGAGGCGAACCTGCTCCGGCAGCTCGGCACGCCCTACGAGGTCACCGACAGCATCGTGAAGAACGGACTCCAGTTGCACCTCGTGAACAAGCAGCCGGAGGCGCACGTCTTCCTGCTGGAGCCGAAGGCCCAGCCCGGGCTCCGCTTCACGGTTCCCCAGCCTCGCGTCGAGCTGGCGTCGCTGGGCGATGTGCGCATCCCGTTGTGGATCGAGGTCGATCGCAGCCTCTGGAAGCCGGGCACGAAGGCCGAGCTCGTCGTGCGGACCGAGGACGGGAGCCTGTCGCGCGTCGCGGAGATCGTGCTCGCCGGACCGCGGTGAGCGGCGTGGCTCGGCAGGCGTGGCACGCCCTGTCGGAAGCGGCGGTGCTCCAGCGGGTCGGCAGCGACGCGATCGGACTCACGTCGCCGGAGCACGCGCGGCGTCTCCTGGCTGACGGGCCGAACACGTTGCGCCCCAAGCGGCGCCCGTCGGCGCTCGAGAGCCTCGCCCGTCAGCTCGTCAGTCCGTTGGTGCTGCTGCTGCTGGCGGCCGGCATCGTCGCCGCGGTGCTCCGCGAGTGGCTCGACGCCGGCACCATCGCGGTGATCGTCGTCCTCAATGCGCTGATCGGCTTCTCGCAGGAGCGACACGCCGAGCGCGCGATCGCGGAGCTCGGTCGGCTCTCGGCGCCGCGGGCGCGCGTGCGCCGCGATGGCGGCGTGCGCGCGGTCGATGCCGAGGAGCTGGTGGTGGGCGACGTGGTCGAACTCGAGGCCGGCGACGTCGTGCCCGCCGATCTGCGTCTGCTCGGCACGGCCTCGCTGCGGTGTGCCGAGGCCGCATTGACCGGTGAGTCGGAGTCGGTCGGGAAACGCAGCGCGCCACCGGCGGCGCTCGAGGCACCGCTGGCGGAGCGCCGCACGCTCGCGTTCGCCGGCACCCACGTCGTGGCGGGCACCGGTCACGGTGTCGTCATCGCGACGGGGATGGACACCGAGGTGGGCGCGATCGCCGGGTTGCTCGAGGCCGCCGCGAGCGGCCACGCGACGCCGCTGCAGCAACGGCTCGCGGCATTCGGTCGGCTCCTCGTGATCGCGGCGAGTGCCATCGTCGCGCTGCTCTTCGTGCTCGGGCTCGCGCGCGGCGTTCCGGCGAGCGAGATGCTGCTCGTCGCGCTGGGACTCGCGGTCGCGGCGGTGCCCGAGGGACTCCCGGCGGTCGTGACGATCGCGCTCGCGGTGGGCGTGATGCGGATGGCGCGCCGCCGCGCGATCGTGCGCCATCTCCCCGCGGTCGAGACCCTCGGCGCGGCATCGGTGATCTGCACCGACAAGACCGGCACGCTCACACGGGGCGAGATGAGCGTGCGCGCCTTCGCGGTCGGCGGCGTCGAGCACGTGGTCGTCGGCGAGGGCTATGGCCCGACGCTGGCGATCACGGCGCGCGGACCGTCCGGATCGGAGGCCATGTTCGTCACCGCGGCGCTCGCGCGCGAGTTCGCCACCGTGCTCGTCGGATGCTGTGACGCACGGCTCGTTCCGGACGAGGGCAGCATGCGCCTGCTCGGCGATCCCACCGAGGGCGCACTCCTCGCATTGGGACTCGCGTTGGGCGTCACGCGCGAGACGCTCGACCGGGAGGCGCCGCGGGTGGCCGAATGGCCCTTCGACTCCGATCGCAAGCGGATGAGCGTCGCGCGCGCCTTCGCGGGCGGCCGACGTCTGCTCTGCAAAGGCGCGCCCGAGGCGGTGTTGCCGCGCTGCACCCACGTGCGCGATGCGGGTGGACTGCGCGAACTCGACCCCGCCGGGCGCGAGGCGTTGCTTGCGCTCGCCGAACGATTTGCGGCCAAGGGGCTGCGTGTGCTCGCGGCCGCGTCGCGCGCCGTGGACCGGGAAGAGCCGCTCGACGACGCGGACCACACCGAGCGGGGTCTCTGCTGCGACGGCCTGGTCGGGATGCAGGACGCGCCGCGCGCCGGAGCTCGGGACGCGGTCGCACGCTGCCAGGTCGCTGGGATCCGCGTCGTGATGATCACCGGTGATCACCCGCGTACCGCCGGCGCGATCGCCGAGGAGCTCGGGATCCTGCGCGCCGGTGAGCGGGTGCTCACGGGCCCGGAACTCGCGACGACCGACGATGACCAACTTGCGCGGCTCTGCCCAACGGTCAGCGTCTATGCGCGGACCTCGGCGGAGCACAAGCTGCGCATCGTGCGGGCCTGGCAAGGACGAGACGCCGTGGTCGCGATGACCGGCGACGGTGTGAACGATGCACCCGCGCTCGAAGGCGCCGACATCGGGATCGCGATGGGCAGCGGCACGGAAGTGACGAAGTCGGCCGCGGACATGGTGATCGCCGACGACGACTTCGCGACCATCGTGGCGGCCGCCGAGGAGGGGCGGGGGATCTGGATCAACATCCAGAAGACCCTGCTCTATCTGCTCGCCGGCAATTGCGGCGAGATCCTGTTCATGACCACGTGCATCGTGGCGGGACTGCCCATGCCCTTGCTGCCGGTGCATCTGCTCTGGATCAACCTGGTGACCGACGGCCTCCCCGCGCTCGGCCTCGCGACGGATCCGATCGACTCCACCGCCATGAGATGTCCGCCGCGGGCGCGCGATGCGCGGCTCATCGACCGCGCCTTCGTGGTCAGCGTCGTGGCGAGTTCGGTGGCGACGACGACGGTCGCCCTCGCGGCATTCCTGCTCGCTTTGCGGCATGCGGACCTCGCGACGGCGCGCACCCACGCCTTCACCACGCTGGTCTTCGCCGAACTGCTGCGCGCGTTCGTCGCGCGCGGAACGACCGACGGCGCGTGGTGGCGGAGCTTCACCTCGAACCCCCGGCTGACGGCCGTCGTGCTCGCCTCCGTCGCACTCCAGTTCGCGATCCATCAGGTGGGCTGGCTGCAGACGATCCTCAGGACGAGTTCCGTGAGTCTTGCCGCGGGGGCGACGCTTGCCGGGTTCGCGATCCTCGCAGTCGTGGTCGTCCAAGCGGCGACCAGGTCAGTCCGCCTCACGCCCGGCCGCGAGTGATCACGGGGCTCCGTCGCGCCGCGCCGCGGCGATGCGGTGCGCGATCTCGTCGGCCTCGCGGAAGGTCGCGTGCTTCGCCCGGGGAATGCGCGTGAAGCACCGCGCGAGGCGCTCCGCGTCGGGCGGTCGCGCGGGATCTTCACGGAGGAGGATCGCGAGGACGCGATCGCCGTGGGCGAGCGCGACGTCGGCGAAGATCTCGGGGTCGTCCTGGATCGTGTCGCCGATCAGGACGAAGCGTCGGTCGGGAAAGGCCGCGAGCAGTTCGTCGAGCGCGCGGCGTTTGTGGCGCGTCGGCTGCGCGAGCGCCGCGAGCCAATCGGGTCGACCGAGAGGGATGGTCCGCATCCGCAGCGAACCGGCCGGGAAACCCCCGCTCCGCAGGAACTCCGCATAGGGCCCGTGCAGGGGCCAGGGCGCGGCCGTCAGCCAGGCGCACGCGGCGCCGTCCTCGGCGAGGGCGCGATAGGCCGCGGCCATACCCGGCACCGCGCGGTATTCCGCGACGATCGCGTCGCGCAGTCGCGAGCGCGCGTCGTCGCCGGTGCCGATGCGCACCGTGTCGTCGATGTCCGAGACGATCATCACGCCCTCTGACTCATGGCAATGGACGAGGGTGCTCATCGCGCGCGCGTCGCCGTCCGGCAACACGACGCGGAGGGTCAGGGTGCCGCCGAGCGCGCGGGCGTCGTCTCCGGTCACGAGGAGCTCGCCGGCGAAGCTGCCGTCGAGCGAAGAGCGCGGCATCGCCGCGCGCGTGTCGCCGACCGCGACGACGATGCGCTCGCCGCTCTCGTCGTCGACGACGAACGCGGCGAGTCGCTCGCGGGCGCGCGCGCGGGCGCGGCCGGTGGGATCGAGCCCGATCGCATCGAGGCTCACGATCGCCGCCTCGACGAGCGCCTCGCGGAGCTTCGAGTCGGTCTCGGGTTCGAAGACCTGACCGACGACCGCGATGCGCCACGCGTCGTCGCGTCCCGCGGGCCGGCTCGCCCAGGTGGGGAAGAGCACGACGGTCTCGTCGTCGGCGATCGAGGACGCCGGCGGGCGCTGCGCGGTGAGGGTGGCCGTCGCCGTCAGGAGCAGTGCCAGGAGGGTCGGCGCGGCTCGGCGACCCGTGTCGGGCACGACACGGTGGGACGCACGGGACGACGTGGTCATCGGCCCAGGGTCGCCGTCGCGCGGGCCGCACCTTTCGCCGCCTTCGTGGCGCGGCAGGATTTCCCCGAAGATCCCGCCGCGAGCGGCTCTCTGTCCGCGAGCGACGACATGCGGATCGAACGCGAGACCTTCGAGGAACTGGTGCGCCGACACCATGCGGCCGTCTACCGCGCGGCGCGGCGCATCGTGCGCAGCGACGCGGACGCAGAGGACGTGTCGCAGCAGGTGTTCCTGTGCGTGTTGCGTGGCAGGCAGCCCTTGCCTGCCGAGTCGGAGGATGCGCAACGCGTCCTGCGCTGGCTCGCGAGCCGCACGGCCCTCACGCTACTGCGGGCCGGTCGTCGCCGTCGTCACCACGAGACGGAGACCGCGAGGATGAACCGAGAACCGAGTGAGAGACCGATGGCCTCCGACGAACTCGCCGCCCTGCGTGCGGGAGTCGAGGGCCTGGAGGAGTCCCAGCGCACCGCGATCGTGCTGCGCTTCCACGAGGGCATGACCCTGGCGGAGATCGCCGGCCTGACCGGCTGTGCCGAGTCGACGGTGCCCGGCCGCGTTCGCGCGGCGCTCGATCGCCTCCGCCATCGATTGCGCGAGGTTGGCTTCGCCGCCGCGGGTGCGCGGCTCGAGAGCCTGCTGCCCGCGACGGCCGTCGCGAGCGCGGTGCCCGGCGCGCTGCAGGCGACCCTGCTCGCCCTGTCGGGTTCGATCGCGGGCGGACTTGCGATGGCAAAGTTCGCGGCCGTGGGCGTGCTCGTCCTGGCCGTGATCGGGGCGGGGCTCGCCTTCGAAACGGGTGGCGGGCCCGGCCCCGCCGAGCGAGTCGATGCGCGTGCCGCCGTCCTCGTTGCCGTCGAGTCGTCTCGAGTCGACGCGCCCGTCGGCGAGCAGGACCCCGTGCGTACGCCCTTGCCTGCGCCCGCGAGCCCGCCACCCGTGCGGCGGCTCGTCGATCCGCGCGAGGCCGTCGCGACCGCGCCGCGCGCGACGCTCGAAGGTCTCGTGCTCGACGATTCCGAGGCCCCGCTCGAAGGCGTGGTCGTCGCCGCCCACAGCCGCGAGCTGAGCCGGAAGGCCGATCCGTTCGAGGTGCGTGCCGTGAGCGACGCGCAGGGTCGCTTCTCCCTCGAACTGCCGATCACCAACCCCGACGGCATGCAGTGGCTGATGCTGACGCGGCGCGACGATTGGGTCGGCGGCTTCACCCAGGACGTCGTGCATCTGCGCCCGAACGAGACGCGCCGTGGACTCCAGGCGCGCCTGCGGCGATGGGCTCAGGACGTCGCGGGCGAGTGGCGCGCGGAGTTCGTCGTCGCCGATGGCGCGGGGCGCGCGGTGCCGGGTGTGCACCTCGCCGTCTTCCGCCGCCAGCGCGGCGAAGGTGGCGTCGAGCGCCTCACGCGTGAGACCGGCGGCACGAGCGGTGTCGAAGGTCGCCTCGCGCTCGAGGGCGATCATCTCGGCGAGAAGCTCGTGCGCGTGATCCCGTGGGGCAAGCCCTTCGCCCGTCACGAGCTGCCGCTCGTCATCTCGCACGCGACGAACGCGCCGATCGCCGTCACGCTGAACCAAGATGTGCCGCTCGAGGTCCGCGTCGTGTCGGCGCGCGAGGGCATGCCCATCCCGGGGGCGATGGTGAGCGCCGAGCGCGGCGACGACAGCCACGCGGTGGGCAACACCGATGCCGCGGGTCGCGTGCTCCTGCGCGGCCTCGACGGCGGTCCCGTGACGCTGCGCGGCGGCGGCTCGCCCTGGTCGCGCTTCGCGCTCGACGACGTCCTGCCCGCGCACGGCGTCGCGACCTTGCGCCTCAAGCGCGAGGACGATCCCGAGTCGATCGGCCTGCACGGTGCGGAGATCCACGGCCGCCTCGTCGATGCGGCGACCGGTGCTCCCGTCGTCGCCGAGCACGGCTGCGTGCGCACCTGGTGGTTGCCGGCGGACTCCTCGCAGACGCTCGAAGAGCTGCTGCGGAACGCGATCACGCCTGGACCCTTCCAGACCTCGATCGGCCACGACCCACCGCCGCCCTCGGCGGAGTTCCACCTGACCGCGCTGGAACCCGCGCGCTACGCGCTGATCGCCGAGGTGCCCGGCTTCGCGATCGCGGGCGCCGGGCCCTTCGAACTCGCGGCGGGAGCCTTGGTGCGCGATGTGTCGATCACGCTCGGCCGCGGCACGCGCCTCGTCGTCGAGGTCCGTGACGACGCGGGCCGGCCGGTCGCGGATGCGTGGGTCTGGATCGGCGCCGCGGGCGCGGTGGCCGAGCGTGCGCGGCGTGCGGCGGAACTCGCCGACGCAATCGCCGCGGGTCAGCCGGAGCCGTACGGCCGGGGCGAGCGGAGCGACGTCGAGGGTCGCGTGGCGTTCGAACACGTGCCCGACCGCCTGGCGCTCGCCGTGCACGCCGCACACCGCTCGCGTCTCCGCGGGGGCAGCTAGGCCCTCACGCTCGGCGGCGAGGGTGGCGAGCGCCGGATCGCGATCGTGCTCCGCCGCGACTGAGACCTCACGCGCGTCGCGAACGGAACACGAGCGCGTAGCCGGCGCCGATCGCGAGCACGCCGAGACAACCGATCGCGTTGTACCAGAGGAACCCGACCGGCCACTGCTCGGCGCCGTCGATGACGACCTTCGTGCGGTTGATCACGAAGTGCGTGAACATCGTGCAGGCGAAACCGCCGGCCAAGGCGACGAGGCCGGTGACGCCGCGCGCGAAGGGGCAGATCCACCCGAGCAGGAAGACCCCGAAGAGCGAGCCGTAGAACATCGAGCCGATGATGTTGACGGCCTCGATCATCGGTCCGAGCGAGGCGACGTAGTACGCACTGACCGTGGCGAAGAGGCCCCAGAAGAGCGTCGCCCAGCGCGTGAGCATGAGCACCCGTTGCGGCTGCACGTCCTTGCGGCGACGGGCCCAGAGGTCCATCACGCTCGAGGTCGCGAGGGAGTTGAGCTGGGCGTCGAGGCTCGACATCGCGGCGATGAAGATCGCGGCGACGACGAGACCGAGCAGGCCGGCCGGGAACATCCGGCGGAAGAACCACGGGTAGATGAAGTCGCCGTCGCCACCTTGCGTGCCCGTGAGGTCCTTGTGCAGCTTCACCGCTTCACGCTTGATCTCCGCGAGCTCGGCGTTGCCCTCGCGCAGCGCGGTGACGGCCTCGTCGACCCGCGGCGTGCCGTCCGCCGCGACGAACGCGAGTGCGGCCCCACGACGCTCCGCGTGGGCGACGGCGAACCCGGACTTCAGCTCCTCCCAGCGGGCGCGCGTCTCGGGCGGTGCGTCCGCGACCGCGGTCTCCATCGCCTCCGCGCGGAAGAAGACCGGCGTGTCCTCGAACATGCAGAACACGTAGATCAGCGCGCCGAGCAGCAGGATGGCGAACTGCATCGGCACCTTCACGAAGGCCGAGAGCAGCAGGCTCGCGCGGCTGTGGTCGACGTTCTTGCCGGCCAGGTAGCGCTGGACCTGGCTCTGATCGGCGCCGAAATAGCCGAGGAAGAAGAAGAGCCCGGCGAAGAGCGCGGTGACGAGGTTGTACTTGTCGGCGAGCGTGTGTTGGACGTCGGGTGCGACGTGGATCGCCTCGAGGCGGTTGGATGCGCCGGCGATGGACAGGGCGTCGACGAAACCCACGCCCTCGGGCAGACGGGTGATCACGATCCAGAGGCTCACGCCGATCGCGAGGAACATCACCGTCATCTGCTTGACGTCGGTGAAGATCACCGCGGCGTTGCCGCCGAACATCGTGTAGGCGATCGAGAAGCCGCCCATCGCGAGGATCGCGATCCACTGCGGGATGCCGAGCACGACGTCGAGCACGATGCTCGGCGCATAGAGCGCCGTGCCGACCGCGAGGCCGCGCGAGATCAGGAAGAGCACGCTCGCCAGCACGCGGGTCGAGCCGTCGAAGCGGTGCTCGAGATACTCGTACGCCGTGAACACCCGGGCGCGCGTGAACCACGGCACGATCGTCGCGCAGAGGATCACCATCGCGAACGGCAGCGCCAGGTAGACGTGCAGCCACCGCAGGCCGTGCTCGAAGCCGTGCCCGGTGATCGAGATCATCGTCGTGGCACTGGCCTGCGTCGCCATCACCGAGAGGCCGATGGCCCACCAGCGGACGTTGCGACCCGCGAGCAGGAAGCCCTCGAGGGTCTTCGCCTCCGAGCCACGGCGCACCCCGTCCCAGATCACGAGGGCGGGCAGCACGAGCACCAGGACCCAGTCGATCGCGTGCATGGGTCAGTAGGTGAAGGCCGCGGTGAAGATCCAGAGGGCGGCGATGCAGAGCACGCCCCAGGCGACGGTGATCACGTAGACCCTTCCCCAGTTCGGCGGCGCAGGCGTGGAGTCGTCGGGCATGGGGGGCGGGACCTTACTGCGGTCTCCCGCGCCCGGGGAGCGCGGCGCGGACATGTCGCTCAAGTCCGGAGCTTTGCGTTGTCGAAGCTGCCGCGTCTAGACTCGCAATTCCCGGCGCGAGCGGCCATTCAGCCCTCTCTTCCGATCGCGCCGGAGCGGCTCGCGTCGTCGATTCCTGCACACCAGATCCCCACCGGCTGGCCGGTGGGGTCGGCGGACCCGACGGACGGGCTCCCCTCGCTCCCTCCAGATCGCCTCTCCCTCCAGATCGCCGGTCGCCCATGTCCGACCAGGTCCAGCATCTCATCGACCGCATCCGCAAGGACGCGGTCGCCGCCGCCGAACGGCAGGCCAATGAACTCGTCGCGGAGGCGCGCGCCCGCGCCGAGCGCATCGTCGCGGAGGCGGAGGCCAAGGCCGCCGCCGCCGAGCGACAGGCGGGGATCCAGGCGAAGGAGCTGCTCGAGCGCGGCCAGCGCGCGTTGCAGCAGGCGTCGCGGGACATCCTGATCGCCGTGGGCCAACAGCTCGAGCAGGTCCTGCGCGGCCTGATGATCGAGCGCGCCGGCGAGGCGCTGCGGCCGGATGTCGTCGAGCAGATGCTGCTCCGTCTCGCCGACGGCTTCTCCCGCAATGGCATCGCCGAGGGCCAGATCGACGTGATGATCGGGCCCGCGGACCGCGAACGTCTCGTCCACTTCGCGATCGCCGAGCTGCGCAAGCGGCTCGAGCAGGGACTGGACATCCGGGTGGACCCGCGGCTCGACCGCGGCTTCCGCATCGCGTACGCGCGCGGCTCGATCCACCACGACTTCACGCCGCAGGCGGTCGCGGACGTCCTCGTGCGCTTCGTCGGCCCGCAGCTCGCCGAGATCGTGATGAAGGCGGCCCTTCAGCAGACGGCCCCGCAGCGCCCGGCGCCCGCCGCCGGCGGCTCCTCGTGACCCGCTACTGGTATCTCGTCGCGAGCCTGCCGGCACTGGTGAAGGGCGCGCCCCCGCCGCTCGACGCGCGGCGGTTCCGCACGCTGTGCTCCGAGCACCTCCTGCCCGCCGACCTGGCGGAACTCGATGCCGTGCTCGCCGGCGCGGGAACGAGCGCGTTCGCCCGCGCCTGGCGGGATGCCGACGTGCAGATCCGCAATGCCATCGCCCGCGCGCGCGCGGCACGTCACGGCGTCGACGCCGAGCGCTTCGTGCGATCGACCGACGCGTTGGACCTCGCGCTCGCCCGGCGTGTGCAGGACGCCCTGGGCGCTGCCGATCCGGGCGAGTGCGAACGCGCGCTCGACGAACTCCGCCGCGAGATCCTGCACGAGCTCGCCCGTCCCGAGCCCTTCGCGGTCTCCGTGTTGCTCGCCTACGGCCTCGAGCTCGCGATCGCGGCACGCCAGCACGCGCGTGACGCCGAGCGCGGGCGGGTCGCGCTCGCGAGCCTGGTCGACGGGCTCGTCGCGTCCTCCGAAACCGCCTCCTCCTCCGTGACCGTCCCGCAGCCATGACCCTCCATTCGGGCAAAGTCGTCGGCGTCAACGGCAACCTCGTCACCGCCGAATTCGAGCAGCCGGTCAAGCAGAACGAGGTGACGTATGTCTGCGTCGGCGAGTTCCGTCTCAAGTCCGAGCTGATCCGCGTGCGCGGGCGCCACGCCGAGATGCAGGTCTTCGAGGACACCACCGGACTGAAGGCCGGCGACCCGGTCGAGTTCACGGGCGAACTCCTCTCCGCGGAGCTCGGACCGGGGCTGCTCGGCCAGGTCTTCGACGGTCTCCAGAACCCGCTGCCGCAGCTCGCGGAGGCCTGCGGCTTCTTCCTCCAACGCGGTCGCTACCTCGACTCGCTCGATCGGAAGCGGCATTGGCCGTTCACGCCGCGCGTCGCCGAAGGGGCCAGCGTCCAGCCCGGCGACACGCTCGGCACGATCCCCGAGGGCATCTTCCAGCACCGCATCATGGTGCCGTTCGGTCTGCATGGTCCCCTGACCGTGTCGTGGATCGCGCGGGGCTCCGAGGTCACCGTCGAATCGGTGATCGCGCGGCTGCGCGACGCGAACGGCGAGGAGCGCGAGGCGCGGGTCATGCAGCGTTGGCCGGTGAAGGTGCCGATCCGCGCCTATGCCGAGCGCCTGCGTCCGTCCGAACCCCTGATCACCCAGGTGCGCATCGTCGACACGTTCTTCCCGGTGGCGCGCGGCGGCACGTACTGCATCCCGGGGCCCTTCGGCGCCGGCAAGACGGTGCTCCAGCAGATCACGAGCCGCAACGCCGACGTCGACATCGTGATCGTCGCCGCGTGCGGTGAGCGCGCCGGCGAGGTCGTGGAGACGCTGCGTGAGTTCCCGGAGCTCACCGATCCGCGCACCGGTCGCAGCCTGATGGAGCGCACGCTCATCATCTGCAACACGAGTTCGATGCCCGTCGCCGCGCGCGAGGCCTCGGTGTACCTCGCGGTGACGATCGCCGAGTACTACCGGCAGATGGGGCTGAACGTGCTCCTGCTCGCGGATTCGACCTCGCGCTGGGCGCAGGCGCTGCGCGAGGTCTCCGGCCGCCTCGAGGAGATCCCGGGCGAGGAGGCGTTCCCGGCCTATCTGGAGTCGGTGATCGCCGCGTTCTACGAGCGCGGTGGCGCGGTGCGGCTGCGCGACGGCGGTTCGGGCTCGGTCACGATCGGCGGCACGGTGAGCCCCGCGGGCGGCAACTTCGAGGAGCCGGTCACGCAGGCGACCCTGAAGGTCGTCGGCGCGTTCCATGGCCTCTCGCGCGAGCGCTCCGATGCGCGCCGCTACCCCGCGATCCATCCCCTGGAGAGCTGGAGCAAGTACCCGTCGTTGGTGCCCGCGGCGGACGTCGAGTTCGGGCGACGCATGCTGCGGCGCGGCAACGACGTGGGCCAGATGATGAAGGTCGTCGGCGAGGAGGGCACGTCGATCGACGACTTCGTCGTCCACCTGAAGGCCGAATACCTCGACGCGAGCTACCTCCAGCAGGATGCCTATCACGACATCGACGCGGCGACGCCTGCCGATCGGCAGGCGCACGTCTATGCGCGCATCCACCGCATCCTCCGGACGCCGATGCGCTTCTCCGACAAGGACGGCGCGCGCCGCTTCTTCCAACGGCTGACCCAGGCGACCAACGACTGGAACCGCATGGCCTTCGGCTCGACCGAGTTCGCGGCCGGCGAGCGGCGGATCGAGGCACTCGTCGCGGAGGTTGCGGTCGCCGCGGCCGGTTCGGCGGTTGGGGCCGCGACGAAGGAGGGAGTGCGATGAACACCGTCTACACGCGGGTGGAGCAGATCGTCGGCAACGTGATCACGGTGAACGCGAGCGGCGTCGGTTATCGCGAGCTCGCGCAGGTCACCTCATCGCTCGGCACCTCGCTCGCGCAGGTGATCCGCCTCGAGGGTGGACGCGTGTTCCTGCAGGTCTTCTCGGGCTCGCGCGGCATCTCCACCGATGCGCAGGTGCGCTTCCTCGGACACCCGATGCAGGTGCCGTTCTCCGAGGCGCTCCTCGGGCGGATCTTCACGGGCAGCGGAACGCCGCGCGATTCCGGCCCGATGCTCCAGCAGGGCATGATCGAGATCGCGGGGCCCTCGGTGAATCCGAGCAAGCGCATCATCCCGCGGCGGATGGTGCGCACCGGCATCCCGATGATCGACGTGTTCAACTCGCTCGTCGAGTCGCAGAAGCTGCCGATCTTCTCGGTGGCCGGTGAGCCGTACAACCAGCTCCTCGCGCGCATCGCGTTGCAGGCCGAGGTCGACGTGATCGTGCTCGGCGGGATGGGCCTCAAGCACGACGACTACCTGTTCTTCCGCGACACCCTGGAACAGCAGGGCTCGCTCAGCCGCACCGTGATGTTCGTGCACACGGCCTCGGACCCGGTCGTCGAGTGCCTGATGGTGCCCGACCTCGCGCTCGCGGTCGCGGAGAAGTTCGCACTCGAGGGCAAGCGCGTGCTGGTGCTGCTCACCGACATGACGAACTTCTCCGACGCGCTGAAGGAGATCGCCATCACGATGGAGCAGATCCCCAGCAACCGCGGCTATCCGGGCGACCTCTACAGCCAGCTCGCGGCGCGGTACGAGAAGGCGGTGGACTTCGACCAGGCGGGATCGATCACGATCCTCGCGGTCACCACGATGCCGGGTGACGACGTCACGCACCCCGTGCCGGACAACACCGGCTACATCACGGAAGGCCAGTTCTATCTCCGCACGGGTCGCATCGAGCCGTTCGGCTCGCTGTCGCGCCTCAAGCAGTTCGTCAACGGCCGCACGCGGGACGACCACCGCACGCTGATGAACGTGATGATCCAGCTCTACGCGGCGTGCAAGGAGGCGCGGGAGAAGCGCTCCATGGGCTTCCGCACGAGCGCGTGGGACAAGAAGCTCCTCGAGTACGGCGATCGCTTCGAGCGCGGGATGATGGACCTGTCCGTCAACATCCCGCTCGAGCAGGCGCTCGATCTCGGCTGGCGCATCCTCGCGGATTGCTTCGAGCCGGCGGAGACCGGCATCTCGACGAAGCTGATCGAGAAGTTCTGGCCGAAGGCCCCGAACCCGACCGAGGCCGCGCCGCGGCCGGTCGCGGCGGAGGCCTGAACGCGGGTCCTGAGACCAGGCCATGGCGAAGGTCAAGAACACCAAGAACGAACTCAAGGCGCAGCGGGACTCGCTGCGGCGCTACGAGCGCTACCTGCCCACGTTGCAGCTCAAGAAGCAGCAGCTCCAGCTCGAGGTGCGCCAGGTGGAGCATCGGCTCGAGGAGTGCCGGCAGCGCGAGGAGCAGCGCGTCGCGGGGATGGCGAACTGGGTCGCGCTCTTCGGCGATGGCACCGTCTTCGCGGAGTGGATCGCGATCCGCCGGATCGTGCGCGACGAGACCAACGTCGCAGGCGTCAACATCCCGGTGCTGCGCGAGGTCGTGTTCGACCGGCACGCGCCGGACCTCTGGTCGACACCGCCCTGGATCGACGACGGCATCGATGCGCTCGCCGAACTCGCGCGGCTGCGGATCGAGCGCCGGGTGCTCGAGGAACAGCGTGAGCTGCTCGTGGACGAGCTGCGCACCACGAACCAGCGCGTCAATCTCTTCGAGCGCGTGAAGATCCCCGAGTGCCGGGACGCGATCCGCAAGATCCGCATCTCGCTGGGCGACATCCAGGTGCTCGAGGTCGCGCGCGGCAAGATCGCCAAGCAGAAGTCCCTGGAGCGGGAGACGGGCTCGTGATCGTCCCGATGAAGCGCGTGACCGTGCTCTGCGTCGCCGGCGACCGGAACGACGCGGTGACGAGGCTGCGTGCCCTCGGCATGTTGCACGTCGCGGCGGAGCGCGTCGCGGGCGGCGAGGAGCTCGAGGATGCGCGCCGGCAGCTCGAGCGCGCGCGCACGGCGCTCGCGGGTCTGCCGGCGGGAAGCGACGGCGCGACACCGGCGCCGCGCGGCGCCGCGTCCCTCGTCGACGACGTGCTCCGCCTCGTCCACGAACGCCGCGAACTCGACGGCACCCTCGCGCAGCTCGGCGCGGAGCGCGCGGCGATCGCCCCGTTCGGCGACTTCGATCCCGACCAGGCGCGCGAGCTCGCCGCGCACGGTCTCGTGCTGCGCCTGTATCAGTTCCCCGCCAAGGGTGAGTTGCCGCCGGTGCCGGCGGGTGCCTCGTTGCAGGTCGTCGGCGAAGGCGGGGGCAGCCGTGCCGCCGTCCTGCTCGGACCGCCCTCGGTCGCACTCGCCGCGCGTGAGGTGCCCCTGCCCGAGCGCTCGCTCGGCGCGTGCGAGCGCGAACTCGGCGAGCGGCGCGAACGCCGTGCGGCGATCGAACGCGAGCTCGCGGGGCTCGCGACCTCACGCGACGCGCTGGTCGGACGGATCGGGCGACTCGAGGACGAGGTGCAGTTCGCCGAGGCGAAGGCCGCGATGGGCTCCCACGACGGCATCGCGTGGCTCTCCGGCTACTGCCCGGCGTCCGCGGTCCCGCGACTGACGGAGCACGCGCGTTCGGCCGGCTGGGCACTCGTCGTCGCCGAACCGTCGAAGGACGAGCCCGTGCCGACCCTGCTCGAGAGCCGTCCCTGGATCCGGCAGGTCCACGCCGTGCTCGAGATGATCGGGATCACACCCGGTTACGCGGAGCCCGATGTGAGCCCGCTCTTCCTGATCTTCCTCGTGCTCTTCGCCGCGATGCTGATCGGCGACGCGGGCTACGGCGCGCTGATGTTGGTCGGTGTGCTGGCGGCGCGGCGGAAGTACCGCACGGCGCCGGCGCAGCCCTTCCACCTGCTGCGCACGATCGCGCTCGCGACGATCGCGTGGGGCGCCGTCACCGGGACCTGGTTCGCGATCCCCGCGGTCCCCGCCGCCCTCGACGTGTTCCGCGTCGAGTGGCTCGCGGGCGCGGACAAGCTCGCGACGACGAAGCACGTCATGCTGCTGTGCTTCTTCCTCGGCGCGGCACACCTGACGATCGCCCACGTCTGGGCGGCGATGCGCGCCGGGCGCAGCCTCACCGCGCTCGCGCAGTTCGGATGGATCGCGACGACGTGGTGCATGTTCTTCGTCGCCCGCACGATGGTCCTCGGCGACCCGTTCCCGGGCGTGATGATGCCGATCACCATCGCGGGGATCGCCGCGATCGTGCTGTTCATGACGCCGGTGCGGCAGCTCAAGGACGAGTGGTTCAACCACGTCATGCTGCCGCTCAGCCTCGTCTCGAACTTCGTCGACGTGGTCTCCTACCTGAGACTGTTCGCGGTCGGCACCGCGGGCGTCGCGGTCGCGAGTTCCTTCAACGACATGGCGGCGCGCATCGGCGCCGGCGGCGGGGCGGACCTCGTCGTCGCGGCGTTGGTCGCGATCTTCGGCCACACCCTCAATCTCCTGTTGTGCGCGATGGGCGTGCTGGTGCACGGCGTCCGCCTCAACACCTTGGAGTTCTCGGCGCACCTCGGCATGCAGTGGAGCGGTGTTCCCTACCGGCCGCTGCGGGACCGCGGGCCTGCGCCCCTGGGCGCGGATGGGGTGTCGGGTGGTCCGACTCCGTCCGCGACCGATGACCCGATCACCTGACCCGCAGTGCGACTGCGGTCGGCACACCCTGACACAGAGGACGAACACGTGGACGTCGAAACGATGGCATCGTTGGGCAAGCTCGGCGGGGCGATGGCGCTCTCCTTCGGCGCTGTGGGCTCGAGCCTCGGCGTGGGCGCGGCCGGACCGGCCGCGGTCGGCAGCTGGAAGAAGTGCTACGCGCAGAACAAGGCGGCGCCGTTCGTCCTCGTGACGTTCGTCGGCGCCCCGCTCTCGCAGACCATCTACGGGATGATCCTGATGAACCAGATGGCCGCGAAGTGCACGCTGCAGGCCGGCCAGAAGCCCGAGGACTTCGCCGCGGCGGTGTCGAACTGGCCCGCGATGCTCGGCATCGGCCTCTTCGGCGGCGTCGCGATCGGGCTCTCCGCCTGGTACCAGGGCCGCATCGGCGCATCGGCGTCCGACGCGATGGCCGAGACCGGCAAGGGCTTCGGCAACTACCTGATGGCGCTGGGCATCGTCGAGACCGTCGCGCTCTTCGTGATGGTCTTCATCGGCGGACTGCTCTGATCGCGTCGCGGCCCTCGCCCGGCTCTGGGCTTCGGGGCATCAGGGCATCAGGGCATCGGGGCATCAGGGCAGCACGCGCACGAGCGTGTCGAGCGCCGGGCGGGGTGGGGTCGCGGGCACCGCTGCCGGGAGCCCCGCCGTCACGAAGCCGATGATCTCCTGCTGCGCGGGATCGATGCCGAGCACCGCGTAGGTCTCGGCATCGCTCGCGACCTTCGTGGTGCTCCACTTGCTGCCGATGCCCTGGGCGAAGAGCGCCAGCGAGAGGTTCTGGATCGCGCAGGCGGCGCTCGCGTAGTCCTCGCGCGCGATCGCCGGATCCGGCTGCCGCACCACGGCGACGACGATCAGTTCCGGCGGGTCGAGGAGCTTGCTGCGGATCTCGTCGGCGATCGGTCCGGCCAGGGGGATCCCCGGCTTCGTGCGGAGGCGGACCGCGATCTCGGCGATGCGGGCGCGCGTCGTGCGGCCCACGCGGACGAAGCGCCAGGGGATCGTCATCCGGTGGTTCGGCGCGTGGATCGCCGCCTCGAGCGCGCGCTCGACCGCGCGGGAGTCCACGGGGTCGCGCCGGTAGGCGTGGATCGTGCGGCGCTGGAGAAGGGTGTTCAGCACCGGTTCGGCGGAGTTGGCGGGCGGCTGCATGGCGGGCGGAGCATGCGCCGCGCGCCGCCGCAGGTGAAGAGCGCGTCGCTTCGCGCCATGATCGTCGCGCGCATGACGACCGACCTCCCGCGGCTCGTGATCTCCGCGCCCTTCGGCAACTACGTCCAGCCGAAGGGTGCCGTCGCGACGCTCGGCACCTTCACCGCGGCGCAGCGACCGGGTCGGCTGTGGCGCATCCTCAAGACGGTGCGCTGGTACCCGCGCCTCGGTGCCTGGGTGAACAAGATCGGATTGCGCAATCCGGGCATCGACTGGCTCGCCGCGCGCGTGCGCGCAGGCCGCATCGACGCGAGCGACAAGCTCGTCAGCATCCACGGATTCGTGCCGGACGACTGGTGGCGGCTCCTCGACGCCGTGGCGGCGCTGCGGCCGCTCGGCGTGGAGCTCAACATGAGCTGCCCCAACGTCGGGGAGATCGACTGGCCACCGACGCTCTTCGAGCGGGCGCGCGCGACCGGCGTGCCGGTCGTCGTGAAGCTGCCGCCGGTGCAGTTCGAGCTCCTGTTGCGCGAGGCGCTCGCGGCCGGCCTCTGCAGATTCCACTGCTGCAACACGCTCCCCATCCCGGCCGGCGGCCTCAGCGGCCGCCCCCTGAAGCCGGTCGCCCTGCAGTGCATCCGTCGCATCCTCGAGCTCGTGCAGGCGCCGCAGCGCGATGCGCTGCGCATCGTCGGCGGCGGCGGCGTGCGTTCTCCGAGCGACGTCGACGACTACGCGCGCGCCGGCGTCCACGCGGTGGCGGTGGGCACGAAGCTCTTCCACCCGCGCTACCTCTTCTCCGCGTCGGGACTGGAGCCCGTCCGGGCGCGTGCGGAGGAGCTGCTCGCGTCGCGTGCGGCGTGGCTCGCCCGCTCCTGAGCGCGCCCGCTCGCGCCCTCAGACGCTCGGCAGCGGAAACGTCGTGAGATCGGGCTCGGCGCGGGGCTTGACCACCGTCGGCGCCAGATCGGTGATCGCCTCGACGATCCCTCGGTGGGGATGCGTCTGGGGCAGGCTCAGGTCGATGGTCAGCGCGTCCGGATCGAGCAGCGGACTGCCGTGAGGATCGGTCTCGAGCTTCACGCGCGGGAACACGATGCGGTTCGTCTGGGCGATCACGCGCGCGCGCTCGCCGGTCGTGAGGAGCACGAGCTGACCGATGGGGAAGATGCCGTTGTTCTCGATGAAGCGGCGGAGGAGCTTCCGATCGAGATGCTCGCCCATCGACATCATCACGCGATAGGCGCGCACGGGACTCATCGGGCGCTTGTAGGGCCGCGCCGCGGTGAGGGCCTCGTACACGTCGCAGATCTTCACGATCTCGGTGACGAGCAGGTTGTGGTGCTCCTGCAGCGTGTTCGGATACCCCTTGCCGTCGCAGGAGCGGTGGTGGCCGAACGCCGCGGCGATGGTCAGCGGGTCGGCGGCGTCGTGGTCGAGGAGGATCTCCGCGCCGTACGACGGGTGCTTGCTCATCTCCCGCTTCTCCTCGGCGCTGAGCTGCTTGCGCGAGTGGAGGATCTCGAACGGGACGAGGGACTTGCCGCAGTCGTGGAGGAGCGCGGCGGTGCCGATGCGGATCAGGAGCTCGTGATCGCTCGTCAGCGTGCGCGCGAAGTTCATCGCCAGGACGGCGACGCGCACGGAATGCCCGAACGTGAACGCGTCGTACTGGTCCTGGCGCGCGAGGTTCATCAGGGGACCCTCGTCGCCCTCGAGTCGACGCAGCACCGCCTCCGCGTGCGATTGCACGTCGGCGAACTCGATGCGCCCGCCGTGGCAGATCGAGACGGTGACCTCCTGCAGGACGTCGATGCAGGACTGGTAGAACTTCACGGGCGTGACGATGGTCGTGCGGCCGCCGAGTGCCGTTCCACGCACGCCGACGACGAACGGCGGGAGCATCCGGACGCTGCGCGTGCCGAGGTTCGCGAGCTGCGTGTTGAAGGCCTGCCAGTCCTCACCTTCGTTCGGACGGGCGGCGAGGCCCCCGAGCAGACGCGCGACATCGTCGTTCGAGGCGTCGTCGTCGATCTCGAGTCCGCCCCCGCCCCGGGCCGTGATCGCTCCGATCAGACGGGACGCCGCGATGCTCGCCCCGACGAGCGGATGGCCGCGGTGGACGAGGAGATCGTTCGCGACCGAGAGCCGCAGGCCGCGCTCGCCCTCGACGGGTGTGAGCTCGCGCACGAAGCGCGCCGTCGAGCGGGCGGACTCGATCACGCGCGGGTGATCGGGCCGATAGATGCGCGCGTTGACCAGTGCCGCCGCGAGGTCGTCGACCATCTCGACGACGAGGTCCTGGGTGGAGCGCGACTCGGGCAGCGGTTCACGCGGCTTCAGGCTCATCCGCGACCTCCTCGTTCCATGTCCCGCAGGGCGTCGGACGCCGCACGCCGGATCTCCTTGCGCTCGCCGCTGCCGAAGGGCCAGCCGCGCGCGAGGTCCGACAGCAACGCGCGCGACTGGGGCGACGGCACGTGGGCGAGCGCGCGGATGGCGCGCAGTCGCCGCTCGGCGTTCTGTGCGTCGCCTTCGCTCTCCTGGACGAAGCGGCGGATGAGCGCCGCGGAGTCGCCCTTCAGGCGCTCGGCACCGGCCGTGTCACCGCCGGCCAGGCGACAGAGCGCGACCACATGGTCCTTGGGCAGGAAGCTCGGCGGCAGGACGCGGAGCGCCAGCGCGGCGATCGAGGGCAGGTCGGTCTCGCGGAGCATGTCGAGCGCGGCCTGGACCGCTTCGTGGATCCCCGCGGCACAGAGCGCCGCGAGCAGGCGGCCCGAGAAGCGCCCACCGAGTGCGGTGAGTCGACGGATGCGCCCCGGATCGACGAACTCGCGCGAGCGCACGAGGTCGCGGCAACCCGCCTCGAACTGCGCGACCGGGAGTGCTTCCAGGCAGCGGCGCACGCTCGCGGCGTCCTCGGCCAGGGCCGGGTCGAGCGAGTCGAGCCACTCGGGGAACCACTGCGGGAAGATCCCGGCGATGGTCGCGTCGTCGAGGCAACGACGGCGGAACAGCACGGGGACCTGCTTCGCGTCCTGGAAGGCCCGGAGCACACGCGCGCGGTCGACGCTCGAACCGACGCTCGAACCGGCGAGCACCGGATCGAGCGCGCTGACGTCGAGCGTCGGCATCGCGGACAGGATCGCACCGACGCGCGACGCGGCGTGGGTCGGCGTGGCATCCAGGAGCGGCGCGGCGAGGAGATTCGTGCACACGCTCAACGCGTGGCGCATGACTTCGGCCTCGCTCTCGAAGCGCGGCGGAACGGGCTCCCAGGGGAGCTTCTGCAGATCCGCGACCAGCTCGGCGAGATCATCGGTGACGCGCTCGTCCTCGGGCCGCCCGCTCGGCAACTCGTTCTCGTTGGACTGCACGACCGCGTCGGACCGCGCGAAGAAGCGTCCTGCCACGCGCCGCGCGACCTCGGAGATCGCGGGGTCGATCGTGTCCGCGGACTGGCCGAGCGAGGTGACGATCCGCTGATCGAAGCCGTCGAGGACCTGATCGATGAGCGTCGCGACCTGCGCCTGGTCGATGTCCTTCGACTCCCCGACGAGCTCCACGATGCGATCGAGCAGGTCGATCTCCTCGCGCTCCCCGCCGGTGCCGAACTGGTTGTCGATCGCGGACTGCAGCTTCGCGATGCGCTCGCTGATCCTCGGCTCGGTCGCCAGTCTGGCGAGCAACTCGTCGACGCGTTCCGCGCCGTGTTCGCCGCTGCCCTCGGTGCCCGGTTCCGCGCGCGGGCCGGCCGGCCGCGCACCGGCGACGTGATGGCCGCGGATCACGAGCGGGATCGGCCGGAGCAGCGTCTGCTCCGCCGGCCAGCGGGAGGCGAGGGGCTGCGGCGTGCCCGTCGCACAGCGTTGCAGCTCGACCGCGAACTGCTCGAGGGTGGCACCGTCGATCCCGCCGCTGAGGTCGAGCCCTTCGAGCGAGACGCGGCGGAAGGTGTCGGCGACCCAGCGGGTGATCGGGCGATCGAGCGGGATGGCGTGTCCGTCGATCTTCGCGGTGTCCCCGGCGAAGCGGATCCGGATGACCTGCGGACCACGCGCCTGGTCCGCGACGAGCTGGGAGAACTCGCGGCCGGCGCCCTGGACGCGCTGGTTGTTGGCCGGGTAGATCGCGCGCAATCGCAGGAAGTCTGCGAGGCGGCCGAGCAGCTGGTCGGCGAAGGGATTGCGATCCGGAGAACTCGTCATCGCGCCGGCGGGGGGCTTGCAGTCCCGTCGGTCATCGGCCCGGGAGCGCTGCGGGCCATCGCGCTCGATCAGAAGGCCGATCCCATGGGCCGGAACACCGCCGCTCAGTCGCGACCCGCGGGATCGGGCCCGGGCCCGGGTTCAGGCGTGCTCGCGCTTCCAGGCCCCGAGCACGTCTTGCGCGATCGCTCCGATCTCCCGCCCCGAGGTGTCCACGATCACGTGCGCCTGCCGGTAGAGCCTCTCCCGCTCCCGCAGGATCGAGACCAGCCCTTCGAACGCCGTCTCGCTGTTCTTCATCGGCCGCGTGTCACCCTGTGCGACCACGCGCGCCCAGTGATCCTCGGGCTTCGCCCGCAGCCAGACGCTCCAGGTGCGGAGCTGGATCAAGGCCAGCGTCTCCGGTTCGGTCACGATCCCGCCGCCCGTCGCGATGATGCAGGGGTTGGGGCCGCTGTCGAGCACCTTGCGCAGGGCCTCACGCTCGAGGCGGCGGAAGAACGGCTCCCCGTTGAGCTCGAAGATCTGGCCGACCTTCATGCCGGCGCTGCGCTCGACCTCCGCGTCGAGTTCGATGACGGGCCAGCCGAGCGAGGCCGCCAGGGACCGTGCGACGCTGCTCTTGCCGGCGCCGCGCAGTCCCAGGAGCACGATCCGCTGGTTGTTCTGCGCCGCGTCGAAGCGCGCACCCAGCAGCTCGGTCGCATCGATCTCGAAGGCGGAGGCGACGTCGCAGAGCGTGCCCACGGAAGGGTTGGCCTTGCCGGACTCGACGTCGGCCAGGAAGCGCTCGGAGATGCCGGTGCGCTCGGCGAGGACGCGCCGGGACCAGCCTCGCTGTTTCCGTCGCGACCGCACTTCGACGCCCAGCCTGCTGAGAACGGTGCGTGCATCCCTCATGGCAGGAACGATGGGTTGGGCAACGCCGCTGGGTTGGGGGATCTTGCGCAGCGGACTGGGAATCGCATCGGTGGTCATCGCTTGGCTCCGACGAGGAAGCATGATGCACTTTATAGCGTCAACGCCGCGAAGCCGCCGCTTACTTCATGCTCTATGATGCTTGCTTCGCCCCTGGGCCCTGGCTACCCTGCTCCCCTCGCAATCTGGCGGAGCATCGATGATCGAGTTCAACACCCACCCCGACCGGTACCGGCACTGGACCCTGCGCGTCGAGGGGCCGCTCGCCCGGCTCGAGCTGCGGGTCGACCCCGAGCACCCTTTCCGTGCCGGCTACGAGCTGAAGCTCAACAGCTACGACCTCGGCGTCGACATCGAGCTCGCCGACGCCGTCAACCGCGTCCGCTTCGAACATCCCCAGGTGAAGGTCGTCGTCGTGACCTCGGCGATCGACCGGGTCTTCTGCGCGGGTGCGAACATCGGGATGCTCGCGGCGTCGACGCACCCCTTCAAAGTGAACTTCTGCAAGTTCACCAACGAGACGCGGCTCTCGATCGAGGACGCGAGCAGGAGCGCCGGCCTGCGCTTCCTCGCCGCGGTGAACGGTCCCTGCGCCGGCGGTGGCTATGAGCTCGCCATCGCGTGCGACGAGATCCACCTCGTCGACGACAACAGCTCGGCGGTCTCGCTCCCGGAGGTCGCGCTGCTCGGCGTGCTGCCGGGCACCGGAGGCCTCACGAGGCTCGTCGACAAGCGCAAGGTCCGCCGCGACCTCGCCGACGTGTTCTCGACGCTCGCCGAGGGCGTGCGCGGGAAGAAGGCGAAGAAGTGGCGGCTCGTCGATGCGAGCTGGGCGCGGAGTCAGTTCGGTGACAAGGTCGCGCAGCGCGCCAAGGAGATCGCGGCGAGCGGCGAGGACCGCAGCGGTCGTCGGGGCATCGCGTGGACTCCCGTCGAGCGCAAGGTGACCCAGGAAGGCTCGACGACGACCTATGCCTATCGCTTCGTCGAACTCACGATCGAGACGGAGACGCGCGCGGCGACCCTGACGATGCGCGCACCCGACGCGGGCCAGCCGCGCACCGCCGCGGAGTTCCATCGCGCGGGCGCCGAGGCCTGGTTCATCCGCGCGTTCCGCGAGCTCGACGACGCGCTCTGCCAGCTCCGCTTCGAACACGAGGACGTCTCGCTGGTGCTCCTGCACACGCGCGGCAGCATCGACGCGGTGCTCGCGGCGGAGGCCGCGCTGGTCGAGTGTGCGAGGTCGGATTGGCTCGCGCGCGAGATCGTCGCGCTCGTCGCGCGCGTGCTCCGGCGTTACGAGCTCACGGCGCGCAGCTTCTTCGCCGTCGTCGACAAGGGCTCGGCCTTCGGCGGGGTGTTCTTCGAGCTCGCGCTGGCCGGCGACCGCATCTATGCGCTCGACGTCGACGGCGTCGAGATCGCGATCGGACCCCTCTCGAACGGGCTGCTGCCCATGACGCACGGTCTCACGCGTCTGCAGAGCCGCTTCCTCGCGGAGCCCGAGCGCGCCGCGCGCCTCGCCGCCGAGCAGCCGCGCCTGCGCGCGGCCGACGCGGATGGCGAAGGACTGGTCACCTTCCTCGTCGAGGACGTCGACTGGGAGGACGACCTGCGCATCGCGGTCGAAGAGCGCGCGTCGCTCAGCCCCGATGCCCTCACCGGCATGGAGGCGAGCCTGCGTTTCGGCGGCGCCGAGACCTGCGACTCCAAGATCTTCGGGCGTCTGAGTGCGTGGCAGAACTGGATCTTCACGCGACCGAACGCCACCGGCGAGCGCGGAGCGCTCGTCTCCTACGGCAAGCCTGAATCCGCATCCTTCGACTGGAGGAGAACGTGAGCATCGTCGACCTCGAAGCCAAGATCCCGAACAACGTCGGACTGCGCGACAACAAGCGCCTCTTGCATGCGCTCGAGAAGTGGCAGCCGGCTTTCCTGACGTGGTGGAAGGAGCTCGGGCCGACCGAGTTCAACCTGCACGACGTCTACCTGCGCACGGCGGTCGGCGTCGGCAAGGGCGGGTGGGCGCACTTCGACTACGTGAAGATGCCCGACTACCGCTGGGGCATCTTCCTCGCCGACGGTCCCGAGGATCGCAAGATCCACTTCGGCGACCACATCGGCGAGCCCGTCTGGAGCGAGGTGCCGGGTGAGCATCGCAATCGTCTGCGCCGGCTGATCGTCACGCAGGGCGACACGGAGCCCGCATCGGTCGAGCAGCAGCGCAAGCTCGGGCACACAGCGCCGTCGCTCTACGACATGCGCAGCCTCTTCCAGGTGAACGTCGAGGAGGGCCGTCACCTGTGGGCGATGGTCTACCTCCTCCACACCTACTTCGGTGCGGATGGGCGTGACGAGGCGGAGGCGATGCTCGAGCGGCACAGCGGCGATGCCGACAGCCCTCGCATCCTCGAGGCCTTCAACGAGCCGATCGACACCTGGCTCGACTTCTTCTGCTTCACGACCTTCACGGATCGCGACGGCAAGTACCAGCTCGCATCGCTCGCCGAGTCGGGCTTCGACCCGCTCGCGCGCTCCACGCAGTTCATGCTGACGGAGGAGGCCTACCACATGCAGACCGGCGAGAACGGCATCGGCCGCATCCTCCGTCGGACGGCCGAGGTCGTGCGCGAGGGCAAGGACCCCGTGAAGGTCGGCGCGATGCCCTTCGAGCTCGTGCAGAAGTACATCAACTTCTGGGCGTCTCGCAGCATGGACCTCTTCGGAGGCGAGGACTCCACCAACGCGTCGGAGTCGTTCGCGTCCGGTCTGAAGGGGCGCTACCGCGAAGGCGACGGCATCTACAAGGACCCGCGCGCCCTCGACGCGACCTACCGCATCGCGGTGCCGGACGGCGACAAGCTCGTCGAGAAGGACATCCCGCTGCGCCGCGCCATGAACGCGGTGCTCCTCGATGCCTACGTCGCGGACTGCACGCGCATCGTCAGCCGCTGGAACCGCGACCTCGAGTCGCTCGGCGTCGACTACCGCGTCGCGTTCCCGGACAAGCGCTTCCACCGGAACCAGGGCGTCTACGGCCATTACAAGTTCTCGCCCGCGGGTCAGATGATCAGCGAGAGCGAGTGGACCAGGCGCCACACCGATTGGCTGCCGAGCCAGGCCGATCGCGACTACGTGAAGTCGTGCATGAAGGCCTGCTACGAGCCCGGCAAGTTCGCGAACTACATCGCGGCGCCGGCCATGGGCGTGAACGAGCAGCCCATCGAGTTCCGCTACGTGAAGTTCCACTGATGTCCGACGCCAAGCTCGTCTACGTCTGCGAGGGCGGTGACTGCACCGAGCGCGGTTCGGGCGACGTCCACGACTCCCTCAAGGAGATGGTGAAGGCGATCGATCCCGACGAGGCGCGCGTCCGCGTGCGGCGCTACCCGTGCTTCGGCGCGTGTGAGTGCGGCATCAACGTCACCGTCTGGCCCGACCGGCTCTTCTACAGCCGGGTCGGCAAGGCCGACCTGCCCGAGCTCGTCGAGAACCTGCTGAAGGGCGGTTGCCCGGTGCAGCGCCTGCGCGGACAGGCCAAGCCGGACGTCGAGGAGATGGTCTGGTCCTTGCTCGACTCGCCCTACTGATCCTGCCGCGCGCGGCGAGTGCGCCGCCAGGCCGTCGTCGCGCCGAGCGCAGCGAGGGCGATCGCGAGGAACTGGTACCAGCTCATCCCGAGCAGCAGCTCGGGGTGGGGGCGCCACTCCTCGAGCACGAAGCGCAGCGCGGCATAGGTGGCGACGTAGACCGCGAGGCGCCGGCCGCGCGCGCGACCCAGGCGTGTGGCGACCGCGATCGCGAGCGCGGCGGCCGCGTGGAATGCGATCTCGATCACGGGCACCGGCACGCGCGGCGTGCCGGCGGCGTCCACGAGGGCGAAGGGCGACGGGGCACACTCGACGCCCACGCAGCAACCGGCGAAGAGGCAGCCGAAACGACCGCAGCAGAGCGCGACCGCGAGGGGGAGCGCGAAGGCATCGCCGGTCGGCGTGCGGATCCCGAGCCGCGGCTTGGCGCTCTCGACCGCCAGCCAGCCGCCGAGGATCCCGCCGAGCACGGTGCGTCCCCCGAGCGGCAACGCGTCCCCGGCGGCGCCGGCGGGTGGCGCCGCGGTCCAGCCGAGGAGATCGGCCGGCAGTTCCAGGAGGTAGGCACCGAGCACGGCGCCACCGCACGCGGCGAGGGCGAGCGGGAGACGCGCTTCGCGAGGCGTGTCGGATCCGTCGGGTTGCAGTCGGGCGGCGATGCCCGCCGCGACGATGCCCAGCGCGACGCACACGAAGTACGCGATCAGCGGAACTCTCCCCGTTGCCGCAGGGGTTCGAGGACCTCCCGCTCGAGGCCGTCGCGGTAGAGGACGTTGAAGGTGTCGAAGGGAATGATGCGCCGCCCGTCCTGGTGTGCGACGTGCACGCAGGAGCGCCGCGCGTTCGCGACGTCGAGGTCGTGGCGGTCCAGGAAGCGCATGATCACGATGCGGAACACGTCGCGGTAGTCGAGCAGGCCTCCGCCCGGTGGACCGGCGCCGAGCTTCACGTCGGGCAGGCAGCAGAGCAGCCGGGCAAAGGCGCCGGCCGCGGACTCCGGACCGTGCGCCGTGCTGAAGGTCGCGAAGACCGCGTCGCGCAGCGCTTCGTCGCGCTCGATGGCGATCGTGCTCCGCGTGCCGGCGACGAGGACCTCCGGCGGCACGAGCCCGGTCAGCGGCGTGATCGGCGCGGAGCCGGACGGTCGCCGGAGCGCGTAGGCCATCGCGAGGCAATCGGGATGGCAGGGCACGGGCACGATGTCCGCGGGCCGGAACCAGTCGCACTGCTCGAGGATGCGGCGGCGGACCTCGGTCAGCGTCAGGCGATGCACGGCGGGATCGAAGCCCTCGCAGCGGCCCGCGTCCTGCACCGGTTGGAACGTGACGCCGCGCACCGCCGGACGCGACACCGCGAATCGGATGATGTCCCCGAGCTCGTCGTCGTTGAGCCCGGCCTTCAACGTGACGACGAGCGTCGTCGACAGCCCGAGCGCGTCGAGGTGGTCGAGCGCGCGGCTGCGGATCTCCCGCAGGTCGGCACCGCGCAGCTCGCGGTGCGTCGCCTCACGCAGCCCGTCGAATTGCAGGTAGACCTCGAAGCCGGGCGCATGGCTCGCGAGGCGCTCGGCGAAGGCCCGGTCCTGCGCGATGCGGATGCCGTTCGTGTTCAGCATCAGGTGACGGATCGGGCGGCGCTTGCACGCGTCGAGGATCGCGAAGAACTCGGGATGTTCGGTCGGCTCGCCACCGGAGATCTGCACGACGTCGGGCTCGACTTCGTTCGCGACGATGCGATCGAGCATGCGCTCCAGGGTGGGGAGGTCGCGGTGCGTCGTGCGTTCCGGGCCGCTGCTCGCATAGCAGGTCGGGCAGCGCAGATTGCAGCGGTCGGTGACCTCGAGGATCGTCAGGCAGCCGTGTTGTTCGTGCTCCGTGCAGATCCCGCAGTCGTAGGGGCAGCCGTGTTCGAAGCCCGTGTTCGCGCGAGCGACCTGCTCGCCGGGCTTGCGGAAGCGGGCGCGGGCGTCGAGCCAATACGCCGCATCGTCGGCGATCAGCACGCGCTGGGTGCCGTGCCGCGGGCAGCGCTTCTGCAGGAAGACGCGGCCGTCCTCGAGGAGCTCCTTCGCCTCGACGCGGCGCAGGCAGGTCGAGCACAGCGCCGTCGTCTCGGCGTGATAGAGCCACGGGCGGACGCGATGCACCATTCCCCGAGCATGACGGCTCATCGTCGGTGTCGCCATCGGTCGTGCCCGTTGCGCTTCCCGACGGGCGTGCTCCAATCCCCCGCCGTGTCGAAGCCGAGCCCTTCCCTGACCGCTGCCGGTCGCCCCGCGAGGTTCCCTCGACATGGGATCTGATCTCCCGTTGATGCTGATGGTCTTCGCGCCCGCGCTCGTCGGCATCGGGGCATTGATCGGCGCGTGGATGTTGATCGTCCATCGGCCGGCCGAAGGCGGTTCGCAGGTCATGCGCTGGATCGGCATCGGCGCCTTGCTCCTCATCGCGTTCGGGATCGGCACCTGCTACACGATGGTGTTCTACGGAGAGATGTGGTGAACCCGCGGCTCCTGCTCGGCGCTGCCCTCGCGCTCGTGCCCGTCGCGGCACCGAGGGGACAGGCCACACCCGCGCCGACCCCGCTGCTCGCCGTCGAGCGGATCTGGGACCGCGCCGAGCACTGCGCGTTCACCGACCTCGTCGTGGTCGGGGAGCGCCGCTACGTGAGCTTCCGCGAGGGCACGCGCCACGTGTTCGGCAGCCCGGGGCTGATCCGCGTGCTCGGCAATGCGGGCGACGGCGAGTGGCGAAGCGTCGCGCGCATCGCCGAGGACGGCAGCGATCTGCGCGACCCGAAGCTCGAACTCCTGCCCGACGGCCGCCTGATGCTCAACGTCGGCGCGTCGCGCTACGTCGGCAACGAGCTGCGAGGGCATTCTCCGCGGGTCGCCTTCGGCGACGCCGCGACCGGCCGCTTCGGTGCGCTGGTTCCGGTGACGCTGCCTGCGTCGATCGTCACCGGCGCCGATTGGCTCTGGCGCGTGACCTGGCACGGGGAGACGGGCTACGGCGTCGTCTATCACCCGCGCAGCGAGAGCGGCGCGCTCCATCTGGTGCGGAGCACCGACGGGCTCGTCTACGAACTGCTCGCGACGCTCGCATTGCCGCTCGGCGGGGACCTTCCCTCGGCCCCGAACGAGGCCAGCCTCGCGTTCCTGTCCGACGAGACGATGGTCGCGGTGGTCCGCTGCGATGGCCCGACGGTCGGCAGCTTCGTCGGCTACGCGAAGCCGCCGTACGAGCGATTCGAGTGGCAGGTGATCGGCAGACGGCTCGGAGGGCCCGACGTCATCGTGCTCGAGGACGATCGCGTGATCGTCGGCACACGCGGCTTCCCCACCACACCCGTGGCCGGGCCGGGGCGGGTCGACGACGGCCGCAGCACGGTGCTGTTCGAAGTGGCGCGTGAAGGCGCCGTGTCCGATCTCGTCACGCTCCCGAGCGGCGGCGACACCGGTTATCCGGGTCTGGCCCTCGACGGCGACGAGCTGCTGGTCGCCTATTACACGAGCCATCGCGGTACCGCCGCGATCCACCTCGCGCGCGTGAGGGCCCGGTAGGGCGTCCGTCGTCCGTCGACCGCGGAGTGCCCCGCTTCGCCGCGAGCCTCGGGTTCCGAGGGTCGGCTTCCGGGAGCCGGCTTCAGCGGGCGAGACGGAATTCGAAGCCGAGGTCATCGCCGTCGATCGGGGTCACGAGCCAACCCGCGCCGCCCGAGTCGACGCCATCACCGCCGGCCGAATGCACGCGCAGGACTCCGTTCAGCTCGCTCCTGGTGAAGGGCGCGTGCGTGAAGGGGTCGAGGAGGCCCTCCAATCCGCGACCGCGGGCCAGCGTGAGCGCCTCGCGCAGCAGCCGCACCGTGGCCAGTCCGTCCCTGATCACGCGGTCGGCATGCGAGGGGTCCGCCACGAGCATCCGGAGCGGGGCGGTGTCGGCCATCGCGGCCATGCCCCGGTACACGGCGAGCGCGGCGTCCCAGGGCAGGGTCGCCGCGTGTGCGGCGCTCGTCTGCAGGCGTGGGGTCAGTTCCCAGAAGCTCGCGATCGCGGCCTTGGGAGAGAAGCCATGCTGCCAGAACGAGAGCAGCGGGATCCCGAACCCGAGGTCGGTGGAGCCGGACCCGGCGCGGGCGCCGTCGAGGACGATCTCGCGGAGCATGAACTCGTGCTCCGCGGCGAGCGTGGAGGCGCTGGAAGGCCAGGACTCGTCGAGCACGCGCGCCCCGGCCTCGACCCGTGCGAGCAGCTCCCCTTCGAGCTGTGCGGCGAGTGCGAGACGCGCGAGCACGCGCGTCGCACGGCGTACGGCGGAGGCACCGACCGCCGCAGCCAGGGTCGGCCCGTGATCGGCGAGATCGCGGCCGAACTGCGCGGCGGCGAGGGCGAGCTCGACGGCGCCCGGCAGATCGCCCTGCGCGGCTCGACGCTCGGCGGCGACCGCGGCGAGCTGCGCGAGGCGCAAGGGGCGGAACACGTCGTCGAGGATCGCCGTGGCCTTCGCGGGATCAGCCGGGAATCGACCGATCGCCCGCAAGGCGCCGCTGCGCAGCGCGCGCAACGAGGCCTCGTGCGCCGCGATCGTGGCGTCCAGGCGGGCGAGGTCCTCCGCGCTCGGCACCGCGGCACCGGGTTCGTCATCCAGCCAGGGATCGAGGCCGTCGAGCGCGGTCTTGTCGAGCGCGGCGAGGGCAGGCAACCACTCCGCCCAGACCTCGCCGTCGACGACCGCACCGAAGACTCCCGGTCTCGTCGGAGGTGGTGTGGCGAGGCGTGCGGCGAGATCGCGTTGCGCGGCGGCGCGAACCGCTTCGAAGCGTGCCGTGGCCCAGGTCCCGAGGCCGGCGGCGGCGAGGGCGACCAGGACGAGGGCACCGAGCGACCAGATCCACCAGGACGGGATGCGGCTGCCGGGGTGTTCGCTGCTCATGGCGGCGTTGGACGTGCCCGACGCCGTTGCCTTCCCTGAGGTTGGTCGTCCGCTAACGTGCGCGCCGGATGCCCGTCGCCGAGATCCGAATGCCGTCGTCGCGCCGATGAAGAGACGCCTCGCGCCGACGCCCGCCGCCTCCGACTTCGGCACCCTGGCGGCCACCCATTACGAGAACTTCCCGGTCGGCTCGTTCCTCGTCCCGAGGCACCTGCGCCGTCACGTGCACCGCATCTACGCGTTCGCGCGCGTCGCCGACGACCTCGCCGACGAGCTCCGGGATGCGGCGGCCCTCGCGGCCTATCGGGAGGCCTTCCTCGCACACCAGCGCGGAACGGCGGCCGACGTGCCGCTCTTCGTCGATCTGCGCGCGACCATCGCCGAGCTCGGGCTCCAAGAGCAGCTCTTCCTCGATCTGCTCGACGCCTTCGCACAGGACCTGCGGATCACGCGCTATGCCGACGCCGAGCAGCTCTTCGACTATTGCCGGCGCTCCGCGGATCCGGTCGGTCGTCTCGTGCTGCGCGTCTTCGGTCACGACGACCCACAGCTCGATCTGCTCTCCGATCGGATCTGCACGGCGCTGCAGCTCCTCAATCACCTCCAGGACCTCGGCGACGATCTGCGCACGCGCGATCGGATCTACTTCCCGCTCGGCGACCTCGCGCGCCACGGCGTGACGGTCGACGACCTCCGCGCGCCCCACGCGAATGCCGCGACGAGGGCATTGGTCGCGGAATGGCTGACGCGCACGACGGCCTTGTTCCGCGAGGGTTGGCCGCTCACGCAGCGTGTGCGCGGTCGCCTGCGCTACGAGCTGCGCGCGATCGTCGGCGGGGCCGCGGGATGTGTGCGGGCGATCCGGGCCGTCGACCACGATGTGCTCGGGCACGACACGAAGCTGCACGGACTGCGCAGGATCGGGGCCCTGCTCGGCGCGATGCTCGCCTCCGGCCCGCCGCGCGCGCTCCGCTGAGGACGCTGATTTGCCAGGGTGGTCGGAGTCGGATACGGCTGCGGACATGAAGCGGGACGTGACACGTGTCGTGGTGGCCTCCCTCGCCGTGATCGCGGCGATCGCCGCGGTGGTCCTCGCGCTTCGGACTCAGGGTTCGGTCGGGCCCGGCGGAGTTCCGCAGTCCGGAGTTCCGGAGTCCGCGGACCCCATGGTCTCGCCGCGTGGCGCGGTGGTGCCGACCGTGGCGAACCATGGCGGTCACGCGCGAGAGGAGGCCGACGTCGCGGCGGTGGGCGCGCGCACGGTCGAGCCGGGCGCTGGTTCCGGCGAGCCGTCGGCCGACGCTTCGTGCCTCGTGCGCGTCGTCGACGGTGTCGGTCGCCTCGCCGTTCCCGGAGCGCGGCTCTGGATCGCGAGTGGCGAGGCACTCACCGCGGAGCTCGCCGAGGCGGCGCAGGGTGGCGACGAGTCCCTGGCTTCGCTCTCGTCGTGGTGCGCCGCTCATCGCGCCGCGATCGCGGACGACTCAGGTGAGCTGCAGATCCCCCGCTCGCCCGGCTCTCGACTGCTGCTCGTCGCGAGCGACGCGCCGGTGCCTGCCGATGCCGGGCGCGTCGGCTGGTGCATCGTGGGTGTCGGCGAACCGGACGCCACGGCGCCCGTCGTCGTGACGATCGATGCGCGTCGCAGCCTGAGCATCCGCGTGCGCGATGCGCATGGGCGCGCCTGCGCGGGCGTTCCCCTCCGCGTCGGCATCCTGCGGGATGCCTGGGTCGAGGCGATCTGGCGGGGGCAGAGCGACGCAGAGGGCCAGGCGATCGTGACGGACCTGCTCCAGCGCACGCGCCCCCGCGCCGAGCGCACCGAGCTCGCGGGCGTGCGCGGAATCGCGTTCGTCGATGCGCCGCTGGGCGCGAGGCCGCGGTTCGAGTTCGCGGCGGATGATCCACCGCGCGAAGCGATCGACTTCGTCATGCCGGCGACGGGGGCGTTGCTGGTGGAGTTCGCACCCTCGCTCCGGGCACCGGTCCACGACGCCTCGGCGAGCGTCGAGGAACTCGCCCTCGAGGCCGCGGAGCGCGTGCTGCTCGGTGGGGGTGCGCGCGAGTTCCGCGAGGGCATCGTCCGCTTCGCGCCGGTGGCGCTCGGACTCCGCCTGCGCGTCCACGTGTGGATCGGCAACGCGTCGCTCGCCCATGCGGTGGAGGTCGATGGCCCCACCGCACCCGACGAGGAGCGGCGCGTGGTGGTCTCGCCCTTCGCCGACACATCCCTGGTCGTGGTGCGGTTGCTCGACGCGAGCGGCCAGGGCCTGCCCGGGCGTCGTTTCGATCTGCGCATCCGTGCGGAGTCGGGCCAGTCCTCGATCGAGTCGAGCACCACCGTGACGAGCGACCGCGACGCACGCGTGCGGATCGTGCAGAACGACGAACTCGGTGAGATGGCGGTGCGGAGCTTCGTGATCCGCGACGAAGGCGAGGATCTCGAGGCGGGGCTCCCCTTGCCGCAGCCGTGGCGCAAGGGCGAAACGGATCTCGGGGATCTCCGTCTCCTCGCCGCGCCGCTGCTCGTCGGCGGCGTGGTGCTCGACGACGCCGGTGCGCCGATCGTCGGCGCCGAGTTGCGCATCTCGGGCGTCGACGAGCGGCCGTACCGCAGCGATGCCGAGGGTCGCTTCGCGATCCGCGTGCGCAACGCGCCGGACGAGGCCGCTCTCGACGTCAGCTCGCGGAGCCACCTGCCCGCCGCGGCGATCCCGTTCCGCCCCGGCACCGCGGACCTCATCGTGCGCCTCGCTGCGGCGGGTGCCATCGCCGGCGCGCTGGATCACGATCCCCTCGTCGTACGCGCGCACTTCTCCATCGCGTGCGTCGAGCGCGGAACCGGGACTCGCCGCGTGGTGCCGATCTGGGGCCGGCAGTTCGAGATCCCGTCGCTGGCTCCCGGTCGATACGACGTCGGCCTTCAGCTCGCGGGCCGCGCAGAGCCGCTCGCGCACATCGCGGACGTCGCCGTGACGAGCGGCGCCACGACGACGCTGTCGCCCTTCGAACTCGGCGGGCGACTCCGCACGCTCGGCTTCCACGTCGTCGACGAAGGGGGCGCGCCGATCGCCGAGGCGAGTGCCCTGATCGTCGCCGACACGGGAACCGCGGGCGCACCGAACTTCGATGGTGTCCTCGTGCAGGGCGGC
Source organism: Planctomycetota bacterium (assembly GCA_020848735.1). GTDB lineage: Bacteria > Planctomycetota > UBA1135 > UBA1135 > UBA2386 > JACRLW01. The sequence goes on along the minus strand of JADLHO010000018.1, from coordinate 25,644 downwards.
AAGGGCGTGGTCGTGACCGCCGATCCGCTCGTCGACCTGCTGGTCTTCGCGCCGTCATGTCGCGCGGAGCTCGTGCGCGGATTGCGTGACGGCCAACTGATCACGTTGCGAGGAGCGCATGTCCTGCAGGTGAGGGTCCCGCCCGCGGTGCTGCCACCGAGCGGGTTCGCGTTGCGGGTCACGGTGGAGACCGCCGAGCCCGTCGTGCCGCGCACGGGGCGCTTCGTGTTCCGCGGCGATCGATCGACGCGAGCGACCAGCGGCGGCTGGCCCTATCCGGCGGGGGCGAGCGGGATCGTCGGCGGGGACGGCACCGTCGCGCTGCGCCTCGCGGTCTCCGGGCGCCTCCGCATCGTCTGTGCGGCGGTTCGTTCCGGTGACGAGCAGGCCGGCAACGTGCTCGTGCCCGGCATCGCGCCCGCGGAGTTCGTCTTCCCGGAACTCGCGGCCGAACAGCAGCTCGATCTGGCGATCGACCCCGCCGCCGTCGCCGCGGCGGTCGGCGGGCTCGGGCGTTGATCGGCGAGTCGCGAGCGTGCGCGGGCCACGGCCCGCGAGGACGGGCGATCGGAGCGGGCGACGGTTACCGTCGGCGGCGTGATCGCCACGCTTCCCGCTCGCGCCGCATGGGCGGCTCTCGCCCTCGTGCTCTCCGCCTGCGTTGCGCCGGCGCCGACGCTCCCGGTCGGCAAGTCGGTCGTGACGATCGACTGCGACGGCACGCCGATCGAGGTCTTCACCTACAAGCCGGAGGGATGGCGTGGCGAGCGCATGTTGTTCGTCATGCACGGCACCCTTCGCAATGCGGATGAGTACCGCGACGACGCCATCGCGATGGCCGAACGCTTCGGCGTGCTCGTGGTCGCGCCGCGCTTCGACAAGGAGCGCTTTCCGTCGCGCCGCTACCAGTTCGGCGGACTGCGCGACGAGTCCGGTCAGGCGCTGCCGCCCGAGCAGTGGACCTATGCCTTCGTGCCGAAGCTCGCGGCGCGGTTCCGCGCGATCGAGGGACGTCCCGCCCTGCGGCACTGGATCATCGGCCACTCGGCCGGCGGGCAGTTCGTCGCGCGCATGAGCGCATTCCAGGACACCGGTGCGGAGCGGCTGGTCGCGGCCAACGCCGGGTCACACCTTTTCCCCACCGAGGACCTGCCCTTCGGCTACGGCTTCGGCGAGCTGCCCGAGTCCCTGCGCGGCGACGAGCGTCTGCGGTGCTATCTCTCCCAGCCCCTGACGATCTATCTCGGGACGGCCGACGACCATCCCGACGAGTACTTCGACGACAGCGAGACCGCGATGAAGCAGGGCCCTGGGCGCCTGCAGCGCGGCCGCGAGTGCTTCGCGCGCGCGCAGGCCCTGGCGGCCGCGCGCGGTTGGTCCTTCGGCTGGACGCTCGTCCTCGCCGAGGGGGTCGAACACGACCACACGAAGATGTTCGACCACCCGTCCTGCGCGCGCGCGCTCTTCGGCGCGAGCGCGGATCAGTTGAACTCGACCGGCAGGCCGTAGCCGAGCACCGAGGTCGTGAAGAAGAGGCCTTCGGTCGCGGTGGTGGTACCCGAGCTGTCGAAGACGCGCGTCACCTGGACGATCTTCGAGAGGTTCGAGGTCGGCACCGTGAACGACACGCCGCTCGATGCGCAGAGCGGGATGCCCGGGAGCGAGAGGTCGAGCGTGAAGTTCTGGAAGTAGATCGCGGCGCCCGCGAACGAGTTCGGGATGTGCAGCCCGAAGCCCGCGCTGTTGGCGAGCGCTCCCGTCGAGCTGGTGGTGCCGTTCGGGAAGAGGAACGCGAGGTCGGTGTACGACGGCGCGCAGAGCCCCGGGATGCCGAGCGCGGGGTTGCTGAAGCCGATCGCCGAGTAGACCTGCGAGTTCGGCGTGCCGTTCGACGTCCCGATGCCGAAGCCGAGATAGCCCTGCATGTCGGCCATCACCACGCTCGCGGTCTGCGCGGCGGTGCGGCCGGTGCACACGCAGCCGGCGCCGACCGTCGTGGCGGTGGCGGTCGTCGCGCTGCCGTTGTCGGCGTCGACGGTCGCGAAGGTGCCGGTCAGCGGGTTCGCGAACATCCGGACTTCCCAGGTCAGGGTCGGGCTGATCGGGATCCAGGTGTAGGGGGCGTCGAGCGGGATGACCATGTTCGACGCGAAGGACTGCGGGCCGCCGGCGATCGAGGTCCCCTGCGGACCCCAGTTCACGATGCGGCGGGCGACGACGGCCGAGACGGGCCCCGAGCAGTTCGCGGACATCGTCCGCGAGTAGTCGGCGTAGCTCGTCGGGCCGTTGCCCATGTCCATCTCGATGTCCAGGGCGCGCGTGCCGCTGTACGTCGTCACGGCGGTCGGCGTCGTGTACCGGAAGGCCAACGACGAGATGGTCAACGGGAGCTGGGGCAGGTCGCCGTGGATCTGCTGGTAGCGACGCACCGTCGTCGAGTTGAACGGGAAGAGGTTGCTTCCGGCGCCCTCGTTGCCGTTCGCCGTGATCGGCGAGATGAAGGGGAGCTGGGCGGCTGCGGCAGAGGCGAGGAGCAGGGCGGAGAGAGCGGATTTCAAGGTCGCACCTCGAGGTCGAAGAGAGAGACGGGATGGTTGGCGCAGGCTGCCACCACGCTCGATGATCCCGTCGCATCGAGCGCTCGGCAGGCGGGCGCACGATAGCTACCGGCAGCAACGAAGACGAGGCGGCGAGTCGAGACGATGACAGGCACGATCGTGTTGGCGGGCGCGACCGGTTCACGCGAAGACCTCAAGGGGTACCGCGCGGCCGGTGGTTACTCCGCGTTGGACGCTGCGTTGCGCAGCGGCGGTTCCGCGATCCTCTCGGTCGTCGAGGAATCGGGACTGCGCGGTCACGGCGGCGCGGCCTTCCCGGTGGGCCGCAAGTGGCGACTCGCGGGCGCGCGCGCGGCGGCCAGCAAGCACGTGGTCGCGAATGGCGGCGAGCACGAGCCGGGCAGTGCGAAGGACAAGTACCTCGTGGAGCACCACCCGCATCGCGTGATCGAGGGCATGTTGCTCTGCGGCCTGGCGACCGGGGCTTCGCATGGCTGGCTGTATCTGATCGAGGACATGGTTCCCCAGATCGAGTCGGCCGAACACGCGATCGCGGAAGCCCGTGCGGCTGGCCTGCTCGGGAGCTCGGTCCTCGGCAGCGGCTTCACCTTCGACGTGACGCTGCACCGAGCGCCGCCAACCTATGTCGCCGGTGAGGAAACCGCTGCGATCGACGCGATCGAGGGCGGCGCCGGCAAGCCGCGCAAGAAGCCACCCTATCCGGGCGAGAGCGGCGTGCGCGCGGAGCCGACCACGGTGAACAACGTGGAGACCCTGGCGAACGTGCCCTGGATCGTGCGCTACGGCGCGGCCGCCTACCGCGCGATCGGCACCGGCGAATCACCGGGCACGATGCTCTTCACGCTGCCGGAGGAACTGCGTCGACCCGGTGTGGTGGAGGTCCCCTTCGGCACCACCTGGCGCACGCTCCTCGAGTCGATCGGCGGCGGCGTGCGCGACGGCCGCAAGCTCCGCGCGATCCATCCGGCGCTGTCCTGCGGCTTCCTCGACGCGCGCCACCTCGACGTGGGGATCGCGCACGAGACGTTGCGTCCGCTGGGCACGGCACCGGGATGCGGTGGCCTGCGGCTCGTGCTCGAGGGCGACGACGTCGTCGCGCGCCTGCTCGAGATCGCGCAGTTCTTCATGCGCGAGCAGTGCGGTCAGTGTCCGCCGTGTCGCATGGAGACGAACCAATTCGTGCACGTGCTCCAGGCCGTGCGCGCGGGCAAGGGTGGCGACTTCGCCGCGCCGATCCGCAAGGTCGCGGATTTCGCGCGCAAGAAGGGCCTCTGCTCGCTCATCGAGATGGCGGCGGCGCCGATCCTCAGCGCGCTCGAGCTCTTCGCGGACGACCTCGCGCGCGCGGCGCGTGGCGGGGTCTGATCCCCCGTCACCAGTCGACGTGCAGCACGTGGTTGCGGCCGAGGCGTGCCCCGTCGGCGAAGCAGCGACGGATGAGCGCGCGGTCCTCGCGGGATGCCGAGGCGAGTTCGGTCGGTCGCTTCGCGAGCCCGGCGAGCCGCTCGCGCTCCTCGATCGGCAGACGATTGAACTCCTCGTGTGCGGCGAGCAGTCGCTCGTGCGCGAGCCGCTCGCGGTACTCGATCGCGTCGCGGAGTTCCCCGTGCTCGTCGTGTTCGAGCACGAAGACGGCATCGACGACCTCGAGCCCGCGCCGTGCCGGCTGCACCAGGATCGTGGCCTTGGCGCCGCGGGAGTCGCGGGCGTCGCGGGCGTGGGACAGGCCCTCGCCCGCGGGCACCAGCGTGTAGCGGCCGGATTCCAGCTCCTGGGTCATCCCGCGCACGCGCGCCGCCTCGACCATGCGCTCCGCCTGGACGAGGTACTCCTCGGCGTCGCGCGGGACTTCGAGATCGAGCCGCCGTTCGAGCGCGGCGAGTTCGGCGCTCAGCAGACCTGCGAAGTAGCTCCGGTCCTCGTCGGACAACGAGCCCAGGCCGCGGAGCTGCGCATCGGGGCCGGGCCCCGCCTGGCCCTTTGCGCTCCCGTTCCCAAGCCGCGATCCTCCCGCGTCGGTGACGGCCGGCACCCGCGACGCGGGCTCCGCGGCGGCGTCCTCGGCGCGCGGAACCACTCGGGCCGGGCGTGATGCCCGGTGCGCGTCACCTTGCGGGCTCGTCGTCGACTCGAGTTCGAGGACCAGGCAGGCCAGCCCGAAGATCAGCGCGAGGGCGAGGCTCGGGACGAGGATGAGGCGAGAGCTCATGGCAGGACTTCGGCTCGGAGGGTGGGACGGATCGGGTGATGGGGTTGCGACGGGCTCGCGAGCTCAGTGCTGAGCGCCGATCCCCAGGCACGACTGGCAGTGGAAGGTCGCCTGGACCCAGAGCCGCGGCGTCCCGGGCACCCCCTCCTTGGCGGGGGGACTCGTCGCCTCGATGCGCGCCGTCATCAGGAGTCCGCACTCCGTCGACTTCGTGTCGGAGACCGCGGTTGGACCGCTGGCCTGCGAGACGGGGTTGCCGTCGACCATGAGGACGTTGCTCTGGTAGAGGTCGGCGAGGAGCGCGTCGCTGTGCACGGTCACCGACCCATCGATCGTGGTGGTGCATTCCTTGGGCGAGGTGCAGGCCTGCGTCTGGCAGGCGCCGGGCTTGGGTTCGATCGCAGCGCGCATCGACGCGACGAAATACAGGGTCGGCTGGTTGGCCGAGTTGACCCCGATGACGGTGATGGAGCGCTGCTCGTCGTTCCGCCCGATCTGGACGTTCTTGCACTCGCAGACGTCGACGTCATGGGGCAATGCCGTTGCCGAGAACGGCAGCGAGAGCGAGAGGGTCGTGGCGAGGATGGCGAAGATCTGCTGGATCATGGGATTGTCGTGGTCGGTCTGGACGACACGGACACGTCCCCGACCTGCCATGCGGTTTCGCAATTGCCGCAGGCGGCCGACCCTCAGTCCCGCGGCGCGTCAGCGGGCAAGGGCAGGGGCGTCGGCGCCGGGCTCTGCTTGCCCTGCGCGAGGCGCACCGCACACGCGCCCACGACGAGCATCCCGATCAGGCTCGTCGGACTGGGCACCGTGCCGAAGAGCAGCAATCCGAAGAGCACGCCGAAAACGGGGCCCGTCATCGTCGCAGCCGTGCCCCGGGCGGCGTCGACCCGCGCGAGGCCGCGGGTCAGCGTGATCTGCCCACCGAGTGCGGTGAGCGCCACCGCCACGTGGGCCGTGACCTCCGCGCCGTTGCGCGGGATCGAGTCCACGCCGCCGAGCCAGGCGCCGACGAGGGATCCCGGCACCGTGAGGAGCGGGAACCAGACCATGATGGTCAGCGGGTGTTCCGTCGCGGAGAGCTTGCGGATCGCCAGGTAGGCGAGACCCGAGCACATCGCTCCGCAGAGCGCGATCACCGCCGCGCCGCGCAGCTCGCCGCTCGGTCCCACGACGAGTCCGACGCCCAGGACCGCGATCGAGACGACGAGCCAGTGCCCGCGGCTCGTGCGCTCCGCGAGCAGCCAGGGTGCGAGCGCGGCGACGAAGATCGGATGCGCGTACTGCAGGAGCACCGCATCGCCGAGCGGCAGCTGCTGCACCGACCAGAAGTAGCAGGACAGCGCGCCGTATCCGAGGAGCCCCCGCACGACGAGCATCGCGCGCTGGCGGCCGACGATCGGCACGCGTCGTCGTCGCGCGAGGACCACGAGCACCGTCGACATCAGCAGACCGCGCGAGAGGACGACCGCCTGCGGCGGCGTGTCGGGCAGCCAGCGCTTCGCGATCGCCGCCATGAGCGCGAACCAGGCGGCCGAGGCCACCATCAGGAGCACGCCGCGGCGGGCGTCCTGCGCCGGCGGCACGTGCACCCGGTCGGTGTGGGCGGGCATCGGGGCGGCGGAGCGTAGCGACTCGACGTTGCACGCGCGCGTCGCAGCGGCGACAAGGGGGCGCGTGAGCCGTCGCTACTTCGCCGCCTGCACGCTCGGACTCGAAGAGGTCCTGCAATCCGAACTCGCGGCGCTCGGCGCCACGGCTTTCGAGCCCGGTCGCGGGGGTGTGCGCTTCGCGGGCGACACGCGGATCGCGATGGCGGCCTGTCTCTGGCTGCGCTCCGCGATCCGCGTGCAGGAGGAGATCACCATCGACGAGGTGCACAGCGAGGAGCAGCTCTACCAGCTCGTCCGCGCCGTGCGCTGGGAGCGCTTCCTCGGTTGCGACGACACCCTGGCCGTCGACGCCGCGCTGCGCGACAGCTTCCTCACGCACTCGCGCTATGCGGCCCAGCTCGTGAAGGATGCGATCGTCGACCGCTTCCGCGATCGCGACGGACGTCGGCCGAGCGTCGACACCGCCGACCCCGTGTTGCCGGTCTTCCTCCACCTCGCCCGCAACTCGGCGACGCTCTACGTCGATCTCGGCGGGGAGTCGCTCCACAAGCGCGGCTACCGCGACGTGCAGGTGAAGAGCCCGCTGAACGAGTCGCTCGCCGCGGGCCTGCTGCTCGCGAGCGATTGGGATCGCAGGAGTCCGCTCTGCGATCCCATGTGCGGCTCCGCCACCATCCTGATCGAAGCGGCCTGGCTCGCCGGAGATCGCGCGCCGGGCCTGAACCGTCGCTTCGCCTTCGAGCGCTGGCGCGACTTCGACTCCGCGACGTGGCAGTCGCTCCTCGCCGAGGCGAAGGCGCGCGCCCAGCGAGGAGCGGCCGCGATCCCACCGCTGGAAGGTGCCGATCGGCATGGGGGGGCGATCGGGATCGCACGGCGCAGCGTCCGCGCGGCGGGCGTCGAGCGGGCCATCCGTCTCGTCGAGAGCGACGTCGCGACCTACGTGCCCGGGATCGCGCCGCGCATGGTCGTCACCAATCCGCCCTACGGCGAGCGCATCGGCGAAGGCGACGATCTCGAAGCGAGCTGGCGGTCGCTCGGCGAGTTCTTCCGCCGCTGGCCGGGGCTGACCGCCTGGGTGCTCTCGGGCAATCCCGAGACGACGCGCTTCCTCCGTCTCTCGGCGAGCCGGAAGCTCGTCGTGCGCAACGGCCCCATCGATTGCCGCTTCCTGCGCTACGAGATCGACGCGGATCGCGAGCCTGCGCCGATGCCGGCGAAGAAGCGCTTGCCGGGGCACTGACGCGACCCGCGCATCCTCGGGAGTGGTCGATCAGGTGCGATGCGCCGCGAAGAGGCGCCGCACGCGCAGCCCGAGGATCGCCGCGACGGTCGCGAGACCCAGCACGAGTCCCCACCAGAAGCCCGCCGCACCGAGGCCCGCGGGGAAGGCGAGCAGGAGTCCGACGGGGATGCCGAGCACCCAGAACCCGAGGACGTTGACGAAGAACGGCGTGCGCGTGTCGCCGAGCCCGCGCAGCACGCCGACGCAGACGACCTGGATGCCGTCGAAGACCTGGAAGACGCCGGCGATCATCGTCAGGGTCGCGGCCGCCGTGACCACGGCAGCGACGTCGGTGATCGTCCGCGCCAGCGCCTGCGGGAGCAGCAGGAAGGCCAGTCCGAAGCCCGCCATGACCACGGCGCCGGCGACGATCGCGGCGAGCCCGGCACGTCGTGCCGCCGGGGCGTCCCCGCGGCCCAGGGCATGTCCGACCCGCACCGCTGCCGCGAGCGAGATCGAGAGCGGGACCATGAACGACGCCGTCGCGAGCTTGAGCGCGACGGTGTGCGCGGCCTGCGCCTCGCTCCCGATCCAGCCGAGGAAGGTCGTCGAGCCGGAGAAGGCGCCGAGCTCGAGCGCGTACTGACACCCGACCGGCAGTCCTGCCAGCGCGAGTGGCAGCAGTGTGCGTGGCGTCGCCATGCGCCAGTCGAAGGGTCGCAGCAGGGGGCGGAGGAGCGGCCAGGCGATGGCCGCCAGAAGGACGGTCATCGCGATGCGGCTGACGAGGGTCGCGATCGCCGCACCCTCCACGCCGAGCGGGGGCAGCCCGAGACCGCCGAAGATCAGCCACGCATCGAGGGCGAAGTTGAGCAGGTTCGTCAGCAGCACGGCGACGACGATCGGCCGCACGGTCGTCATGGCCTGCAGGCTCTGCCGCAGTGCGACGAACAGGAGTGCGGGGAGCAGGCTCGGCACCGCCCAGCGCGCGTAGTCGACGGCGAGCGGCAGCACGTCGTTCGGCTGATCGAGTGCGCGGAAGATGGGCTCCGCGAAGAACCCGATCCCCATCAGGGGCAGCGACACGAAGCTCGCGAGCGCGAGGCCCTGCTGGATGGTCGCGCGTGCCCTGGCGCCGTCACCGCGCCCGAGCGCGTGAGCCACCCGCGCGTCGAGCACCGCGAGGACGCCCTGGCCGAAGACGAAGAGTCCCCAGACCAGCATGTTCCCGAGCGCGATCCCGGCCAGGGCCTGTTGCGAGACCCGACCGACCATCGCGGCGTCGACGAAGGCCATCGCGAACTGGCCGAGCTGGACGAGCAGGATCGGCGCGGCAAGGCGCAGCAGGCTCCGCAGTTCGGAAGGAACCTGCATGGGGCCGGGTATCGGGGCCGACCCCGTCACGAGTCGTCGGAGTAGACGAAGGAGATCGGCGACTCGATCTCCGCCTTGATGCTCTGGTGCACCGGGCAGGTGTGCGCGGCGCGCTCGAGCTTGCGCTTCTGGGCGTCGTCGAGCTTGCCGGGGATCGTCACGAGCACCGGCAGGCGGCCGATGCGCCGATGCGGGTCGGCGACCATGTGCTTCTCGACGACCGCGGTCATGCCGCGGAGGTCGATGCCGTCGCGCCGACCGATGATCCCGAGGATCGTCATGATGCAGCTCGCGAGTCCGGTCGCGACGAGATCGGTCGGCGAGAAGGACTGGCCGAGGCCTTCGTTGTCCTTGGGAGCGTCGGTCCGCAGCGTCGCCCCGGACGGCTCATGGGTTGCGACACAGCGCAGGTCGCCCTCGTAGCGGGCGCTGATCTTGATCATGGACGCACCATAGCGGGCGGCGTTGTCCCGAACGCCTCGACGCCCTTGAATGCTCGGCCACTGCGCATGCCCGAACCGGCCGATCGACCCGAGTGCGAGGACGACCCCGACTTCCCGTCGGGCCCTTGGACCGGCTATTGGCTCGAAGGTGGATGCCGCTTCCGCCAGGACCTCGGCCTGCAGTTCCGGAAGGGCTGCGTCGAGGGCGAGGGCATCGACACCGTCGGCCGCTTCAAGATCACGGGCACCTACGACATCGAGTCGCGCGAGGTCGCGTGGGAGAAGGCCTACTTCGGCGCCTACAGCGTCGGCTATCGCGGCTACCGCGAGATCAACGGCATCTGGGGCGTGTGGGAGAACCGCGGCAAGCGCGGTGGCTTCCACGTCTGGCCACGCCCGGAGAAGAAGCCGGAGCCGGCGCCGCAGAAGGAGCGCCTGGAGGACGAGGACGAGGCCGTCGCCGCGATCGAGCCGGGGATCATCTACGGCTGAGCTTCGTGCGCTCACTCCGCTGCCGTGAGGACCTCGTAGGCCTTCTGGATCCGCTGGAAGCGCTCGGTGCTGGCCGCGAGTTCGGCGGCGCCCAGGTGGCGATTCGCGTCGGGGTGGTGGACCTTCACGAGCTCGCGATGGCGTCGACGGATGTCCTCCTCGCTCGCGCCGTCGTCGAGTCCGAGCACGCTGAGCGCCTCGCTCCGCCGCGCGGGTGAGGAGTGCGGCGAGCCCTGGCTGCGTTGCCCGCCGCCGCCCGACGCACGCTCGGCGAGGATGCGGCCCTTCTCGTCGTGGAAGAGATGACGCGCGACCTCGGCGGCGAGACCGAGCTCGCGTGCCACGGTCTGCAGGACCTCGTGCTCGTCGGCGTTGAAGCGCTCGTCGGCGAGTGCCACGCGCGTGCACCAGCGGAAGAAGCGCATGCGGTTCTGGTCGTCGAGCGCGCGGCGCACGGCGCGCAGGAGCTCGCGCAACGTCGCAGCGTCGACGCGGCCGAGTTCCCAGCGGTTCATCGCCTCGGCGAGCTGCGGCTCGGGGAAGTTCTCGACGACGAGCCGGATCGCCGCGACGCGCTCCGCCGCGCTCGCGGGTCCGTCGATCTCGGCGATCGCGTAGAGGATGCGCGCGATCGCCTCCGCCGCGGAGCTCACGTCGAGTTCGCCCGCGCGTCGTGGACCCTCGCCCCGGCGCGGGCCGAAGCTGCGCTCGAGGTCGTGCACCCGCAGCAGGCGGCCCACCTCGGCGATCGCCTTCGTCATCCCGAGGAACGCGAGCGGCACGCCGACGAGCGCGCCGAAGCCGCGCGAGAGCCAGAAGCCCAGCGTCATGAGGCCGATGCCTGCCAGCAATCGGCCCAGCAGGATCAACTTCGTGACGGTCAGGGGGTTCACGGTGACGCGGACTCAGCGCGTGATTCTGCTGCCCGTTCCGCGGCGCGGCCAGGACGAGGTCGTCGTCGGCGTACCGTCGCGGGACGCCGGCCCCAGCGCCGCGCTCGCGCCGGACTCTCCGCGCGATCAGGGTTGCAGCACGAAGGCCGCGCGTGAGCCCGAGACCTCGCGCTGCGCGGTGAATCGCGCCCGCGGGTGCGTCACGCTGAACTCGACCCTGCCGCGGGGCATGGGCCCGAGTTCGAGGCGACCCGCCGCATCGACGGCGCGCCCGAAGAGCTGCGCCGGCAGCCAGGGCCCGGCGGCGAAGCGGACGCTCACCGCGGCACCCTGCAGCGGTTTGCCCTCGGCATCGAGGATCTGCACCGAGGTCGCGGTGCCCTGGGACAGCACGACGCGGAACTCCGCGCGCGCGTCCTCCGCGAGGGTCTGGAGCTCGGATGCGCCGGGCGCGAGTTCGCGGACCCACGCGACGACCCGCGCCGGTCCCGCGGGGAGGCTCGCGAGCTCCGCGCTGCCGTCGTCGTCGGTGATCGCGAACGGCAGCGTGCCGATCGGCTCGCCGTCCTTGCCGACGGCGAGCACGCGGGCGTGCGCGACCGGGCGACCGGACTCGTCGACGACCTCGATGCGGATCCCCGAGCCGCGGCGTGCCCGCAGCTCGAGCCCGGTGCGGGACTCACCGCCGGCGAGCCGGATCCCGTCGATGCGGCCGGTCATCTGCTCGCGCCCGGCGCGCAGGAGCAGGTCGTCGGCGAAGACGGTGAACGTGCCCTCGCCGAGGCCGCGGAATGCGAAGCTCCCGTCCTTCTGCGTGAGGGCGAAGCCGGCGTCGCGGCCACGGCCCTCCTTGCCTGCGTCGGCGGACACGAGGCGCACGACCGCGCCGGCGAGCGGCTCACCCTGCGCGTCGTCGACGACGCGACCGGCGATGCGGCCGCCGGGCAGGCTCCAGGTCCGCCGCAGCGGGCCCTTCGACGTGTCGATCTCGAAGCTCGTCGGGTCCCCGACCGGGTCGAAGGCGATGCCGGAACGCAGCTGCAGCCGCACGAGCCCCGAGCGCAGGCCGCGGAAACCGACCTCGCCGCCGTTCACGAAGCCGATCTTCACGCCCTCGCCGCGCACGTCGTCCTGCTGCGTCAACTCGACCATGCCCTCGGCGAGCGCTTCACCGCCCACGTCGATCGCGAGGACCAGTTCGCCTTCGCCCGTGTCGAGATCGGTGGCATCGAGGTCGACCTCGGTCGTCTCGCCATCGCGCACCTGGGCGCGTGCCGTCACGACGTGATCCTGCATCTCCCGCATCAGCTTGCCGATGTCGAGGGACTTGCCGCTGCGGAGCTCGTCGCGCGAGTCGGACTGCGACGACTCGATCGCCGCGATCTCCATGGCCTGCACGTCGTAGCGCCCCGCATCGACGTGCTCGATCCGGAAACGGGCGTCGGCATCCAGCTCCGTCGCGTACGTCGCCGCCTGCATCTCGAGGTTGGCGATGATCTGCCAGCCCTTCGGGTCCTGACCCGGGTTCAACCGGACGCGGCCCGTCAACACCCCGCCCTCGCTCATCTGGATCTCGACGCCCTCGAGCACCTGGCCCGCGCTCAGCTCGAGGCGCTTGCTGCGCGCACTCGCGTGATCGCGGTGGTTCGCCTTGAGCTCGATCCGCCCGGGAGGCAGGCCCGTGATCTCGAAGCTGCCATCCGCGGCCGACATCACGCGCGTGTCGTCGGTCATCGCGGCGAGCATCGGGTTGTCGGCGAAGCCACGACGGCTCTGGCCGACCTCGGCGCGCGCGATGCCGATTCCCGCGTGATCGACGACGCGCCCCCGGACGGTCGCGGCGGCGTTCAGTTCGAGGTCGCCGAGTTCGACCACCGCGCCGGCCGGCACATCGACGGTGCGCTCGAGGCGTGAGAGGCCCTCGGCTTCGAGGCGGAGGGTCGTGCGCCCGGGTGGCAGCCCCGCGAGCTCGAAGCGCCCCTCGTCGGCGGCGCCCACGTGCGCGATGGCGGTCGGTCGCTCCATGACCATCGCCATCGACTCGACGGTGCGGACCTCGCACTCGGCCAGGGGTTGCCGGTCCTGCGCGGCGACCGCGCGGCCCCGGATGATGCCCGGCCGGTCGAGCACGATCTCGAGGGGCGCGGCATCCGCGCGAACGGTCTCGGAGACGGTGCCCACGAACGCGGCGTGCCAGACGGCCACCGCCGCCTCGCCCTCGGGATTCAGCCCGCTGATCGAGAAACTGCCGTCGGCCGCGCTGCGCAGGGGCGATCGTTCGGCGATGCGCGCGATGGTCGCGCGCCCCGTCATCTCACTCACGCGTCCCATGACCGGCACCTCGAAGTCGGGGAACAGGGCGAGACGCGCGTCCGGCACCGGCTGACCCTCGCGGTCGATCACGCGCCCGCGGACGCTCGCACCGCGGAGCAGGCGCAGCGTCGCCTCGAGCGGCTCTTCGCCGGCGATCGTGATCGGCGCGGTGGCGAAGAGGAAGCCGACCGGATCCGCGGAGATCGTCCAGGTGCCGTCGCGCAGGCCGCGGATGACGGCGTGGCCATCCCGGTCGGTCGTGCCGTCGTGGTCGAGACGGGCCCGCGCGAAGTCACCCTTCACGTCCTTCGGTGCCACCTCGACGCGCACGTCCGCGAGCCCGGCACCGGACTCGTCGACGACGTGCACGGTGAGCTGCGCGCCGCGTCGGGCGACGAAGACGAGTTCATGGGTCTCGCCCGGGCCGAGCGCGAGGATCTGTTCGTTCGCGACGTGCTCGGGGGCGCGCAGCGCCAGCGTGGTGCGCCCGGCGGGTGGCACGGCGCGGATGCGGAAGCGCCCTTCGCCATCGAGCTCGACGCTCTGCCCGCCGCCGCGCATCACCCGGGCCATGAAACCCTTCGGGTCGCGCATGACCTCCATCGGGTCGGGATCGGAGGCGAGCTCGATCCGACAGTCGGTGAAGACGGTGAGGCCCGTGACGCGGCCGACGACGAGCGCTCCGCAATAGGCGGCGAGCGTGCCCGCGTCGTGCCGCGTGGCATCGGCGGCGACGTGCACGGGTAGCACCTGGTCGAGGGCGTAGTGATCGTCGTCGAGCGCGAGCCGGACGTCGCGGATCGTGAGCCCCTCGACGGTGAAGGTCCCGTCACCCGCGAGTTCCGCGCTCGCGAGCGGCTCGCTCTCCAGGGCGAGGCTCAGGTCGCGGGTGGAGGGTTCACGGCCCGGCACGCTCATGTCCATCAGCCGCGAGAAGCTCGCCCGTCGATCGTTCGCGCGGCCCGGATACACCCGCAACCTCGCGCGCGTGAGGGAGGCGGCCGCGTGCGGCTGGACGCGGCCCACGAGGGTCCAGGGGCCGTCCGTCGCCCGCATCGGCATCGGCTGCGGGACCGTCGCGCGGGCCGGGTCCGGCGCGGGGACCGCCTCGCGCTCGAGTTCGGCGCGGCGCGCCTCGCCGGTCTCGCGCGGACCTGCGGCCGCGGTGAGCGGCGTCGCCGGTGTGGGCTCGGGCGCCGGTTCCTGGGCGCCGCGGAGGATGAACCAGGCCGCGAGCGCGGCGACGAGGACGGCGAGCGCGACGAGCGACCGGTTCATGGGCGGGCTTGGTCCGCCCGCGACACGGGGTGTGCACGCGGGCGGGCGCCTGGGTGGCCGGCGGCAGGCGCTCGCTGTCGAGCGCCGCGCCGACACGGCTCACTTCGCCGCGATCGGCGCGTCGAGGAAGGCGTTCCAGTTCGCGACCTTGCGGCCCGCGGACGCCTTCTTGTGGTACGCGTAGCCCGCGACCAGGGGCATCACGATGGTCGCCTCGCCGAACACCATCTGTTCGTGCGTGGTCGCCACCTTGCCCCAGGAGCTCGCCTCCTTGAGCGTCGAGCCCGAGAGCGCGCCGTCGCGTTCGTCGGCGACGGTGATCTGCACCGCGTACTTGTGCATCTCGGCATCGATGCCGAGCAGCTCCGCCGCCACGACGGTGTCCTGCGCGAAGTTCTTCGGCACGCCGCCGCCGATCATGAACAGGCCGGTGGTGCCGGCCTCGATCTTGATCTTCGTCAGCTCGAGGAAGTCCTTCGCGGAGTCGATGCTCAGCATCTCGCTCCCGCGCAGGCCGCGCTCCCACTGGTGCTTCACCAGGCCGAAGCCGGCGCTGCAGTCGCTGAAGGCCGGGCAGAAGATCGGGATCCCGCGCTCGAAGCACGACAGCACGATCGAGTCCCGGTTCTTCGCGTTGGTCGTGAGCCAGCGCCCCATCTCGCGGATGAACTCGCGCGAGCTGTGCGGCTTGGGCGGCAGCGCATCGGCGAGCTGGCCCATCGTGTCGTCACAGGCGCGCAGCTCGTTCTCGTCGATGTACGTGTCGTAGATGCGATCGATCATCGCCTCGCGGAGCTCGTTGTCGTCCGCGAACTGGCTGCCGTGCCAGTGGTGGAAGCCGAGCGCCTCGAAGAAGTCCTGATCGACGATGTTCGCACCGGTCGACACGATCGCGTCGATCATGTTCGCGCGGATCATGTCGACGATGACGCGCTTGAGTCCCGCGCTGACCAGGGAACCCGCGAGGCAGAGCCACACGCTGCAATCGCGATCGCGCACCATCATGTCGACGATGTGCGCGGCGCGCGCCGTGTTGCGGGCCTGGAACGCCATCTTGTCCATGGCGTCGATCAGGGGGACGGGATTGAACGTGTCGAGCGTGATGTGCTCGATGCGGCGCTTGCGCCAGTTGGCGTCGTGGCTTGCGGCGGTCACTTGATCTTCACCTCGAGGTGGAGGCCCTTGTCGTTCTTCGCGAGGCTGACGTCGATGTTCTCGGGGGCGTCGTCGCCCAGGTCCTGACCGGTCTGCGAGGACATGAACGCGCCGAAGCGCACCACGTCGAAGTGCATCGTCATCAGCTTGCCGAGCGGCTTCCGGACGTTCTTCGCGTCGAGGGCGAGGTCGATCAGCGACTTGATGGACGACTTCGCGTCACCCATCATCGACATGAGCATCGCATCGCCGCCGACCGCGACCATCGTGCTCATCTTGCCGTCCTTCGCGAGCGGGTTGGAAGCCGGATCGTCGAGCTCGACGGTCGACTCGATGACCGTGACGTCACGGTGCTGGAGGGCATCGAGGTTCACGTCCACCACGCCCCCGGCCATGTCGGCGCTCGCCTTCGAGATCTCGAGCCAGGCGGGGTCCTTCATCGCCGCCGTGATGGCGTCGCCATCGCTCGCCTCCACGAGGACGCGCATGCCGTCTTCCATGTCGAAGGTCATGCTCATCGGGCCCGCATAGCCGGACATGTAGGTCGCGTAGAGGGTCTTCGCCTTCGCCTTCAGGTCGTCGTCCTGGATCATGAAGCCCGTGAAGAGCTCGACCATCGGCATCAGGAGGGGCGACACGGCCGCGAAGTCCATGTCGAAGGCCGCGTGCATCATCGCGCCCCACGGAGAGAGGTTGCGTAGGCCCTTGGCGTGCGGCCGGAGGCCGGTGACGAGCTGTGCGAACCAGGTCTCGGCCTTCGGCGCGAGGTCGACGGCGATGTCCATCTGCTCTCCCGCCGCGTAGGGCTTGGGGATCGACACGACGAGCCCGTCGAGCTGGTTCGGGAAGTCGAAGACGGCGTCGAGGATCACATCGATCGCCTCGGCGTCGAGCCCGGACTGGGCCAGCGCCATGCCGCCGAACATGCCGGCGGTCATGCGGCCCTGGGTGACCTCCTTCTTGAAGATCTTCATCATGGCCGCGGGATTGGCCTCGATGCGGAGCCAGTCGCTCGCGGCCGCATCGCGGCTCGAGAGCTTGCCGCCGTCGTCGAGGCTCAGGACCAGCGCCTTGCCCTCGCCGATCTCGGGCATGCCGGCCGCGCCCTTGAACATCCGATTGACACCCATGGCGACCATCGGATCGGTGGTCGTGATCACCAGCGGTGAAGCCGCCGAGGTCGTCGTGGCGTCCTGTGCGAACGCGTGGCCGCAGGCGAGGAGGACCGAGAGGGGGAGGAGCAGGCTGGATTGACGCGGAGACATGTTGGGAGCGGCACGGCGGCCGGGAGGTCGCGCTCGTTCGGTCGAGCGGCGGGGTCGTGTGAGGATCGGGCGCGCGATCGTGGCCGAGCCGCGTCGCGGTCCGTCGTGCGTCCGGGCCGGAAGCCCGGTGTGCCGCACGTTCGTACCGATCCGCGGCTCGCGGCGTCGAAGGGGCGCGCGTAGACGCCCGCCCGCGCATTATTCCTGCGCCCTCACTCTGCGCCATGGGAACCTCGATCAAGGTTGCGTCGCTCCTCCTCGTCTCCACCGCAGGCCTGCTCGCGCAGGACCGTCCGATCCGGATGCCGCTCGAACCGCGGATCCTCCCCGACGGGCGCGCGGTGGTCTTCGCCTGGCAATCCGACATCTGGATCGCCCCGCTCGACGGCACGGCGGTCGCGCGCCGGCTCACGACGCACGTCGGCGAGGACGGCTCGCCCATCCCGAGCCCCGACGGCAAGCACGTGCTCTTCTCGAGCGACCGCGCCGGCGGCGAACAGCTCTTCCTGATGCCGATCGACGGGGGCGAGGCGCGCCAGCTCACCTTCGACGGCCTCTCGCGCACGGCGCTCGGCTTCAGCGCCGATGGCAGGTCCCTGCTCGTGTTGCGCAGCACGGATCGCTCGCCCTTCGGCGCCGAGGCGCGGCGTCTCTTCGCGAGGCCGCTGCCGGCGGACCGGACCGCGCCGGGTCGGGTTCCGTCAGACCGCATCGTGTCCGCGACGAGCGAGCCCGAGCGCATGCTCGTCGATTTCGCCGTCGGCGAGGCGGCGCTCTCCCCCGACGGCAAGCGCCTGCTCGCCACGCGGCTGGGGGTCGAGCCCTGGCGCAAAGGGTACCGCGGCTCGGCCGCGAGCCAGCTCTGGCTCATCGAGCTCGGGAACAGCCCCGCCGAGGCCAAGGCCACGCGCCTGAGCGCCGATCGACCGGCGTACCAGAACATCGCCGAGCGCGCGCCGCTCTGGTCGCCGGACGGCAGCGGCTACTGGTTCGTCAGCGATCCGGACGGCACCGCCGAGCTGTTCTGGCGGGCGACGACCGGAGGCGAGGCGCGGGCGATCACGCGACTCGGCGCCGATGGCAGCGACGACGGCGTGCTCTTCCCGAGCGCCTCGGCCGACGGCAAGCGCATCCTCTTCCAGCGGCGTTTCGACCTCGCGCTCCTCGACGTCGCGAGTGGCGTGGTGCGCGCGATCGATCTCCGCGCTTCGGGGGACGCGCTCGGTGAGACGGTGGAGCGCCGCCGCGTCGGCACCGCGGACAACGTCGCGTTCACCGACGACGGCAAGCAGTTCGCGTTCGTCGCCGGGCACGACGTGTTCGTCATGGATCGCGTGCTGAAGGAGCCCGTCCAGGTCACCGACACGCCCGCGATCGAAGGCGACCTCGCGTTCACGAAGGACGGCAAGCGGCTCTTCTTCGTCAGCGAGCACGGTGGTGAGGTCGACCTGTGGGAGGCGAGCTGCTCCCGCGACGACGGCATCTGGTGGCGTGCCGCACCGCTCTCGTTCGCGCTCCGTAAGGTCACCGACGACGCCGCCGTGGAAGCGCGCCTCGCGCTCAGTCCGACCGGCGCGCACGTCGCGTACGCGAAGGGCGGCGACCTGTTCGTCATGGACGCCGACGGCACCGACCATCGCCGCATCGTCGCGGGCTGGGACGCACCGGTCTTCGACTGGTCACCCGACGGCACGTGGCTCTGCTATTCGCGCGAGGACGACGACTTCAACGACGATGTGTGGATCGTCCCGCTCGATGGCACGCGTCCGCCCTTCAACCTCTCGCGCCATCCCGACGACGACTCCCGCCCGGTCTGGTCGGGCGACGGCCAGCGCATCGCGTGGGTGGGTCGCCGCGATGGCGAGGAGAGCGACATCTGGTACGTGACCCTCGCGAAGCAGGCCGCCGAGGAGACCGACCGCGATCGCCGGCTCGAGAAGGCGATCGAGGCGATGAAGAAGGGCAAGGGGCCCCGCTCGGGGGAGGGCCGCTCCGCCGATGCGAAGCCGGACCAGGATCCGCCGTCCGACGCGAAGCCCGAGAGCAAGCCCGGTGAGAAACCCGGCGAGAAGACGAAGGACGTCGTCATCGACTTCGACGGCATCCACGAGCGCATCGCGCGCCTCGCGAATCCCGACTCCGGGGAGAGTGGGCTGCTCTGGTCACCCGATGGCAAGAAGCTCGCGTTCAACACCCGCGTCGGGGCGGAGTCCGGCTTCTTCACGGTGACCTTCCCCGACGAGCTCACGCCGAAGAAGCTCGCGTCGTCGGGGCTCGCGGATGCGCGTTGGTTGAAGGAGGGCGATCAGATCGTCGGTCGCGGCTCAGCCGCCTCGGCCATACCGGCGGCGGGGCCCGGCCCTGGGCCACGCGGTGGCGGGTTCGGGCGCGGCGGCGGCGGTGGCAGCGCCCCGGCATCCCTCGACGCGAAGTCCGGCAAGCTCGAGACCTTCGGGTTCACGATCCTCGAGGAGCGCGACTGGCGCGAGATCCGCAAGCTCGCGTTCGATCAGGGCTGGCGCGCGATGCGGGATCGCTTCTACGACGGCAACCTCAACAACCGGGACTGGGCGGCCATCCGCGCGAAGTACCGCGACGTCGCCGCGCAGCTCCTCGGGCGCGCGGAGTTCTCGCGCCTGATGAACCACATGCTCGGCGAGCTCAACGCGTCGCATATGGGGCATTCGGGCGGCAGCGATCCGTTGCCTCGCGCTCGCGAGGACGGCGCGTGGACCGAGCAGACCTACCACGCGGGGCTGCGCTTCGACGATGCCGCGGCGGGCCCCGGCCTCCTGGTCTCGAGCGTGATCCCCGGCAGTCCGGCGGCGCAGGCGCGCAGCCTCATCCGCGCGGGCGAGCGCGTGCTCGCCGTCGACGGTCGCGCGGTCGCACACGCCACCGCGTTCCACGTCGCGTTGACGATGCGCGAGGCGCGTGACGTCGAGCTGACCGTGCGCGGTGGCGAAGGCGCCGAGCGCAAGGTCGTGCTGCGTCCGGTCACCTCCGTCGCGGGCCTGCTGTACGACGAGTGGATCGAGGACACGCGCCGCAAGGTCGAGGAGCTCTCCGGCGGGCGGCTCGGCTACCTGCACATCCGCGGGATGGACATGTCGAGCTTCCTCCGCTTCGAGGAAGACCTGTACCACGCCGGCGCGGGCAAGGACGGACTGATCGTCGATGTCCGTTGGAATGGCGGCGGCAGCACCGCGGATCACGTGCTCACCGCGCTCACGCAGCCGCGCCACGCGATCGCGGTGCCGCGCGGCGGGGGTCCCGGCTACCCACAGGATCGCAAGGTCTACGCCACCTGGTTCAAGCCGGTCGCGGTGATGTGCAACGAGCGTTCGTTCAGCAACGCCGAGATCTTGAGCCACGCGGTCAAGACCTTGGGGCGTGGGCCGGTGGTCGGCATGCGCACGGCGGGCGGCGTGATCAGCACGGGCGGCGCGGGACTGCTCGATGGCTCGATGGTGCGCATGCCGTTCCGCGGCTGGTATCTCGTGGGCGACGGCGCGGACATGGAGCTCAACGGCTGCATGCCCGACGTCGCGCTCTGGAACACCCCCGGCGGTCCGGATGCGCAGCTCGCCGAAGCGGTCAAGGCGCTGCTGGCGTCGATCGAATCCGCGCCGAAGGATCGGGAGCCGGTGCCGGCGTCGACGTTGCGCGCGCGCTGAGGACGGCGGTCGCCTCGGCACGCACGAGCGAGGTGCGGCCGAGCTCCGGCACGGGGCCCTCGCCCCTTCCGATCTCCACGAGGGCTTCCCGGTGCGCGAGGAACACGCGCACGACCCGCGGGTCGAAGTGGCGACCCGCCTCGCGCTCGAGGTGCGCCACGACCTCGTCCTGGGTCCACGCGCCGCGGTAGACGCGGTCGAAGCTCAGCGCGTCCCACACGTCGACGATCGCGAAGATCCGCGCCGCGAGCGGGATCGCCTCGCCGCGCAGTCCACGCGGGTAGCCGCCGCCGTCCCAGCGCTCGTGATGGCAGAACGGGATGTCGAGGCAGGGACGCAGGAACTCGATGTCCGCGAGGAACGCGTGGGCGATCGACGGATGTCGCTCGACGCAACGGCGCTCCTCGTCGTCGAGCGGTCCCTGCTTGACCAGGATGGCGTCCGGGATGCCGAGCTTGCCGATGTCGTGCAGCAGTGCGCCACGCTCGACCTGGACGAGCGCGTCGCCGCGGATCCCGAGCAGGCGTGCCATCGCCACGGTCATCCGCGTGACCCGGATCGAGTGGTCCTTCGTCTCGCGATGTCGCAGGTCCAGGGCGCGGACCCAGCCGCGGATCGTCTGGTCGTAGCTCTCGAGCAGGGCCGCATGCGCGCGCTCGAGGCGGCGGAAGGAGCGCGCGCTGAGCGCATGGAGCAACACGCCGGTGACGAGCACGAACACGATGCCCTTCGCCGACTGCGCCCAGGTCAGGCGCGAGAGGTCGCCGAAGACCGCGTGGGCAGCGGCGTCCGACGAGAGGATCCAGAGCGCCCCCGCAGCGAGGTAGGCGATCGTGATCTTCGTGTGCTGGCGGAACGGCATCGCGCGATGGGACCTCGCACTGCATCGGCAGCGCGACGCCAGGCGCAGGAGCCCATCCCCCGAGATCAGGCCTCGAGCGCGTCGCGCACGAGTTCGACGACGCAG
Organism: Planctomycetota bacterium; assembly: GCA_020848735.1. GTDB lineage: Bacteria > Planctomycetota > UBA1135 > UBA1135 > UBA2386 > JACRLW01. The sequence continues at coordinate 4,155 of JADLHO010000018.1, read as the reverse complement.
GCGAGCGGCAACGCGCTGACGCCGAGCTTCCTCGAGACCTCGCCGTATTCCTGACTCGCGTCCTCTCCGAACCACAGTTCGGGGATCGGTGCGTCCGGCGGGTCGGCGAACCAGCCGAGTCCATCCTGGCGCGGTGCCTCCTGCTCCTCCAGCCGTGCGGCGAGCGGCCGCAGATCGATGCGTGGCTGGGGCGTGAAGCTGACGACCTCGAACCAGCTCTCGGTGCGGTCGTGGAACCGATAGCGGCAGCCGTCGGGGCCGTGCTCGGCATGGAGCACGCGGAATGCCCCGGCCAGCGAGTTCAGGGTCATGCGTCGCACCGGACCATCGGTCTCGACCACGGCGAGTCCGAGCTCCGGCACCACCTGGCGTCGCAGCGCGCCGGCGCGGGCCCGCGCGAGTTCGTCGTAGACGAGCTCACACTCGTCCCGCCAGCACGCGGCCAGCGAGTCCGGCTCGTCGAGCACGCGTTCGGCGTTCTCGATCAGCCAGCGGTAGCGTGCCAGCGAGCGTTCGGGACCGCGGACGCCGGCGAACTCCGCGGCGACCGGTGAGCGCGGGGCGGCGAGGTTCGCCACGATGCGGTCGATCGCGAAGGCGTGGCGTCCGTGCCAGGCGCCGAAGTCCCCGGTCGCTGCCGCCGCGAGGCAGAGCTCCTCCCGCGCGAGCGCGAAGTCCGGACGGACGACCGCGAGCATCGAGAGGACACCGTCGGTGTCGTAGTGGTCGTTGAGCACGAGCTCCGCGTCGCCGAGGAAGTCCTCGCGCCGCGCCGCGGGCGCGCGCGCGAAGTTCAGCGCGATGCCCGTCGAGAGGTCGGCCTTCCACTCGGGCGGCGTGCGGTTCCCCGGCCAGTGCGAGAGGTTCGGGCCCGACTCGGTCATGCCATCGACCGAGAGGTGCGGGCGCGCGCAACCGGGTGCGCCGAGGAAGCCGATCGCGAGCTCTCGCTGCGCCATGCCGGAAGCGTCGTCCGCTGCCACGGTCCTGCCAAGAGAGCGCGCGACGAGGAATTCGATCCCGCACCTTGCATCGGGTCGCGCGATGGCTAGCTTTCGCGACCCCTCACATGGGGGCGTAGCTCAATTGGTTAGAGTACCGGACTGTCGATCCGGTGGTTGCGGGTTCGAGTCCCGTCGCCCTCGCCATGCAAGGCCCGGCAGCAGCGCAAGTTGCTGTCGGGCCTTGTCGTCTCCGTGTCGCTCGCGCTTCGCGGCGGCCCGGTCCCAGCGCCGCAGTCCCAGCGCCGCATTCCCAGCGCCGCATTCCCAGCGCCGCATTCCCAGCGCCGCATTCCCAGCGCCGCATTCCCAGCGCCGCAGTCTCAGCGTCCCGGCGCAGCCGGTTTCCGCGCGTTGCTGGGGCGACGGCGCGCCTCGCTGTCCGCCGTGGGCTCCGCAGCGCGCTGCACCTCGACGGGCGACTCGTTGGGTGACTCGCCACCGCCGTCGTTGCGGCGTCTCGTCGCCGCTTGTCGCAGCGACTCCTGGCTGTCGAAGGGCTCCTCGCCCGGCTTCGGCGTCACCCGGACGTAGCTGCCGTCGCCCTGGATCAGGTGGGACTTCTGGTTGTCCCGAAGGCTCGTCTCGAGGACCTCGGTGACCTTCGCGCGCGCGTTCCGATCGAGGATCGGGACCGCCTGCTCGACGCGGCGATCGAGGTTGCGCGGCATCCAGTCCGCGGACGCCAGGTACACCGCCGGCTCGCCCCCGGAGTTCTCGAACCAGTAGATCCGGGAGTGCTCGAGGAAGCGGCCGACGACGGACACCACGCGGATCCTCTCCGAAAGGCCCGGCACGCCGGGGCGGAGGCAGCAGATGCCGCGCACGCAGAGTTCGATCTCCACGCCGGTCTGGCTGGCCTCGTAGAGCGCCTTGATGACCGCAGGGTCGACGATCGCGTTCATCTTCGCGCGGATGCGCGCGCGCTTGCCCTCGCGGGCGTTCTGCGTCTCCCTCCGGATCAGGTCGAGCAACGTCGACCGCAGCGCATGCGGTGCGACCACGAGGTGCTTCATCACCGGCGCCTTCGCGTAGCCGGTGATCATGTTGAACATCGCGGCCACCTCCTTGCCGACCTCCTCGTGGGCCGTCAGCAGGCCGACGTCGGTGTAGATCCGCGCGGTGGTCGGGTTGTAGTTGCCCGAACCGAGGTGGCAGTAGTGGCGGATCCCACCCTCGTCGCGGCGGACGACGAGCGTCGCCTTCGCGTGCGTCTTGAGCCCGACGATTCCGTACACGACGTGGATGCCGGCGCGCTCCATGCGCTTCGCCCAGCGGATGTTCGCCTCCTCGTCGAAGCGCGCCTTGAGCTCCACGACGACCGTGACCTGCTTGCGCGCCTCGGCCGCCGCGATGAGGCTGCGCACGATCGAAGACGTCTCGCCTGCGCGGTAGATCGTGTGCTTGATCGCGAGCACGTGCGGGTCGTTCGCGGCGTGCTGCACGAAGAGCTCCACGGTGCCGAAGCTCTCGTAGGGGTGGTGGAGCAGCACGTCCTCCGCCCGCAGCTTCGTGAACATCTCCTCGGGACTCTCCCAGCGCGCCACCACGCAGGGCAGGAAGGGCGGGTCCTTCAGGTCGCGGCGCTCCTCCGTGCGGTAGAGCTCCATCAACCGACCCAGGTTCACGGGGCCGTCGCACTCGTAGACGTCGTCGGCCTCGAGTTCGAAGGCCTCGAGGAAGCGTGCGATCACCTCCGGGTCGGCTCCGGCGCTCAGCTCGAGCCGCACGGGCTCGCCCCGGCGGCGGCGATCGAGTTCCTGCTCGAGCGCCTCCATCAGATCGGTGCTCGCCTCCTCGACCAGGTCGAGGTTGCTGTCGCGCGTGAGGCGGAACGAACACGCGTGGAGGACGGTGAGCCCCGGGAAGAGCGTCTCGAGGTGCTCCTCGACGATGTCGACCGTGAACACGTAGTCGTGGGCCGAGCCGTCCGCACCATCCGGGAGCCGCACCAGCCGCGGCAGCGCGCGCGGCACCTGGACCATCGCCATGCGGTGCACGGGCCGCTCGGCCCGCGGGTCCAGCAACACGACGGCGAGGTTGAGCGACTTGTTCAGCAGCGAGGGGAAGGGGTGGGCCGGGTCGACCGCCAGCGGCGTGAGCACCGGGAAGACCTCGTCCTCGAAGTAGCGTCGCAGCCACGCGCGGCGCTCGGGATCGAGGCTCCAGATCTCCGGGAAGCGGATGCCCGACGCCGCGAGCGCCGGGACGAGGTCCTCCTTCCAGCAGCGGTGCATCTCCCGCGTGAACTGCCGCGCGGCGACGCGCACGGCCTGCAGTTCCGCGCGCGGGTGGAGGTGATCGGGGTTCTCGCCGTGCGCGAGGCCCGCGTCGACGAGCTCCATGGTGCCCGCGACCCGGATCTCGAAGAACTCGTCGAGGTTCGTGCTGGCGATCGCCAGGAACTTCACCCGTTCGAGGACGGGATTGCGGGGATCGCGCGCCTCGTCGAGCACGCGGCGGTTGAACTCGAGCCAGGACAGCTCGCGGTTCGTGAACAACGCGGATTCTTGGCTCATCTGGGTCGCGGACCGGTCCGCCGCGCCGACGATAGCACCACGGGTCAGGGACTCCCCCCCGGCTGGACGATGAAGAGACCGTCAAGCCGACCGCTATCCTCCCCGTCGCCCCGCGGCTCGCGCCCTTGGTCGACACGGTTCACGTCATAGCTACCTTCGCACTCACCCGACGATGATCGCGTTCGTCCATCACCGCGCCGACGCGGACCACGTTCCCGCCAGTCCGAACTCGACCCACGACCTCGTCGACCGGGTCCGGCGCGCCCTGGGCTGGGCGACGACGCATGGCGTCGAGGCCGTCGTGCTCGCGGTGCCGGCGGCGGCGGCGGAGGCTCTGCTCCACGAGACCGGCCTCCCGCGGATCATCGCGGTCGTGGACGCCCCGGCCCCCGGTGACCTCGGCGGCGCGCTGGCGGCGGCCCGCGGCTGCTTCGACTCCGGAGTCGTCGTCACGATCGATGCGCGCGCCCCGCTCGGCTTCGACCTGCGCGCCCTGATCGCCGATCACCACCAGAGCCCGGCCGTGATCACGATCGCGCTCGTTCCGCAGGACCTCGCCGACCCGAGCGCGCCCTGCGCCGACATCGACCGCTCGGGCCGCATCCTCGGCCTCGTCCCGGCCTTCGCGGCGGATC
>JADLHO010000017.1 GCA_020848735.1 Planctomycetota bacterium | reverse complement strand
CGATGCAGCGTCTCTCGCTCAACGGGTTCGAGGTCGCGCTCGACGATTTCGAGGATGCGCCGCAGTTCGCGCCCTTCCTCGATCTCGCGAGCGTGGTGAAGATCGACGTGCTCGGCAAGGACCCCGCAGTGCTCGCGACCGACGTGTCGCGCTACAAGCAGCGCGGCCTCCCCGTGCTGGCCGAGCGGATCGAGACGCAGGAGGTCTACGTCGCCTGCCGCGCGGCCGGGTTCGACCTCTTCCAGGGTTACTACTTCGCGCGTCCCGAGCTGGTCACCGGCAAGCGGCTCTCGCCGCAGGTCGCGGTCCTCTCCGAGGCCATGAACCGGCTCGCGGATGAGGAGTTCAACCTCCGCGACCTCGAGCGGACCTTCGCCGCCGACCCGTCGCTCACCATGAAGCTGCTCCGCATCGCCAACTCGGCCGCCAACGGCTCCTCGGGCGTCGACTCGGTCCGGCAGGCGATCGCGCTGGTCGGGCGCAACGCGCTGCGCCGTTGGATCGCGGTGCTGCTCGCGGCGAGCGGACCGCAGGCGCGCGGCGAGGACAGCGAGCGCTTCCGCGTCGCGCTCGAGCGCGCCCGCTTCGCCGAGCTGATCGCCGAGCGCACGGACCGCCGCCGCGCGCCCGCGGCCTTCTTCGCCGGCCTCCTCTCGATGCTCGACGTGGTGCTCGGCACGCCGCTGGACGAGCTCCTCGCGATGATCAACGTCACCGACGAGGTGCGAGCCGCACTGATGGACCGCCTCGGTCCGCTCGCGCCGCCGATCCTGCTGTCGGAGTCGGTGGAGCTGGGGCTGTGGGAGTCGGCACGTGCGCAGGCGGGCGAGCTCGGTCTTGCGCCCGAGGCGATCCAGCCGATCGTGCTGGAGGCCGCGCGCTGGACACGCGGGATCCGCGGCGCGGTCTGACCGCCGAGCGCGCCGCGCTCGGCGCGGGGTTCAGAACCAGAGTCCGACGCGGATGAGCGCCTGCCGCCGGTCCTGGTTGTTGAACCCCTCCTCGATGCGGATCGGCCCGAGCGGCGTGTCGAGGTCGACTCCCACGCGTACGCCCACGAGCAGCGTGCCGTCGAGCGCACCGGGGCCGCCGAAGAACTCGCCGACGCCGGTCACGCCGACCATCGGTTCGACGCGCGCATTCAGTGCCCGCCAGAGCGGCCAGCGCAGCAGCAGTGACCCGAAGAGCTCGCGGTCGCCGCGCTGCTCGAGCAGCCGCAGCCCCGCGAAGCCGTCGAGGCCGCCGAGCGTGAAGGTCTGGTGGATGGGGAGCTCGTGCCCATAGCCGGCACGGATGCGCGGCCGGACCTCGATCCTGCCGAAGCGCTGCAGGTGCGCGATATCGAAGGCCATCCGCTGCCAGGCGCGGAGCCCGACGGCTTCGATGCTCACACTGGGGATCCCGGTGCCCGCCTCGAGGTATCGCACGGCATAGCGCACGCCGGCCGTCCCTCGCGTCACGGCGCCACGCTGCTGCCAGGCGCGGTACTCCACGCCCAACTCCTGCGTCCACCCCGGTTCGTACAACGGCCGGAGCCCGATGATCAGGTTCGCCTCGTCCACATCGACGTGCGGAAGCTCGGTGGCCCCGTCCCAGAGCCGCACATCCTCCGTCAGCAGCTGCAGTGAGCCGCCCACCGGGTAGTATCGCTCGCCGACGCGCGCCTGGCGGCGGGCCGCGACCGTGAGATCGGTGCGCCAGGTGCCCGTGGTGAAGAGGGCCGAGCCTTCGAGGTCGCGCGTGAGGATCGCGCGGTCCACCGCCGCGAGCCAGAGACGCCCCGACATCGTGTGGTCGAAGGCGAAGCCCAGCCCGAAGGTCCGCCGGGGTGCGGGATCGATCGTCACGTCGAAGTCGGTGCGCGCCGAGTCGCCCGATGGATGGAGCCAGACGCCGCGGTAGCGCTCGTGCGACGCGAGGCGCGCCAGTCCCTCGCTGACCGTCACCGGATCGAGCGGCGTGCGCGGTACGAGTTGCAGCGCGCGCATGGCCGCATCGCGGCCACTGATGTCCGCCGGCGTGACGCGCACGCGTCCCACCATGGCCGCCGACGCGGGGCGCGCCTTCGTGCGCGCGATCGGGTTGAGGCAGGACGCCCGCGCGAGCGCGGCATCGGCGGTGCGACGGCCCACTCGCACGAGCGAGTCCATCATCTCGGGGCGGAAGTCGATCATCCCGTAGATCGCCGTCGGCTGGGCGACGACGACGTCCTCCGCACGCGGTCTCACCGAGTCCTGGACCCAGAGGAACTCGAAGAGCTGCGTCGTGACGGTGAGCGGATCGTCGAATGCCGCCGGGTCGGGCTTGGGCGAGGCGATCGTCGAGACGATCACGCGGTCGGCTCCCATGGCGCGCGCGACGCCCACCGGCACGTTCGACGAGAGCCCGCCATCGACGAGCGCGCGCCCGTCGATCACGACCGGCCGCAGCAGCAGCGGGATGGACATGCTCGCGCGGAGCGCGCGCGCGAGGTCGCCGCGCGCGAGGGGCACCACCGAGCGGTCGTCGAGATCGGTCGCGACGGCACGGAACGGGATGGGGAGTCGGTCGAAGTCGCCGCGCGCGAGGAGGTTCGCGCGCAGCGCCAGCCGCGAGAGCGCCGCGCTCACTTCCGCCTCGCGCACCGCACCGGTCTGCAGCACCCAATGGCCGGGCTCCTGTTCCCACACGAGCACCGGCTTGAGGCCGCCGAGCGAGTTGGAGACGATGGGCTCGTAGTTGCGGATGAGCGCGTCGAGCGGCATCTGCCGGAGGTGCGCCTGCACCTGCGCCGCACTCTCTCCGCTCGCATAGAGCGCGCCGATGATGGCGCCCATGCTCGTGCCGACGATGAGGTCGGGCACGATCCCGAGCGAGTCGAGGGCCTGAAGGAGGCCGATGTGGGTCATGCCCTTGGAGCCACCACCCGCGAGCACCAGCGCGGTCCGGGCGGGCGCGCAGGCGCCCACCTGCGCGCGGAGCGGGGTCGCACCAGGCAGCATCGCCGCGGCGACCGTCACCGTCGCCAGGACGAGACGCGCAAGTGGAGGAGAGGTGCGCATCACGACTTCAATATGCTCCTCGCCGCATCCGATTACTATTGGACGGTGCGGCTCCGGGTCCTTCTCGCGTTCGCAGCCACCTGGTTCATCTGGGGCTCGACCTATCTCGTGACGGCCTTCGCCGTGCGGGACCTGCCGCCGTTCCTGCTCTCGGGTG
>JADLHO010000016.1 GCA_020848735.1 Planctomycetota bacterium | reverse complement strand
TCGACGGAGGCTCGAGCAAGGGCAGGTGGTAGACGACGCTGCCGTCGAGCCGCACCGTGGAGCCCGGAGCGGTCGGGATCGCCGGATTCCTGCTCTGCTCCGTGGGGGTCTTCTCCTGCGTGAACGGGCCGTCGGCAGTCTTGGACGGCGGCCCACCCGTGGACGGACCGGTGACGATGAGGGGCAGTTCGACCGCGCCGATGCCATCGAGACCGGTCCGACACTTCGCATCGCTACCGGCACCGCCGTCATCGGTGCGCGGTGCGTTGCTCGTCGTCGGCGTGATGCTCGCCGAAGGCGTGGCCTCGGGCCGCGCGCGAAAGGCGGCGGGCGCCGATCCCGGGTTGCTGAGCGAGGTCGCGCCGCCGAACCATGCCGCGGCGACCGTGAGCGAGGCGGCGAGGAGGGCGCCGACGGCGACGTGCAGTTGTCCTGCCGCGGCGAAGCCGGGAGTACGACGCGAGGGCTGAGAGCAATGCAACTTGGAATTTGCGCCCATGGACACGACCTTTCCTCTGCTCGTTCTTCTGACGGCGAAGCTAGCCAGAGCGACCGACGCCGTCACGGGCGGAGAGACGAATTCTCGAACTCTTGTTGTGTCGAGGCTGGGCGGGTCCTCGAGCTCGCTGAGCTTTACGACCGAGTGAGCTTTGCTGCTCGGCGACGGCTCTTGGCCAGTTTGGCGCCGGGCGCAGCCCGGCAACGAACGCGGGCGCGGAGGACGTTGACTGGTCGAGAGATCTGCGCGAGCGGCGCCTGCTGGGGCCTGGCTTGCCTTGGCCGGGCAGGGCTTGCCGGGCCGCATTCCCGGTCGCATTCGAGTTCGTAACAGCACCAGCTGCTGCTGTGCGCACCGTCGGGGTCGGCGCCTGCATCGGCAGCATCGCCTGCCGTCCACCACTTCTCTTGCCGGGCGCAGCGCCATCGCCACGGGATCGGAGCGCCGCGCTCCGACGGCGCCGACGTGGCGTTGACGCCGTGGCAGGCGACGCGGATACGGAGATCTAGCCCAACTCGAAGGGTTGGCGGATCGGCGGAGAATTCTCCGAGTGGTCCCGCCTCGAACGCGGGCGCCGTCGACCGAATGGCCGGGGAGTGGATCGGCGCGGGCGATGGAGTGACAAACAACCCTGTCGAGCTGGCTGGCGGCGAGGTGAGATCCTTCTGGTCGCGCGCGGATGCGGCAAGTGATGTATCTCCGACACACGACGGTCATCAAGAACGGCAAGTGCCATGGGTACTGGCGCCTGGTGCGCCCGGTCCGGTTCGGATCCAAGGTCCGACAGGAGCTCGTCCCTCATCTCGGCGAGGTGGATGCCGAAGGACGTGCACGCGCGGTCGCGTTGGCGGAACAGCTCGTCGGACGGCGTCGGAACGATGGACGCGACCTCTTCACATCTGCGCCCGGTCCAGCGGGTACGCCGAGCAAGGTGTTGCGGGACAAGGTGCGGGTCGAGCGGGCCCGGTTGTTCGGCGAGGTTTGGGTAGCCCTGGAAGCTCTGGCGGGCGTGAGCAGGTGCCGTGATGGGACGTGGCGGCGGTCCTCGTGATCGAGCGACTGTGCGATCCATCACGCGAACTGCAGATCGCCGAGACCTGGGATCGGCGCGCCGCGCTGGAGGACGTCCTCGGCGCGCCCTCCCATCTCGTGCACCACACGCGGCTCGATCAGGGGCGCGATCGCCTGCTGTCACACCAGCGCGCACTCGAGGAACATCTCGCGCCGTGCGACGCCGAGCTGTTCGGGATCACCCACGACCTGCTGCACTACGACGTCACGTCGACTCGCTGGTGTACCACCGCGAGATGCGACTCCGCTGCGTGTCCGAACCCGAGCCTGACACGACCGCGATCTTCGTGCGACTCGGACTCGAGGTTCCCAAGCGGCTGAAGCCCCCTTCGCTCGCCACCGGGATGTGGTGACAACACCGCGTGCTGATGGCCTCCATGCAAAGAGGGGAGGCCATCAGCGCTCAAATGCCTTCAAGTTGGGCCACCGGCGGTGACCGCCGCGAGCCGCCCCGCAGCTCAACGCGCCCTGCCGCTCCGATCGTTGCGCCAGAGATGCAGTTCGCGGTACTGCCGCCAGGCCGGGCTCACGAGGTCGAGGTCGCCGTCCAGGTCGAGGTCGACGAGCTTCGCGCCGAGGTGGCTGCTGCGCGGGCCGATGTCGATCCACTCGGTGCGCCAGGGTTGGCCTGCGCCCTCGTTGAGGAGGAGCACGGTCGCGTTGTCGGGTGCGCCGGTGGCAATGCGCTGGTCGGTGTGCTCCGCGACGACGAGGTCGAGGTCGCCGTCGCCGTCGACGTCGCCGACGTCGAGGCTGTTCACCGAGCGCAGGCGCGCGATCGACTCGCCGTGCCAGACGCCATCGGCGGTCGCCGGCGCGCGGTGCACGTAGACGGCCGCATTCCAGTCCCAGTCCTGCGTCTCCTCGGTCGTGATGAGCTCGGCGACGCCGTCGCCGTCGAGGTCGGCGAGCGCGAGGCGGTCGAGCCACTCGCGCGAGGTGCCGAGCGTGCGGCGCGGCCAGGTGCCGCGGCCTTCGCCGCCCGGATTGAGGTAGCAGACGCTGGCGTGACCGTCCTCGTCCTGCGCGAAGACGTCGAGGTCGCCATCGGCGTCGAGGTCGCCCAGGGCGATGCCCTCTTCCTCGTTGTCGTCGGCGATGCGCCAGAGCGGCCAGGGCGTGTGGGCCGGATCGTCCGGCAGCGTCACCGCGAAGAGCTCCTTGCCGTGCGTGAAGACGAGCTCGTTCCGGCCGCCGGCGATCAGGTCGCCGAGCGCGATCCCCTGGGTGCGCCCCGCCGGCAGCTCCGCGAGCGCGGTCGCCGTCCAGCAGCCGTCGGCGCCGCGTTCGAACCAGCGGAGCTGGTCGCCGTCGAAACCGAGGACGTCGCAGAGGCCGTCCGCGTCGACGTCGGCCGCGAGCTGGCCGTCGGCATTCCCCGGCAGGGCCTCGCGCGGCCAGGGCCCCGCGAGCGTGCCGCCGGGATTGCGGTAGGCGAAGCCGCCCGCGACGACATCGCGAAGGCCGTCGCCGTCGATGTCGGGGAAGCAGCAGCCGAACTTGCCGAACTCGCTCGCGGGGCGCGTGCGGTCGATCGCGAAGTAACGCCACGCGCGCGGTGCGACGAGCTGGTTCTCCCAGAGCTCGAGGCGGCGCTCGGGGCCCGCGTAGTTCTTGCCGACGAGATCGGGATCGCCGTCGTCGTCGAGGTCGGCCACGCGCAGGTTGTGCGAGCCGCTCGTCGCGAGCACGACCGGGCGCCAGGCATGCGGCCCGTCCTGATAGAGGATCGCGACGCGCCGCTGCGGCGACGTGTGCATCTCGGCGACCACGAGGTCGAGATCGCCGTCGAGGTCGACGTCGGCGGGCTGCAGGCTGTGCACGCCGACGAGCGCGTCGTTCCAGATCACGTGCTTCGTCCAGGGCGCGCGCGGATCGCCGCGGTGCGCGAACGACGCGATGCGGCCCTCGCCCTCGGCGGCCGTGCAGACCAGCTCGAGGCGCCCGTCGCCGTCGAGGTCCGCGAGCGCCACGCGCGTCGCGGCGGGCCAGCCGGTGTCGATGAGCGTGCGCTCCCAGGGTGCGGCGGTGCCGCAGGGATTGCGCGACCACGAGGCGCCGAAGACGAGGTCGGGCCAGCCGTCGTCGTCGAGGTCCGCGCACGCGATGCCCTCGCCTGCGGCGGTGACGACCGCCTCGCGCTGCCACTGCGCACCGGAGCGGCGCCAGAGCACGACGCCGCGCTTGTCGCCGGCGAAGACGTCGAGGTCGCCGTCGCGGTCGACGTCGGCGAGCGCGAAGTCGTGCGCATAGCCCTCGCCGATCGGCAGGCGCAGCCAGGGCTCCCCGGGCTTCGGATTGCGGAACCAGCAGAGCCCGCGGCCGAGGTCGCTGGCGATCACGTCGAGGCGGCCGTCGCGGTCGAAGTCGGCGAGGACGGCGTCCGTGGTGAACTCGCCCTGGCCGATGGTCTGCCGTTCGTAGCCCGGCGCGCGGTACCAGACGAGCCCGTCGGCGCCGCCGTTCTCGCTGCCGACGACGAGGTCGTTGTGGCCATCGCCGTCGAGGTCGCCGATCGCGAGCACGTCGGTGCAGCAGTCGGCGCCGCCCGGCGGGGCGGCGTCGATCACGCGGTGCAGGAAGGGGAGGAGCTGCGGACCGAGCGGCGGGGGCTCCGGGTGCCCGCAGGCGCAAAGCAGCGCGAGGGTGGCGAGCGCCCGGCAGGCCGCGCGAGGAGGGGTTCGGATCGGGACGGCCGCGGGGGCGGGAGGGGGCCCGCCGCGCGGCCACGGACGTCTGGTGGGGGACATCGTGGCGGCCGGCCCTACGTTGCACGGCCAGGTCCAGGTCGCGCCAAGTCGGCGTGAAGTCCCGATGGCGCGCCGGATTCGCGTCGCCGCACGGAAAGCTCCGGCGGCGGCCCGGCCTCGTGACAATCAGCTCCCGATGAGCTCCAGCCCCTCCAGCACGACGGCTGCCACTTCGCCACGGCTCGCGCCGGGCGGGGACCTGGCGCTCGTGCGGCTCGCCCTCAGCGGCGACCAGGCGGCCATCGAGGAGGTCCTCGCCCGGCTCGCCTGCGTGGTGAAGTTCGTCTTCCGCCTGAACCAGACCCAGGGTCACGGCCTGCCGACCGAGGCGCTCGAGGACGTGGTGCAGCAGGTCTACGCCGCGCTCTGGCCGCGCCTGCGCGACTACTGCGGCGGCGCGCAGCTCGAGAGCTGGGCCTTCGGCTTCTGCCGCAACTGCCTGCGCGCCGAGGCCCGCAAGCGCGCGACGCGCCTGCGCCTCGTGCCCCGCAGCAAGCTCGGCGACGGCGAACTCGAGGATCAGGTCCGCGACGAGAACGCGCCCTCGCCCGACGGCGTCATCGCCGAGCGCGAACGCGTCGAGGTGCTGCGCAGCGAGCTCGATGCACTCGACGAGTTCGAGCGGCAGGTCGTCGAGCTGCGCTTCTTCCAGGATTGGAGTTTCGAGCGCATCGCGCGCGAACTCGGCGTCGCGCCGAGCACGGTCAAGGACCGCTGCTACCGCGCGTTGTCCCGCATGAAGGATCGATTGAGGAAACGCGATGTCCAGGCCTGACGAACGCACGACTCCGCCCGACGACCGCGCTGCCGCCGAGTTCGCGATGCTGCTCGAGGCCCACGCCGGTCGCTCGCTCACCCTCGACGAGGATGCGCGGCTGCGCACGCTCGCGTCTGGCGACGCGGAGCGCCGCGCGGAGCTCGCGGCCTTCGACGAACTGCACGGCGCCTTCGATGCCGAGCGCCGGCTTTTCGAGCGCGTCGCCGCGCCGTGGACGGCCGCGGAGGAAGCCGATGAGGGCGTCGCACGGCTCGCCCGCGTGGCGGCCGGCGCCGAGGACGCGCTGCGCGCCCAGCTGCGCTTCGCGGGTGCACAGGCGACGGCACCCGTCGCCCCGCGTCGCGGCCTGCGCCGCGCGAGCCTCGTCGTCGCCGCGCTCGCGGCGGCGGCCGTCTGCGTGGTCGCGATCCTGCTCGCGCGCGGCGGCTCCGGTCCGGGTCTGCTCACGGGCACGCCCGACGATGCGGTGCTCGGCGCGGGCTCGCGGATCGTGATGCAGTCCGAACTGCGCGCGGACCGGCCGCTGCTCTCGTGGCATCCGGTCGTCGGAGCGAGTCGATACGATGCCCGCATCGAAGACGACCGCGGCGAGCTGGTGCTCGCGAGGCCCGACACGGATGCAGCGAGCACGCATTGGGAACTGAGCCGAGAGCAGTTCGCGGCCCTGAGCACCCACCCGGGGAAGACCGGTCTGCGGCTGCGGATCGTCGCCCGCGACGGGGCGAAGCTCGTGATCGGTTCGAGCGGCGACCTGCCGCTGCGCCTCGTGGATTGAGCCCGCGGCTGCGCGCGCCGCTCGCGCTCGCCCTCGGCCTGCTGCTCGCGCCGCTCGCGCGCGGCCAGGAGGAGGCCGCGCAGCGCGAGGCCCTGCTCCGCGCCTTCCGCGCCGTCGAGGATCCCAAGGCCCAAGGCTTCGCGGATCTCGAAGCGGTCGCGACGGAGCTGCGCGTGCTGCACGAGCGCGCCGGCTCGCTGCCGGCGGGCAAGCGCGAACGCACGCGCTTCTTCATCGCGGTGCGCGAGGCGGAGGTGCGGCTGCGGCAGGGGCGGCTCGAGGAGGCCGGACGTCTCGGGCTGGCGGCGCGGGCGCAGGCGCAGGCCGATCAGGTCTACGGCGGCGGCTACCGCGCGCAGCTGCTCGTGCTGCTCGAGCAATGCCTCGATGCCCCGGGCTTCCGCAAGCTGCTCGTCGAGGAGCGCGCCTTCCTCGTCGACCCCGCGGCGACCGCCGAAGCCGAATGGCTGGCCCTGCCGCTCGCCCTGCTCCAGGCGCAGCTCGCCTTGCTCGACGGCCACGACGCGCGCGGCATGGCGCTGCTCGAGGACTGCGCCGAGCGCGCGCTGCGCGAGCTGCCGCGCGAGGACCCCTGGCGGCAGAAGTGCCTCGGCCGGCTCGCCTGGGAGTTCGTCGTGCGGCAGGACCTCGGGCGCGCCGAGGTCTACCTGAAGGAGCTGCCGCCGACGGTCGCGGCCTATCCGCGCGGCCTGGTCGCGCTGCGCCGCGGCGATCACGAGCTCGCGCTGCGCGCGGGCAAGGCGCTCGAGCGCGGTGGGCGCGCGGTGCACGGTCTGCTGCTCCAGGGCGAGGCCCACGAGCTCGCGGGCCGCATCGACGAGGCGCGCGCGGCCTACGCGAAGCTGAAGGAGAGCGCGCGCGAGCCGCTCGACCGCGCTATCGCGCTGCGCTCGCTCGGCGATTGCGAGCTCGCGTCGGGATCTTTGGATGGCAAAGCGGCGGAGCTGCTGTACCGCGAGGCGCTCGCGCTCCTGCGCGGGGATCGCCACGCGGCGGCGGAGCGCGTGCAGGTCGCGGCCCGGCTCGGCGATGCGTTGGCGCGGCAGGGGCGCCGCGACGACGCGCGCGAGGCCTATCGGGCTTCGCTCGCCGAGGTCGACGAGGCGCGGCGCGGTGCGGTCAGCGATCTCTTCGGGGCGTCCTGGCTCGTCGACGAGAGCCTGCGCGCGATCGAAGGGACGCTCGGGATCTGGAGCAACGGCGCGGGCGATGCCTACGACGCGCTCGCCGTGCTGGAGATCGGCAAGGCGCGCACGCTGCTCGACTGGGCCGTGCACCCGCCGCAGACCGGGGACGAGGCCGGGCTCGCGGGTGCGGTGCGCGAGGTCGTGCTCGGCGAGGATCCCGCGGCGATCGATGCGCAGCTGCGCGCGCTCGAGGACGCGCGCCGGCGGAGCCGTTCGCGCAGCACGGCCGAAGCCCGGCCGCTCGGTGCCGATGAACTGCGCGCGTCGTTCGGGCGCGACGAGGAGACGGTGCTGGTCTCGTACTGGCTCGGCGAGCGCGAGGCCTTCGTGGTCGCGACGGTCGGGCCGCTCGGCCTGGTCCTGCCGCTCGGTCCGACGGCGCAGCTCCTGCCCCTGCTCGCGAGCGCGCGCGAGGCGGTGACGTCACCGGAGATCGACGAGCCCTGGCCCGCGCTCGATGCGGCGGCGACGGCCTTCCTGCCCGCGATGCTGCAGAACGCGCTGCGCGGCGCGCGGCGCGTCGTCTTCTGTCCCGACGACCGGCTCTGGCTCCTGCCCTTCGAGGCGCTGCGCATCGCGGGGCGACCGCTCGGGCTCACGCACGCGGTCGAGCGCGCGGCGTCGCTCTCGCTGCGCGCCCAGCTCGCGGCGCGCGTCCCGCACGGTCGCGGACTCGCGCTCGTCGATTCGGTCGCGGCGCCCGACGACGAGTCGCGCTTCGCGCTCGCACCGCTGCGCTACTCGGCGCGCGAAGGCGAGCTCGTCGCCGAGGCCTACGGGGGCGCCCGCGGTCGCCTCCAGGGCAGCGCGGCGACCCGCGACGCGCTCGCCGCGCTGCTCGCCCCTGCGGACTTCGACGTCGTGCACGTCAGCGCCCACGCGGTGCTCGATCGCCGCGTGCCGACGGCGTCGCTGCTCGTGCTCGCCGATGGCCCGATGGCCCTGCCCTCGTTGATCGGCATCCCGCTCGACGGCGCCCTGCTCGTGCTCGCCGCGTGCAGCTCGGCGAACGGCGAGGCGCGGAGCGGCGAAGGCGAGCTCGGCCTGCTCGGCTGGCCCGGCGCCGCGGGCGCGCGCGGGGCCGTCGCCTCGCTCTGGCCCATCAACCAGCAGGCGGGCTCCGATCTGATGGCGCAGTTCCATGCGTTCCGCGCGGAGTGCCGCGACAGCGCCGAGGCGATGCGGCGCGCGCGCGAGGTCCTCGCGGCGGCGCCGAACTACGCGCATCCGCGCTATTGGGCCGGCTTCGGTGTCTTCTGCGCGGAGCGGGACGGTGCCGGCGGCGGCTTCCTCTCGGCCCGGCTCGGTCTGTTGTCGCTCTGCGGTGTGGCTGCGCTGCTCCTCGCGATCGGCGTCGCGGCGCGCGCGAGGCGCGGCCGATGAGCGCTCGCTCCGGCGCGGGTTGGGCGATGGCAATGCGCTGGCACGAGCTGCTCTTCGCGCATTGGCGTGTGCCGGTGGAGCTGCTGCGCGGAAAGGTCCCGGCCGGGCTCTCGATCGACGTCTTCGACGGCAGCGCCTGGCTCGCCGTCGTGCCGTTCCGCATGAGCGGCGTGCGCGCACGCTGCACGCCGGCGTTGCCGGGTCTCGGTGCCTTCCCCGAGCTCAACATGCGGACCTACGTGACGCGCGACGGCGTGCCGGGGGTCTGGTTCTTCAGCCTCGACGCCGCGCAACCGCTCGCGGTGCGCACCGCGCGGGCGCTGTTCTCGCTGCCGTACTTCGACGCGCGCATGAGCTGCACGCGCGAGGGCGAGACGATCGTCTATGCGAGCACGCGCACGCACCGCGGCGCACCCGCGGCCGAATTCCGCGCCCGGTATGGACCGATCGGGCCGAGCTTCGTCGCGGAGCGGGGCTCGCTCGAGGAGTTCCTCGTCGAACGCTATTGCCTCTATGCGCAATCGCGCTCCGGCGTGCTGCGGTGCGGCGACATCGCGCACGTGCCCTGGCCGCTGCGGCGCGCGCGCTGCGAGCTCACGAGCTGCGCGATGACGGCGCTGCTCGGCTGTGGACTGGCGGGCGAACCGGAGAGCCTGCTCTACGCGGAAGACCTCGCCGTGAGGGCCTGGTTGCCGAGGCGCTGCTGAGTCAGCTCGGCGACGCGAGGTCCTTGTAGAACACGACGGTGTCGTGCCAGCCCTGGCCGTCGGCGTCGCGCGCGTAGCGGGGGATCACGCCGACCCTGGTCCAACCGAGACGCAGATAGAGGCGCTCGGCGCTGCCGCCGCGCTTCGCATCGAGGGTGAGCAGCGTGAAGCCGGCGCCGCGGGCCTCGTCCTCGGCGCGCTGCATCAGCGCGGCGCCGAGTCCATGCCGTTGCGCGTCGCGGTGCACGAGCAGCTTCGCGAGCTCGGCGCGGTGGGGCTGGTTCGGCGCCCAGGCCGGATGGAGCTGCACGGTGCCGACGATGCGGGAGCCCTGCCGTGCGACGAGGAAGATCGCGCGCGGGTGCGCGTCGCTCAGGGTCGTCTGCCAGAAGGCGCGCGCGGCGTCGCGGGTGAGCGGCAGCACGAAGCTGACGGCCGCGCCGGACTCCACGGCGTCGAGGAGCAGGCTCGCGAGTCCATCGAGCTCGGCCGCGGTCGCCGGGAGGCTCAGGGGCTCGAGCTGGATCGCGCCGGCTTCGCTCAGTCCCACGGCAGGAGCTGCTGATCCGACTTCGGCAGCGGCGGCGCCGCGACGATGTTCCAACGCACGCCGACCGCCGAGCCATTGGGGCCGTTCTGGCCGTGGCCGTCCCAGGTCGCGAGCGTCGCGCGGAAGCGGCGCGGCCCGGCCTTGCCGTGCACGCTGATCACCGTGTTGCCGAACGCGGTGATCTCCTGGGTCAAGGGGTGGCGCGTGACGCGCTGCGACCAGACCCACTGGCGATTGAGCGGGTCGATCATGATCTGCACGGGGATGCTGAGCGTGCGCAAGAGCGGGTCGATCGGTGCAACGTCGCGCGTCCAATAGACGAGCTCCTGCGTCGCGGGGTCTTCGACGAAGACCGCGAACTCGAGTTCGCTCACTCCCGCGCCCACGAGGTCCTGCGGCACGCTGACGGTGAAGAGCTGCCGCGAGAAGCCGATCGTGCTCGTGATCCCGCTCGTCACCGCACCGAGGGTGCTCGGTGAGAATTCCTGCGTGGTGCCGAAGAGGGCGAGCCAGCGCTCGCCGCTCGGGATCTGCCAGACGAGGTCGAGGTCGCCGTCGTGGTCGAGGTCGCCCTGCAGCGTCGCGCGGCCGTTCGCGCCCGGGCCGGCGCCGAGCTCGGCGGCGCCGCTCGGAGTCGCCATCACCGACGCGGCGCTGAAGTCCGCGGTGGCGGGGCGCGCGCGCCAGAGGCTCAGGCTGCCGCCGTGCTGGGGCAGGCCGACGAGGTCGCGCGTGCCGTCGCGGTCGATGTCGACGGCCGCGAGCGCGCCGAGCGGCGCGGCGAAGGGCGGGCGCAGGAGGGTCTGCAACGGGGCTCCGCGGCGCAGCACGAAGACGCCATCCGCGAGGGCCAGCGCGAGCTCGTCGGCGCCGTCGGCATCGAAGTCGGCGACCGCGCTGTCCTTCAGCCAGCCCGCGGGCAGGCCGAGGAAGCTCTGCGGGGCAAAGGAACCCGCGCCGTCGTCGTGGAACGTCGCGACGCCGAGGCCTTCGGCGAAGACCGCGAGGTCGGTGCGCCCGTCGCCGTCGAGGTCCGCCGGCTGCGCGCGCAGGCCGGGCAGGGCGAGGTCGAGCTGCGCCGTCGCGAGCACGCCGTGGCCATAGGCGCCCATGCCCAGGTGCAGCACGACGAAGCGCGTGGCCTGCACCTGCGAGCCGTTGTGCACGTCGAGCGTGAGCAGCAGGTCGTCGTTGCCGTCGTGGTCCGCGTCGTAGCTCGCGAGCTCGCGGATGCCGACGCCGACGAACCAGAGCGTCGGCACGACGAACCAGTTGCCGGCGCGCGGGTCGCTCAGGCCCGGCTGGTAGAAGAGCATCTCGGGCGCGCTCTGCAGCGGATCGGCGAGCAGCACCACGTCGGGGACGCCCGCGCGGCGCAACGTCGTGGCCGACGGACGGCTGCCGACCTGGATCGCGCTGCGCGCGACGAAGCGCCCCAGTGCCGCGGTCTGCGCGAGACCGACGACCAGCTCCCCGGCGCGCGGACCGCTGCCGGCGAGGAACCAGGCATCGCGGTTGCCATCGCCGTCGAGATCGCCGAGGCCCGCACTCGCGATCGCCGTCGACTGCGGATTGCCGCTCGCGTCGGTGAAGGGCGCGAAGTACGCGTCCTGCAGCGGCGAGGGGAAGCCGAACTCGAGACGTGGATCGTTGGCCGCAGCGGGTCCGATCGGACCCTGCGGCATCACGAGCGAGAGGGCGAGGGCGGCGAGCATGAGCGACGAGAGCCCGGGAGCGACTGGCCTGATTGTGTCACGCCGGGCCCGCCGCCGGAGCCGTCTGCAAAAAACTTCTCTCGGCCCCTTTGCGGCCCGGCGCAGGGGCTCGGTCGCCGCGAGTCCCGCCCGGCGTACAAGGGTGCAGCCGCCGGTCCCCTGCCATCCGGTCCGGCGGCTGCGCCGGCTGGACCATCCAACCGGACGCGCGGTGCTTGTCGCGAAGGCGCGGCGCCGCCGGGACCCGTCGCGATTTCTGCGCCGCGAGGGGCTAGTCCACCCAGCGCTGCCGCACGACGCGCCGCGCGATCACGTCGCCGTCCAGGGCGCCGGCGTGCCATTCCGGGCCCTCCGCCGCAGAGTCGAACACGAGCTCGCCGTCGTCGCGCACGTGGTAGCTCCGGGTCCGGCACGCGTAGCGCCGGACGCCCCCGGGCGTCTGCGCGATGATCGCGCGGAAGCGCTCCTCTTCGGCCTCTTCGAGTCGGTCCAGTGCGGCATCGAGGCGCTCGAGCTCGACGGCGGCGAGGACGGCGCGGCCGATCGGCGTGAAGCCCCGTCGCTTGCGGCGGCAGGCCGCGTGACCCTCCCCCGCGGTGTGTGTCAAGGTAGTTGCCGCCCCGAAACTCACGCGACCAGGGTGGTCAAGTGAAGAGGATCCGGGTTGAGGCGGACGGCGTCGACGCGGGTTCAGTTGCGCGTGCGGGTTGTTCACCGGTGTGGAGAAGCCTGTCGCGCGCGCGCATAGAGGCGTGCGCGGCGGGCGAGGATTTCGGGATCGAGGGCAGCATGCCGCTGAGCCGGGGTGACGAAGCAGATGGCGCTGTGGCGGTGCTCGTCGTTGTACCAGGTGACGAAGTCCCGGACCCAGTCGCGCGCAGCGGTGAGGCTGGCGAAGCGAGAGGTCGGGTA
>JADLHO010000015.1 GCA_020848735.1 Planctomycetota bacterium | reverse complement strand
GTTCGGGGGGGCCTGAGATCGGGGGGCTCCGGAATCGGAGCCCCTCGCCCTCGTGTCCGCCGATCTTCGGTCGGGGTCGCCGGCCTGCTGCGATGTGTGGCTGGGCGCCGTCAGGCGCCGCGCCCTCACGCCGTGGCGGCTCGCGCCAGGAATGAGCCCGTGTCGGCGAAGGCCGGTGCGGGCTCATTGCCTGTACCCCGGGCGTCGCCCACCCGTCGACGGGGCGCGCTATGCGCCCGTCGCTCCCGGCTCCGCATAGGTCGCCAGGAGGTAGAGCGGTTCGAGTGCCTGCGGCTCGAGCTCGAGCGCTTCGACCGCGGGGTCGAAGAAGAGCCGCGCGTCCAGGTCTTGCGTCGCATGGAACTCGGCGCCGAGCGCCGCGCAGCGCGGTCGGAGCAGTTCGGCGAGCGAGGCGTCGGCGAGGATCTCGTCGCCCGCTTCGAGCGCTTCGAGCGCAGCCGCCGTCGGCATGGCCTCGGGCCCGCTCGCGAGCAGCACACGGCCATCGCGCCACACGAGCTTCGCGACGTGCAGGTGGCCGCGTCGCGCATCGAAACAGACGCGGAGCGCCTTGTCCGTGGGAACCCGCGCCGCGCGCCACGCACCCGCCGCGTGGAGTTCGACGCTGGTGCACGCCCGCAGGCGCGCGCCGCGGAACGCGGCGATGGTCCGCGCGAAGGTCAACGCGACGCGCAGGCCGGTGTACGAGCCGGGACCGCGATCCACGGCGATCGCCGCGACCTGCGCGGGTTGCGCGCCGAGCTCGGCGACCACGCGTGCGACGAGACTCGCCACGTCGGCCTCGCCGCGCGCTGCCGGGGCCGATTGCGCGGCGACCCGTCCGTCCTGGTCACGCGCGGCGACCGAGACCCGCGTGCCGCTGCTCGTGATCGCGAGTTCGACGGCGGCGTCGGGCCGGAGCTCGCTCACGCCAAAAGCTCCGTCTCGACCAATCGGGCGAGCGCCTCGGTGTGGCGCAGCATCGCGTCGGCGTCGCGCGCTTCGACCATCACGCGGCAGAGATTCTCGGTGCCGGAGTAGCGCAGCACGACGCGGCCGTCCTCGCCGAGTTCGGATTCGATCGCGGCGACGGCGGCCTGGATCCTGGCGTTCGACTCGAGCGGCGGCTTGTGCGCGACGCGCACGTTGACGAGCTTCTGGGGGAAGCGCTCGAAGCGCGCGAGGACCGACGCCGCGCCCCGCTCGCGCAGCCCGGGCAGGCCGAGCACGGTCAGCGCCGCGAGGAGTCCGTCGCCGACGAGCGCACCGTCGACGTCGATGAGGACGTGCCCCGACTGTTCCGCGCCGAGCGTGAAGCCGCCTTCGCGCATGCGGGCGGCGACGTGACGGTCGCCGACGGGTGTCATCTCGAGCTTGATCCCCTGCGCGGCGAGCGTGCGCCGCAGACCGAGATTGCTCATCACGGTCGCGACCGCGGTCGCCCCGGGAAGGCGACCCTCGGCGAGGAAGCGCGGTGCGAGCGTCGCGAGGAGGCTGTCGCCGTCGTGGATCGTCCCCTGGTCGTCGACCAGGATGCAGCGGTCGCCATCGCCGTCGAGACAGATGCCGAGCACCGCGCCGCTCTGCCGGACGGTGGCGACGATGCTCGCGGGGTGGAGCGCACCGCAGCCGTCGTTGATGTTCGTGCCGTCCGGCTCGCAGGCGATCGCCACCACGTCGGCGCCGAACGCGCGGAGCACGTGGGGCGCGAGCTCCGCGCCGCCGCCGTTCGCCGCGTCGACGACCACCGTCGCACCCTCGAGGTCGAGTCCGACGAAGCGGTTGCCGAGCCAGTCGACGTAGCGGTCGAGCAGCTCGGGCTTGCTGCGGGTGCGCGCTTCGCCCGCGGTGTCGAAGCCGCAGTCGGTGGTCAGGCGCTCGATCTCGCGCTCCGCGGCGTCATCGAGCTTGCGGCCCGCGCCGTCGAAGATCTTCACGCCGTTGTCCTCGGCGGGATTGTGCGAAGCGCTGATCATGATCCCCGCGACGAACGGCTCGGTGCGCGCGAGGTAGGCGAGGGCCGGCGTGGTCGTCAGGGCGACGTCGACCGAGGCGACCTCGGTGGCCGCGAGGCCCTGGGCGAGCGCGTCGAGGATCCAGGGTGCGGAATCGCGGCCATCGTTGCCGAGCACCACGCGCTTCTGATCGGGGCCGCGCCGCTGGAGCCAGAGACCGAGGGCGGCACCGACGCGGCGCAAGGTCTCGGGATCGAGCGGCGGGACACCGGCGTGACCGCGCAGGCCGTCGGTGCCGAAACGCGGCGGCTGGAATCGATCGGAAGGGGGGCGGGTCATGCGTGCATCGACTACGGGTTGCGCGGCTTCGGCAGGTAGCGGATCGTCGGCGGGATCGTCATCTTCCAGTCGGAGTCGCGGATCTCGCTGCGGCGGAACACGAGCCGGATGTCCTCGATCGTGCCCTCGGAATCGAGCGGGACATCCTGCGGCAGCAGCGCGATCACCAGGCAGTTCTGCTCGACCCACGCGCGCAGGTCTTCGGGGAGCTTGGGCAGGTTGTTCCAGAGCCGGTCGTAGGCGCTGATCTCGACGTCGACGCGGTCGCGATCGAGCTTGAAGGAGTCGCGTTGCGCGCCGACGAGGTCGACGGGGACGGCGGGCAGCTTGACCGGCTCGGTCGGCGGACGCAGCGTGATCCTCATGATCACCGCCTCCGGCTCGAGGCTGACGCCCGCGGCCCACGGGGCGAGCCGCAGGCTCTCGGAGAGGACCTGCACGTCGACGGCGGG
This sequence comes from Planctomycetota bacterium, assembly GCA_020848735.1. GTDB lineage: Bacteria > Planctomycetota > UBA1135 > UBA1135 > UBA2386 > JACRLW01. Next base: position 33,565 of record JADLHO010000015.1, on the reverse strand, counting down.
CGGTGCCGGCTCGAAGACGAATGGCGCCGCCGTGTCGCGCCCGAACTCGTTCACGATGTAGTCGGGGCCGCGCACCTTCACGACCTTCGGCTCGAAGCTCAGGTCGTCCCACTGCAGCCGATCGTCGAAGTTCGGAACCTCGGGGCCGCGGACCTCGATCAGGCTGCGCTTGAGGTCGATGTTGCGCTCGATGTTGCGGGCGAGGCGCGCGCGCACGCGGGCCGGGGCCATGCTCGCGATGAGCCCGGCATGGCGGGGGTCGAGCGGCTGCACGTCGGCCACCCCGAACTCCACGAGCGCGGGACCCGGCGGCTCGCCGGGCGCGAGGCGGATGACGAACAGGGGATTCGCGAGCAGCTCCTGCATCGCGCGGCGTGCTCCGCTCAGCTCGAGCGTGAGCTGCGACAGCGCCGCGCCGGGTTCGTCGACGTTCTCGAAGCCGAGCAGCGTGTAGCGATCGGTGTCGAGGCGGAGCGAGAGGAACTTCCCGCGGAGGTTGCGGAGATCGGCACTCGGCGCATCGCAGCGGAGCTCGAGCTCGAGCGACTCCGACTGCGACACCTGCGAATCGAGGTAGATCCACAGCAGGATCGCGAGGCCGACCGCGCCCAGCTTGCGCCAGGGGTCTTCGATCAGCGCGCGGAAGAAGCCGCGAGGTTCGCCTCGATCACGCCGGCTCGCCATCCGCCTCCTTCCGCGCCCGCAGGCCGCGTTCCTTCTTGATGCCGAGCGCCGTCTCGATGGCGCGCTCGAGCTGTTCCATCGTCAGGCCGTAGTTGAGCTTGCCGGCCATCGCGGTGGAGATCTTGCCGGTCTCCTCCGAGACGACGATCGCGAGCGCATCCGTCTCCTCGGAGAGACCGAGCGCGGCGCGGTGTCGCGTGCCGAGTCGCTTGTCGAGCTCCTGGCTCTGGCTCAGCGGCAGCAGGCACGACGCGGCGACGATCCGTTCGCCGCGGATGATCATCGCGCCGTCGTGCAGGGCCGTGCCCGGGAAGAAGATCGACTCGATCAGGAACGAGTTGAGCTCGGCATCGATGTGGATGCCGGAGTCGGCGTACTCCGCGAGCGATCCTTCGCGCTCGATGGCGATGAGGGCGCCGATGCGCTCCTTGCTGAGCCGTGCGACGGAGCGGAGGAGGCGGTGGATCTTCCGCGTCTCCGTGCGGAGCAGCTTCGCGAAGATCGGCGACTCGCCGAGGTGCACGATCGCGCGCCGGATCTCTGGCTGGAACACGACGATCAATCCGAGCACCGCGATGTTGCGCAGGCTCTGGAAGACGATGTCGAGGCGCTCGAGGTCGAGCAGGTTGATCAGCACCGTGAACGACACGATGAGGCCGAGCAGGATGATCGCGAGACCACGCACGACCCCCGAGCCGCGCGTCGTGCGCAGGAAGCGCATCGCCGCATAGATGCCGACCGCGAAGACCGCGATCTCGACGAGCATCTTGATCGTGTCCTGGTTCACGGCGAGCCCTCCATCGCGCGCAGCGCGTCGACGACCGCGACCACGTCGCGCGTCGCGCCGACGTCGTGCACGCGCAGGTACTCGACACCGGCACGCGCGAGCCACGCGACGCTCGCGGCGGTCGCCGCACCGCGCTCTCCGACTTCGCGACCCGTGACGTGACCGAGGAAGGACTTGCGCGAGGTCCCGAAGAGGAGCGGCAGGCCCAGGGCGCGCAGCTCGTCGACGTACACGTGCATCGCGAGCGCGTCGTCGGGAAGCGTGCCGAAGCCGATGCCGGGGTCGACGACGAGGTTCTCGCGCGGCACGCCGTGCGCCAGCGCCAACGCCACGCGTTCGCGCAGGCGCTCGGCCACCAGCCGCACGAGGGCGCGGCCGGGTCGCGGCTGCTGGTCGGGCTGCCGGGGCGGCTGGAAGCGGTGCATGAGCACGAGCACGGCACCTTCGCGGGCCGCGAGGTCGGCAAGGCCCACGTCGTCGCCCAAGGCCATCGTGTCGTTGATCCAGGTCGCCCCCGCGGCGAGCGCCGCGCGCGCGACCGGAGACCAGGTCGTGTCGATCGAGAGCGGCACGTCGACACGTGCCGCGAGCCCTTCGAGCACCGGGACGACGCGCTCGATCTGCACCTGCGGAGGGACCGGCGTGTGCCCCGGACGCGTGCTCTCGCCGCCGATGTCGAGCAGATCCGCGCCGGCGGCCACCAGCGCTTCGCCGTGGGCGATCGCCGCCGCCGCGTCGAGATGGTGACCGCCGTCGGAGAAGGAGTCGGGCGTCACGTTGACGATGCCGACGACGCGCGTGCGGCCGTCGCGTGCGGTACCGGCGACCCGGCGCGCAGCCGTGCCGGGAACCTGTCCGCCACCGCTCACGGATGCGCCAGTCCTTCCGCGCCGGAGAGCCCGACGTCCGGCTCGGGTCGCTCGACCGGCCGCGGCGGCGGCAGCTCGCTGCGCTGCCGCGCGGCGCGGTAGCCGTCGAGATCGTCGCCGCGCAGGACCGCCGCGATCTCGTCACCCGACAGCGTCTCGTAGCGCAGCAGACCCTCGGTGATCGTCTCGAGCTGTTGCCGGTGCGCCTCGAGCAGGTGCTTCGCCCGCGCGTACTGCTCGTCGCAGAGGCGCCGCACCTCCTTGTTGATCGCGGCGAGCGTCTCCTGGCTGACGTCGTACGAGATCGCGAACTCGCGGCCGAGGAAGTCGTTGCCGCGCGGCATCGTGTAGCTGATCGGCCCGGCGACGTCGCTCATGCCGAGCTCGCAGACCATCAGCTTCGCGAGGTTCGTCGCCTGCTGGATGTCGTTCTGCGCGCCCGCGGAGACCTCGCCGAAGACGAGCTCCTCGGCGACCCGGCCGCCGTAGCACATCGCGACCATCCCGAGCAGCTTGTTGCGGCGGTGGTGGTAGTCGTCGCGCTCCGGCATCGAGGTCGTGAGGCCCAGCGCGAGGCCGCGCGACACGATCGTCACCTTGTGGATGGGATCGAGGCCGGGGATCAGGGTCGAGACGATCGCATGGCCCGCCTCGTGGACCGCCGTCACGCGCAGGTCCTCGCGATCGCTCATGCGCGACCGCTTCTCGCGGCCGAAGCGCACGCGGTCGCGTGCCTCCTCGAGCTCGACGTAGTCGACGGCGTCCTTGTTGCGCATCGCCGCGAGGATCGCGGCCTCGTTGACGAGCGCGGCGAGCTCCGCGCCGGAGAAGCCGGGCGTCGCGCGTGCCAGCTGTCCGAGATCCACGCCGGCGCGCAGCTTCACCTTGCGCGCGTGCACGCGGAGGATCTTCTCGCGGCCCTTCACATCGGGCATGTCGATGACGACCTGGCGATCGAAGCGGCCCGGGCGCAGCAACGCCGGGTCGAGCACGTCGGGACGGTTCGTCGCGGCGACCAGGATCGTGCCCTTGTCGGAGTCGAAGCCGTCCATCTCGACGAGGATCGCATTCAGCGTCTGCTCGCGTTCGTCGTGACCGCCGCCCATGCCCGCGCCGCGCTTGCGGCCGACGGCGTCGATCTCGTCGAGGAACACGATGCAGGGGCTGTTCTCGCGCGCCTGACGGAAGAGGTCGCGGACGCGGCTCGCACCGACGCCGACGAACATCTCGACGAAGTCGCTGCCCGAGATGCTGAAGAACGGCACCTCGGCCTCGCCGGCGATCGCCTTGGCGAGGAGGGTCTTGCCGGTCCCCGGCGCGCCGACGAGCAGCACACCGCGCGGGATGCTGCCGCCGAGCTTGGCGAACTTCTGCGGGTTCTTGAGGAACTCGATGATCTCGCGGAGCTCCTCCTTCGCCTCGTCGATGCCGGCGACGTCCTCGAAGGTGACGTTCGTGCGGTTCTCCTTCGTGTAGAGCGCCGCGCGGCTGCGGCCGAACGAGAGCACGCCACCGGACCCACCGGGCGAACGCATCTGCCTGAAGAAGAGGAACCACGCGATGAGCAGGATCAGGACCCAGGGTCCGATGGTCCCGATCAGGTAGTACATCGCCGTGTTCGGCCGCTCGACGCGCAGCGTGTCCGGGTCGCGCGAGATCGTGCGGTCCTCGATCGGCACGCCGCGTGCCTCGAGGCGCTGGCGCAGACTCAGGAGGCTGCCGCGACGCTCGGCGCCACGGCCGTCGACGCTCCGCGGGTCGACGCGCACGAGCCGTTCGCCGCTGCCGTCCTCGACGATCGCGACGACGTAGCTCTGCGCGGCTTCGCTGCCGTTGCCGGGCGTGTCGTCGCCGCGCAGCGGGATCTCCGACACGAAGATCGCCTGCTTCGCGAGCACGGCACCGTCCGCGAGGTCCTGCTCGAGGGCCTCCACGTCGTTGCGGTAGGTCGACTGGTCGAGACGACCCGCGAAGGGCAGCAGCCGGTGGATCAGCGGCGCGTCGCGCTCGACCGCGCGGTCGGTGGCGACCTCGATCTTCACGCTGCGGCCTTCGTCGTTCTTCACGACCGCGACGACCCGCCCTTCTTCCCAGCTCGTCTTCTCGATGCGGCCGTTGAAGAGGTCGCGGTAGAAATCGTAGATCGAGCGCTCCGACTGCATCCCGCCGCGCGAGACCATCACGAAGAGCGCCAGGAGCAGCGCCATGATGAAGAGCACGCCGCCGAGCCCGCGGGGCTTGCGCGCGCCGCCGCGGTCCTGGCCGGACTCACCACGGGGACGAGGAGGGTCTTTGCGATCGGTCATGTCGCGCCGTCGGATCGACGCCACGGGGGACGTCGAGCGTTGCATCTCGCACCCGTCCAAAGGAGCTTGCGGGCGGGCGAGGGTGCTTGGGTTAGTTCGTCAGAAGTCGTCGTCCAGGGCAAGCACGATCTTCCGCGCGAGATCGTAGGCAGCTTCTTCCACGGCGCCTCGCTCCGTCTCGCCCACGGCGACCCGGAACTCGGCCCGATCGACCAGGCGCCGCTCGCGCAACAGGGTGCCGCTGGCGAGGTCGGTGAGCCGCAGGCGGACGACGAACTCGAGTGCGCCTTCCCGCACCGGGGTCCGTCCCGGGCCGGACACGGACCGGCCCTCGACGTCGAGCAACTCGACCGCGAGTTCGAGGTCCGCGTCGCCGCGATCCGCGGGAACGTAGGGCCCGAGCACCGGGAGCTGCTCGATCAGGCGCCGGGTCAGCGGGATCTCCACGCGCTGGCGGAAGCTCCGGTTGTCGACGACCGCGACGGCGATGCTGCGCCTGGCGCCCGCGTCGTCGTCGATCAGCGCGTAGCCGCAGCCCGACGCTGCGCAAAGCAGCAGCAGGGCGACCCACCGGGTTCCGGGCGCCGTGCGGCCCGGCCTCACGACTTCACCTCGGGCGTGTCGCCACCGCTCGCCCCGGCTGCCGCCCGGGCGCGATCCCGCTGCGCGGCCCAGGCCGGGGCGTCGGCGTGCGTCGGGTACTCCTCGAGCAGCACGTCGAGCCAATGCGCCTCGCCGCGCGCATTGCCGAGCGTGCGGTAGAACGCGGCGTCGAGGAGATAGCGCTCGGCGACCCAGCTCTCGACGATCGCGAGCGCGCGCTCGGCCGGCTCGCGCAGCTCCGCGCGTTCGGGCTTGCGCACGGCGAGGTAGTCGCGGAGCTCCGCCCGCGCGCGGCGCATCGACGGCAGGTCGTAGGCCGGGCCCTCGAGGGCTTCGAACTCCGCCATGGCGCGCCGGAAGTGCGCGAGCGGGATCCACTCGCTGTCGGGATGGTCCTCGATCAACCGTTCGTAACGCCGTCGCGCTTCGTCCCAGCGCTCGGCCTCGACCGCGGCCTCGCCCAGCCGCTGCAGGGCGCTCGCGGTGTTCGGGTCGGTCGGATAGCGCTCGACGAAGTCGGTCAGGACGATGCGGCCGTCCTCGTCGTCGGAGCCGAAGATGAAGTAGCTGGCGTCGCGTTCGAGCAGCGCGACGCCGATCCGGTACTGCAGGTCCTGGAGTCGGGGCTGGTGCTCGCTGAAGCGGTTCTGGTTCGTGAAGTCGCGGATGAGCTCATAGGCGTCCCAGAGGTCGCCGGTCGCCGCGGTGGCTTCGGCGAGCAAGACCTCGCGGCGCTCGCGCTCCAGGCGCGGCAGCGCGGAGCCGTCGATCGACTCGAGCACGTGCCGCGCCTGCCGGGGCTGGTTCTCGAGCAGTCCCGCGGCGAGTTCCAATGCCGCCTGCGGGTCATCGGGGATCGCCGGCATCGGCCCGCTGGAACAGGCGGCGAGCAGGAGCGCTGCGCAGGCGGGAACGACGCACCTCATCGGCGCATTCCAGCGGATGCGTCGGTCGAGGGGAAGTCGGCGTCCTGGTTCGCCAGCGCGAGCGCGCGGTATTGCAGCCGACGCTCGAGCCCGGCTTCGACCCAGCGTCCGGCGAGCGCGAGGATGGGGCCGAGTGCCGGTCCGAGTTCGAGGGCGGGGAGTTCGCGGCCCTTCGCCGCGACGAGCCGCGGGAGCCAGGCACGGACCGGCAACGCGACGGTCAGCGCGCCCTCCCCGCGGTGTCGCTCACAGAGGAGCCCCGCCTCGCGCCGCGCCGTGAACGCGGGTTGGGCCGCGGAGAGTGCGTCGCCGCAGGCGCTGCAGACGCCGAACTCGGGGAGCAGGCCGAGCGCGCGCAGGAGGCGCAGCTCGACCGCGGCCGCGACCACCGGGAGGCGTCGCGGTTCGCTCCGCTCGACGAGCGTGAAGGTCCCGAGCGCGAGTTCGAAGAGCTCGCGGTCGGGGTGATCCGGCAGCAGCGCCGCGTCGAAGAGCTCGGCGAAGTGCATCGCCCAGAGGAAGCGCGGTGGCGACCGCAGCGCGCGCGGCTCGTGCACGAGGGCGATGCGCGAGAGCAGCGGGAAGCCCCGGCCGGAGAGGGTGATCTCGCAGCGGTTGAGGAAGTCGAGCTTGCCGAGCGTCGCGCTGTTGCCGCGGTGCGCACCCTTCGCGAGTGCGGTGAAGCGACCGCGCTCGGCCGACAGGAAGGTGACGAGCCGGCTCGACTCGCGGAGGTCGGCGCGCTTCCAGACGAGGACGAGCACGGCGTGGCCCGGGTGCCGATCAGGCGCCCGCGGCCCGTTCGTCGCTCGCCGCCGGGGCCGTCTCGAACGGGTTCGCCGGCGTCGAGCCGGAAGGCGGCGGGTCCTGCGGCTGCGCGTCCCGCAGGGCGAGCCGGACGCGCGCGATGCGGCGGTTGTCGGCCTCGAGGATGCGGACCTCGACGCCGCCGACGTCGACGACCTCGCCGGTGCGCGGGATCCGGTCGAGGCTCGCGAAGAGCCAGCCCGCGACCGTGTCGTAGGACTCGCTCTCGGGGATCACCTCGCCGAGCAGCTCGATCGCCTCGGCGACGCGGGTGCGCCCGAAGACCTCGATCACGCGCCGCGGTTCGACGACGCGGATCACGTTCTCGGCGCCCGGGTCGTACTCGTCTTCGATGTCGCCGACGATCTCCTCGAGCACGTCCTCGATGGTCACCAGCCCGGCCGTGCCGCCGTACTCGTCGAGCACCATCGCGAGCTGCCGCTTCGTGGCGCGGAGCTGACGCAGCAGTTCGACGAGGTCGATGCTGGCGGGGACGAAGAGCGGCTTGCGCGCGACCTCGCCGACGGTCTTCGTCGCGAGAGCGCTCGGGTCGAGGGTCAGCGCCAGCGCGTCCTTCGCGTAGAACACGCCGACCATGTCGTCGATGCGCTCCCGGTAGACCGGATAGCGCGAGAAGCCCGCCTCGACCGCCTTGCGGATCGCCTCGTCGAGCCGCATCGAGGCCGGCAGGGCGATCATCTCGGTGCGGGGCGTCGCGATCTCGCTCGCGCGGCGGTCCTTCAGCTCGACGATGTTCTCGATCCAGCTCCGCTCCTCCTCCGGGAGGGCCTGCTCCTGCGCGGAGTCGGTGACCGCGGCGAGGATGTCCCCGGCGATCTCGTCGGGCTCCCCGACCCGTTTCACGTCGGGCACCCGCAGCAGGCGCAGCACGACGCGCGCCGCCGCGAGCGTGGGGAGGAGGAGGATCCAGCGCAGCGGCAGGCGGAGGGGCTGCAGCAGCGGGATGGTGACGAGCAGGACGCGCTCCGCACGCTGTTCGGCGAAGAGCGCCGGGACGACGCCGCACGCGGGCAGGGCGAGGACGAGCACCGCGGTGACGGCGAGGCCCGGGTTCAGCGGCGACGAGTGCCAGCCGAGCAGCGCCGCGGCGGCGACGCCGCCGATCATCAGGAGCCGCGCGACCACCTGGTACTCCGACTCCCACTCGCCGAGGTACTCGTTGAGGCGGCGGCCGACGTCGTCGCGGGCCAGCTTGGTCGGCGAGTAGACGAGCAGCGCGGACGCGGTGACCGAACCGAGCGTCGCGAGCAGCAAGGCACCGCAGGCGAGGAGGAGGTCGAAGGGATCGACCATCAGGCTCGTCGGGATGGCTTCCGTCGGGCCGGCGAGGGCGGGGCCGGCGAGGGCGGGGCCGCCGAGGGTGAGGCCGCCGAGGGCGGGGCGATCGAGTGCGGCGGCACTCACGGGTGGCGCTCCGCCACCCCGGTTCGAGACGCAGGGTCGTCCAAGGGGGCGGGGAGGGTACACCGCCGGGGCCGTGGGCGTCCACCCCGGCCTCCGCCGGCAGCCGGCCGGCTCACTCCGTGTCGGCGGAGAAGCGGTTGCGCCCGCGCGACTTGCTCGCGTAGAGCGCGCTGTCGGCGCGGCCGACGAGGCCGTCGAGGCTGTCCTCGGTCCGCAGCGAGGAGAGGCCGATCGAGCAGGTGATCGGCAACCCGTGGGCCTTGCCCGCCTCGGCGACGGCCGTGAAGAGCCGGGTCGCGAGGATCGTGGCGTCCTCCGCCTCCGTCTCCGGGAGGATCACGAGGAACTCCTCTCCGCCGTAGCGACAGACCAAATCGGAGCTGCGGACCGTGCGGCGCAGGACCGAGGAGGTGACGCGCAGCGCGTGATCCCCGACGAGGTGGCCGTAGGTGTCGTTGAGCGACTTGAACTCGTCGAGGTCGATCATCATCACGCAGAGCGGACGCTGCGTGCGCTTGGCCGAGGCGAGCGCGTGCTCGAGCGTGAAGATGCCGACGCGGCGGTTCGCGAGCCCCGTCAGGCCGGCGATGGTGCCGTTGCGTTCGGCGCGGCTGCGGCGCAGCCGGAGCTCGAGGATCTCGATGAGGACCGACATGAAGCCGGCGAGGACCCGCGCGTTCGCGCCGTCCTTCGGCACGTCGAGGAGGCGGGCCGTGGCGGCGCGGTCGACGACCAGGAAGCTCGGCAGCCGCTGCGTGGTCCGGACCGGAACGACGAGTGCGCGGTCCGCTGCGATCGCGCCGCAGAGGCCGTCGCGCGGGTCCCCGCGGACGAGCATGCGGGCCTCGCCCGTGCGCTGTGCCTCGGCGAGCGTGTCGTTCTCGCGGTCCGTCGGCCGCACTCCGCGCCGCACGAGACCGAGCTCGGTGAGGTCCGACTTCGCGCGCACCCAGACCCGGCGGCACGCCGGGTTCCAGGTCACCATGAACGCGCGGTCGAAGTCGAGGAAGCGCAGCGCGGCGGCGGTGCCGAGCGTGGCGGCGGCCGAGTAGCTCGGCGCCTCACGGCAGTCGAGCAGCCGGGCGACGAGGTCCGTGAGGTTGGTCTCGACGTTGCCCGCGAAGAGCGTGCGTTCGTCCTCGGGAACCTGACGCGGCGCGCGCACCAGCTCGACGTTCAGGCCGACCCGGGCCAGCCGCGCATCGACGTCGCGGCGCAGCTCCTCGATCACCTCGTCCAACGACGCGTCCGCCGGCATCGCCGGTCCCGGCGCGGTCGGGTGCTCGAAGCCCGCGAGCGTGGCGAGGAGATCGGCCGCGTCCACGAGCTCTTCGGGAGCGAGCCGGACCCAGGCGAGCGGGTCGATCGGGTGCTGGGCCGACTGCGGAGTGCCGTCGCTCGCCGGTCCTGGCCCGGTCGGCGCGGAGTCCTCGGCCCGCAGGGGCAGGCGCCAGAGCCGCACCAGGTCGTCGCTGCTCCAGTCGGGGCGCGCGCCGTCGTGGTGGATGCCGAGCTGCTGGAGCCAGGGCCCGAGGTCGCGGAGCAGGCCGCGGAAGTAGGCCTGTTCGGGTCGCGCGGCACCCGAGCGGCGGGCGAGCTGCTCGGCGGCACAGGCGGTGGCGATCGAGTGCAACCAGAGCGCGCGGATGCCGCTCGTGCGGTCGACGTCGACGCTGGGCACGTCGAGCAGGCGCATGATCGCGGGGCTGCCCAGGGTCGCGACGAGTTCGGGCAGGGACTCCGGGGAGCGCGCGGGCGCCCAGACCGGCGCGCTGGCGAGGCGGAGCGCCCGCAGCGCGGCCAGCGGGTCGACCGCGAGCAGCGCCTGCGGCTCGTCCCGCTGGGCGTTGCGCTTCCGGGCCGCCAGCACCGCGGCACGGAGGTCCCGGATCGCCAGGAGCGAGGGGAGCGAGTGCAGCGGCTGCACGATCGTCAGGGATGAACTGGCCAATCCCATATCTCTCGGACGGCGGGACTCGGGTGTCGGTCGGGACCCGGCGGGACATCGGCTCGGCGGGGCGAAGCGCTCAAGCGCTGTTCGGATCGGCACGCGCTCGCGCGCTGCGCGAAAGCGCACAGGCCGTCCCGGAAGGGGCGCCGGCGCCGCAAGTTCATCGGCCAGCGCGGCTTGGAGCCGTCGGCGCGACTTGTCTGGGAACTGTCTCGACTTTGGCCCGGCATTCGCACTGTCGGGAACATGGCCCTCCCCAGAGACCCCTCGACGGGTGCCGTCGGCATTGCGGACCCGATGATCCCGCCGAGTCCGGAGCTCCGAGCTCGCCGTCTCCTCGAGCGCCTCGGCGAACCCCTCCCCGAGCTGCGCTTCGCGAGCGAGGAACTCGACGGCGAGCGCGTCGCCGATGCTCTCGCGACCCTGCTCATGGACGCGTTCCGGCGGAGCGGCGATCCCGAGGTCTTCGAGACCCTGGTCGCGCTCGTGCGCACGCCCCTCGAGCAGCGCGTGCGGAGTCGGATGCGCTGGCTCGGTCCCGGCCTCGACCCCGAAGAGGTCCTGCAGGATGCCCTGGTCAACGTGTTCCGCTACCCGGATCGCTTCTCCGCCGAGCGCCCGGGTGCGTTCCGCGCCTGGTCCACGACGATCGTCGACAACTCCATCCGCCGCCGCCTGCGCCCCGCGCGCGGCAGCCTGACGATCCAGCTCCAGTCCAACGAGACGCTCTGCCAGGAGGCCGACACGAGCGCGCGCGCACCGGTCGAGCAGGCGGCGCGCGACGAGAGTTCACTCGAGGCGCGGCGCGCCTTCGGCATGCTGCTCTGCTGCTATCACGCGGCGTTCCAGGAGCTCAACGAGCGCGAGCGCTTCGTGCTGCAGATGGTCGAGGTCCATGGCCGGCGCTACGCCGAACTCGCGCGTGAGCTCGAGGTGCGACCCGAAGCGCTCAAGATGGTCGTCTTCCGCGCGCGGCGCCGGATCCAGGACCGCCTGAGCGTCTTCTTCAGCCGCGCGGGCGCCTCGGTCGCCGCGGTGCTGCGCGCCGCGGGCTGAACGCGCGGGATTGCGGAGCGAGCGGGCCCTCCGTTCCGGAACTCGACGTCGAGGCCGCCGCCAACGCGATCGATCCACGGCGGTGGGGACGGTACCTTGCCCCCGAGCGGTCGCGTGCCCCGGCGCCACCGCCGGCGCTCGTGGAACGCGCTGCGGCGCGCGGGCGCGGTCTTCGGCACGCGTGTTCCATGGCCCTGTTCCTGAACGAGAAGCCCTCCACGCCATGACCCTCGTCGCCGACCGGCTCTTCGTGAACGCCCGCGAACTCGTCACGCTCGCGGACGGCCCGGCGACCGGCGCGCGCCGCGGTGCGGCCATGCAGGCGCTCGGCTCGATCCACGGCGCTGCGATCGCCGTGCGCGACGGGCTCGTGCTCGCCACGGGGCCGACCGAGCAGCTCCTCGCCCGCGTGCGCAGCGAGGAGATCGTCGACCTGCAGGGACTCGTCGTGTTCCCGGGCTTCGTCGATGCGCACACGCATCCTGTCTTCGCGGCGACCCGCGAGAACGAGTTCCACCAGCGCTGTGCCGGCGCGGATTACCTCGCGATCGCCGCGGCGGGTGGCGGGATCCTGAGCTCGGTGCGCGCCGTGCGCGCGGCGACCGAGAACGAACTCGTCGAGGGCATCGTGCGCCGCTTCGACGCGTTCCTCGCGCACGGCACCACGACCATCGAGGCCAAGAGCGGCTACGGCCTCTCCACCGACGACGAGCTGAAGAGCCTCCGCGCGCTCACGCGCGCCGCGGCGGGTCATCCGCTCGGCGTCTCCCGCACCTTCCTCGGTGCGCACGAGGTGCCGGAGGAGTACCGCCCCGACACGGACGCGTATGTGACGCTCCTCGTGGAGGAGATGCTGCCCGCGGTCGTCGGCCTCTGCGAGGCCTGCGACGTCTTCGCGGAGCCCAAGGTCTTCGACGCCGTGCGTAGCCGACGCATCCTCGAGGCAGCGCGCGCCCATGGCCTGCGGCTGCGCGTGCACGCCGACGAGATCCAGCCGATGGGTGGCACGGAGCTCGCGGTCGAACTCGATGCCGACTCGGCGGATCACCTCGCGGTCATCGGCGATGCGGGCATCGCCGCGCTCGCGGCGTCGCGCACGGTCGGCGTGCTCCTGCCCGGCACGAGCTTCTATCTCGGCAAGGGACGGCACGCGCCCGCGCGCCGCCTCCTCGAAGCGGGCGCGGCGGTGGCACTCGCGACCGACTTCAACCCGGGCACCTGCTACACGCAGTCGATGCCGCTCATCGCGACGCTCGCGTGCGTGATCCTGAAGATGACGCCGGCCGAGTGCATCACCGCGATGACGATCAACCCCGCGGCATCCCTCGGCCTCGACGTGGAACTCGGCACCCTGCACGAGGGCAAGCGCGCGGACTTCGTCGCCCTCGATCTCCCGAGCGCCGCCGGCCTCGGCTACGTGTTCGGCGGCAATCCGAACCGGCTGACGGTCAAGGATGGTCGCGTCGTGTGGCGGGCCGTCAGTGGCGCTGGATCTGCGTCTTGAGTTCGACCTCGACGTCGAGCTCGACCCAGCCCTGCGGCTCGCGCCGGAGGATGCGCAGCGTCACGCGATCGCCGAGCCGCTTGCCGTCGAGGGCGCGCCCGATGTCCTCCGAGCTGCGGACCTCCTTGCCGTCGACCGCGAGGATGACGTCGCCGAAGCCGTGTTCCGCGACGCTGCGGAGGCCGGCGTCCTGCGCGCCGGTGCCCTCGTAGACCTGGGTGATGGCGGGGCGCGTTCCGCGGCCGACGGTCACGCCCTCCAACAACACGCCGAGTCCGGCCCGCGTGCCCTTGTCGCCGCGGATGAGGGCGGGCACGACGCGGTTGAGGGTGTCGACGGGGATCGCGAAGCCGATGCCGGCATTGGCGCCGCTCGGGCTCACGATCGCCGTGTTCATGCCGATGAGGCGCCCCGCCGAGTCGAGCAACGGTCCGCCCGAGTTGCCGGGATTGATCGCGGCGTCGACCTGGATCGCACCCTGGATGGGAGTCCCGCTCGGCGAACGGATCGCGCGGTCCAGCGCGCTGACGACACCCGTCGACAAGGAGCTGTCGAGGCCGAAGGGGTTGCCGATCGCGAAGACGGACTGGCCGACCCGGAGGTCCTTCGCGGAGCCCAAGGGGATGGCACGCAGGTTCTCGGCCGTCTCGGTGAGCTTGAGTACCGCGATGTCGTATTCGGCGGCGCCGCCGACGAAGAGTGCTTGGTACTCGACGCCGCCCGGGAAGCGCACCGTGAGGTTCGAGAGCGCGTCCTGGACGACGTGGAAGTTGGTGACGACGTAGCCGCGCTCGTCCCACACGAGCCCGGTGCCGGTGCCCTCGGAGACCGCGAGACCGCGCCACTCGTCGGGGCGCAGGACGCGGCTGCGGATGTTCACGACCGAGGGCGCGTTGGCCTCGAAGATCGCGATGGTGGCCTTCTCGAAGTCCGCGAGTTCACCGCGCGGCTCGATGACGCGCGGCGTGGCGTCGACGTGTCGCGGTACCGGGCGGAAACGGTCGAAGGCGAGCCAGGCGGTCACGACGAGGGCCGCGCCGGCGACGAAGAGCGGGAGCGCGGACGACGGTCGCGAGGTGCCGTCGCGCAGCGGTGCGTAAGGGGTCGTCATCGCATCCTGCCAGAGGGAGGAGGCCCGACTACGGCGAACGCTCGGAGGATTCCGACCTCAGGCGCTCGGCTCGGGCCACAGGGTCTTCCAGTTCGTCGCGGGGCGCGACTGCTGGCGCTGCAGCTCGTGATACGCAGCTCGCGAGAGCCGTGCGGTCTCGAGCGCGGACTCCGCGAGGGCGCGCCCACAGGCCTCGACGATCGAATCGGCATCGAGGCCGTGATACCGGAACACCTGCTCGGGCGTGCCCGACTTGCTGAACTTGCGCACGGCGAGCGCGCGCTGCCGCACGCCGACGATCGAGCCGAGGTTGTCGAGCAGGCCGGCCTCGCCGTCGTGCACCGAGACGATCGGGATGCGCCGGCCGGCGAGATCGACGACGTCCGCCGTCTCGAGTGGTTGGCCGGCCGCGGCCCGCGCGCCGAGGTGGAGCGTGCCGTCCACACCGAGTCCTTCGCGCAGCTGACGGTAGCCGTCCTTCTCCGCGAGCAGACCGCAGAGGAGCTCCGGTGAACTCGCGACCAGCACGTTGCAGTGGATGCCGCGGGCGAGCAGCTTCTCGCTCGCCTCGACGGCCTCCCGCGCGAGCGCTCCCATCGTGACGAGGTGCACGACGTTCTCGCCGGGTTCGTAGCCGCGGTAGCCGCGCCAATCGACGAGCCAATAGCCGCCCGCGAGCACGTCTTCGCGCAGCGCCGCGAGGATCTCCGCGTCACGGCGCGCGGACACCTCGCTCTCGGGGAGTCCGCCGTCGCCCGGGCGCACGCCGAGCAGGGCCCCGTCGGCCAGCTCCTGCTTGAAGCGGGCCTGGCGGCGCAGGCATTTCAGCAGCAGGTCCTGACGCAGCGCCCGCGTGACCGCGCGGATCAGCACGCCCTTGCGGCCCTGGTCGTCGCCGGCGAAGTGCCGCCGGAGCGCGTCGCAGAGGATCCAGTCCAGCTCCTGCGCGAAGGCCGGCTCCCAGGTGACGAGGTTCGGCATCTGGATGTCGGACTTCCAGCTGTGCTGCGCACCCTCGGGCGCGAGCGTCACGCCCGAGGGCGTGCCCATGAGCACGAAGGACGCGTTCCAGTAGACGTCGTAGTAGAGCTGGTCGAGCGCGCGTTTGATGAAGAAGTCGTAGACGGTCATCATCGGCAGCAGCGGCACACCGGCGAAGTGACCGAGCTTGCCGAAGGAGCCCATCGCCGAGGTGCAATTGGCCTCCGCGATGTCGAAGCGGATGTGCCGCGTCCACGCCTCGTCGGTGGGGGCGACCTGCGGGCGATTGCGCTCGCGCACCGCGAGCTGCTCCTCCCAATCCGTCTCCGACTCGGGACCGAAGACCTTCTGGTCCATCGCCGGATTGATGTTCGTGCTCGTGCCGACGTCGGGTGCCATCGTCAGCACGAGGTCGGCGGCCGGTCCGAAGCGCTTCTCGTGGCCGTCGAGCTCGCGACCCGCGGGCCTGCCGGCCTTGGCGAGCTCGTCGTGCACGCCGATGCGGATGAGCTTCGCGGCGAGCTGGCCCCACATCCACTGCGTGTGCGCGAGCGGTGCGAGCTTCAGGTTGATCTCCAGCGAGTTGGGCACGCCGCCCACCGCGGCGAGCTGCTGCTGCACCTTGGCGAGATTGGCGGCCTTGTTCGCCTCCTCGCGCTCGATCCCCGCGCGGAACGCCGCGCCGCGCGCGGCGAGCCAGCGGCCCTCGGGCGTGTCGGCGGCGAAGTTCGCGAAGGCGTCGTCGAGCGTGAGGCCGTGCTCGGCGAGCAGCGCCTTGACCTCGTCGTCGTCGGGCAGCGCCGAGTGGTTGCCCGTCGCCGCCTCGCAGCGGAGCCCGCGACCCTTGATCGTGTGCGCGATGATCATCGTGGGCCGGCGCGGGTCGGTCCGCGCGGCCGCGAAGGCCTCGACGAGGAGCTCGAGGTCGTTGCCGCCGACGTCGCGGAACAAGGCGACGATCTCCTCGTCGCCCAGCGCGTCGATCAGCTTCCGGCCCTTGGGCGCCGCAGCGAGCAGCGCCTCACGCATCGCGCCGGCGTCCTTCTTCCAGACGAGCGTCTGGTAATGGAAGTCGGTGAGGCCGGTCTCGAAGGCCTCGCGCAACGCCGCGCCGCCGGGGCGGTCGAAGACCTCGAGACGGAAGCGTCCGTGGCGGAGCTGGATGACGTGCCAGCCGTTCGCGCTGCAGGTCCGCTCGATGCGGTCCGCGTCGGTGCCGTCGAGGCCGCGTGCGTTCGGCGTGCGCGTGCCGTCGAGGCTCTGGCGGTTGTAGTCGACGATCCAGGTGACGTTCCCGAGCTCGCGTTCCGCCACCTCGGGCAGGGCCTCCATCAGCGAGCCCTCGCGGAACTCGCTGTCGCCCATCATGCACCAGAAGTGCGGCTCGCCGAGCTCCCAGCCGTGCGCGTTCGCATAGCGGTACGCGAGGGCGAGATACGCCGCGTTCACCGGCGGGATGCCGACCGTGCCCGAGGGCAGGATGCGCCACGCATCGGGGTCGAACTCGGAGTGGTACGACTGGAAGACCGGCTGGCCGTCGTGCGAGAAGTCGCGCAGTCGCGTCATCACGCGTCGCGACTCGGCGTCGTCGAACCAGCGGCCGTCCTTGTGCCGGAAGAGCTCCAGCATCCGGAACAGCGTGTGGTCCATCGGCGCCGCGTGGGGCTTGCTGCAGAAGAAGTCCTGCGGCTGGCGGGCGACGAGGTGCAGTGCGGCGTGGATCTCGAGGCACGAGGCGCAGGCCGCGGGATGGCCACCGACCTTCGGATCGCCTTCGTCGAGGTCGGGCCGGTTGTTCGCGTGCCAGATCATCGCGACCATCTGCGCGAGCGCGCGGCGGCCGATGCGGCGGAGCAGTGCGAAGTCGAGCGCCGGGCTCGGCGCGTGCGGCGGTGGGGCCTCGGACGACCGGGGAGACGCGGGGACGCGGGTGGGTGGGGCCACGGCGACAGCAGATTCGGAGGGATGCCGATCCGGCGTTCGGATCCGGCGCGACGGCGGCCTTGCCAGCAGGCCAGGGCCGGGCGAGGTTAGGCCGACGCCTGGGAGAGGTCCACTCCTGGGGCAGCGCGCGTGTGCCGTGCATTGACAGCCGCGTGCGCCGCCCTACCCTGCTCCGCCCTTCGTCCGCTCCTCCGCGAGCCCCGCTCTCCGTGACCCGCCCCGTCGTCGCGATCGTCGGCCGACCGAACGTCGGCAAGTCGAGCCTCCTCAACCGCTTCGCGGGGCGGCGCGTGTCCATCGTGGAGCCGACCGCGGGCGTCACGCGCGACCGCGTGGTGATCCCGCTCTCGCACGCCGATCGGCACTTCGACCTCGTCGACACCGGCGGCCTCGGGCTCGTCGACCAGAACCTGCTCAAGGCGCACATCGAGGCGCAGATCGAGACCGCGCTCGCGCAGGCCGATCTCGTGCTCTTCGTCGTCGACAGCAAGGAGGGCTTCGTGCCGGGCGACGAGTTCGTCGCGCAGCGCCTGCGCCGGCTCGCGCAGCCGGTCCTGCTGGTCGTCAACAAGGTCGAGTCGCACTACGAGGGCCTGACCATCGGCACCTGGGAGCGCCTCGGCTTCGGCGCGCCGATCGCGGTCAGCGCCGTCGAGGGCTTCGGCATCAGCGTGCTCCTCGATGCGATCGTCGCGGCATTGCCGCAGCGTGAGGCGGACGAGACGCAGGATGCGCAGCCGATGTTGCGCTTCGCGGTCGTCGGCAAGCGCAACTCCGGCAAGTCGACGCTGATCAACCGCCTCGCCGGCGAGGAGCGCGTGATCGTCTCCGAGATCGCGGGCACCACGCGCGACGCGATCGACGTGGTCTTCGAATTCGACGACAAACGGCTCTGCGCGATCGACACCGCGGGCCTGCGCAAGAAGCGGAGCATCGAGCACGCGATCGAGCTGTTCAGCATGGGGCGCGCGCAGGACAGCATCCGCCGCGCCGACGTCGTCGTGCACATGTTCGACGTGCGCGAGAAGCTCAGCCAGGTCGACAAGAAGCTCGCGCACTTCTATCTCGAGCTCAGCAAGCCGGTGCTGATCGTCGGCAACAAGGTCGATCTCGCCGAGTCGCTCGACCTCGACAGGTGGGACCGCTACGTGCGGCAGCAGCTCCCCGGACTGCACTACGCGCCGGTCTCCTTCCTCTCGGCCAAGGTCGGCACCAACGTCCGCGGCACGCTCGACCTCCTGCTCGAGCTGCATGCGCAGTCCGGGCTCCTCGTGCCGACGCCGAAGCTGAATGCCTTCCTGCAGGAGGCGCGCACGCGCCTCGTGCCGCGCAGCCGCGGCAAGCTGCCCAAGGTCTTCTACGGGACGCAGATCGACGTCCACCCGATCACGGTCGTCGTCTTCGTCAACGACGTCACGTTGTTCCGCGGGCACAACTACGAGCGCTACCTCGCGAACGCCTTCCGCGAACACTTCGGCGTCCCCGAGGTGCCGATCAAGATCGTGTTCCGCGATCGCATCCGCCGCGACCTTCGCGGCGGCGATGGCGCGCGCCGACCGGAGGCGCCGGATGGTCTGCCGGCCGAGCCGCAGCTCGACCTCGACTTCGACTTCGACGGGGACGAGCTCGACGCGTCGCCGAAGGACCCCGCGTCCGCCGGCGACGCTGCGCCCGCGGACGACGGGCCGCCGCGCGCGCTCCCCGACTGATCGGCGGGTTCCCGGCGCGCGCCGCGCGTGCCCGCTCGTCAGAGCTTCGCGCCGCAGTGGCTGCAGAAGCGCGCGGTCTCGTCCTCGAGGGCGCGGCACTCGCGGCAACGGATGCGCACCACCTCGCCGGTCGCCGCCGTGCGCGGAGCGTCCTGCGTCAGCAGTCCGGCCTCGTCGAGCGCATCGCGCACCAGTCCACCGCCCGCGCGGGCGAAGGGTTCGAGGTCGTCCCGCGCGCGCTTCGGGTCGAGCACGAGTCCGCTGCCCGCGATCCCGCGCGCCGCGACGTGACGGATGAAGCCGCCGATCGCGAGCACGATCATTGCGCCGAGACACACGAACCACCACTGGAACGGATCGGAGCCGCCCAGCGGATCGCGCACGCGGCTCATGCCACCGCCGGCGAAGCCGATGAAGCCGACGACGAAGGCCAGACCACCGAGTCCCTGGAGGACGAGCCCGATCGTGTAGGCCTGACGGCGACCCGGAGCGAGCTCCCCGCGTGCGATCCGATGCTTCATGGCCGCATGCTAAGCACGAGGGGCGCGGGCATTCGAAGTCGGGCCGAGCCCGAGCGCCACGAGCCCCCCGGCGATCGCCATCACGATCATCGCGCCGAAGGCGGGGACCGCGCCGTGGCTCGGATAGAGCCAGGTCAGCAGCGCGGTCGCGAGCGCGAAGCCCAGTCCGGCCGACCAGGCCGAGAGCATGCCCTGCGCCGTCGCGGCCGCACGTCGCGCGATGTTCGCCTGGATCCAGCCCATGGCCGCGAGATGCGTCGCGCCGAAGCTGAACGCGTGCAGTGCGTTGACCGCGGCCAGGGTCCAGAACTCGGTGGTTCCGGCCAGCACGGCCCAGCGCAGCGCGGAGGTCGCGGCTCCGAGCAGGAACAGCCGCAGCATCCCGAGCCGCTCCGCGAACCCGCGCCCGAACGCGAAGAGCAGCACCTCGGCGCCCACGCCCTCGGCCCAGAGCAGGCCGATCTGGTTCTCGTCGAGACCGGCGGCGCGCCAATGCACCGAGCCATACGAGTAGTACGCCGCGTGGCTCGCCTGGATGAGCCCGCTCGCGACGAGCATGCGCACGAAGCCCGGCTGGGCCAGGAGGGAGCGGATGGAGACCCTGGGGGCGGTCGCGTCGCCGCCCTCGTCGCTCTCGTGGTCGACGCCGCGCAGCGCGAGGCCGGCGATCGCCGTCGCGACGAAGCCGAGCACGATCGTCCACCACACGACGCCGATGCCGAGATGTCGCTGGAGCTCGCCGACACCGAGCGTCGCGACGAGGAACGCGACCGAGCCCCACACGCGCACGCGCGCATACCTCACGCTCGGATCGGCGATCGCCGCGCGGATCGTCATCGCGTCGATCAGCGGGATCTGCGTCGAGTGCGCGACCGAGAGCACCGCGTGCAGCAGGAGCATCGGCGCGAAGCTCGCCGCGATCGGCATCGGCAGCATCAGCACGGCCGCGCCGAGCGCGAACGCGATGAGCGCCGCGCGGCGGCGACGCTGGCGCTCCGCGGACTGCAACGCCCACGGCGTTGTCGCGATGCGCACGACGATCATCGTCGTGTTGAGGATGCCGATCTCGCGCTTGTCGAAGCCGTGGTCTTCGACCCAGAGCCACCAGAACGGCATCCACGTCCCGAGCACGACGAAGGACGTGACGTAGGCGGCGACGAGGCGGTTGCGGAGCAGGCCCGCGAGCTTCCGCGCCGGTGCGTTCCGCGTCCAGCGACGCAGGCTGCGGGACCGCGGCGCGCGCGACTATGGTTGCGGCATGCGCCGACGTCGCGACCCGGTCCGTCCGTCCCTCGCCCTGGTCCTCGCGCTCGCGGCCATGCCCTCGAGCCCGGCACAGGATCGGGCGGACTTCGAGCGGATCCGCGACGCCGCCTTCGCGGGGGATGGCGGCGCCGCGGTGCTGCGCGAGCTCTGCGACCGGATCGGGCCGCGCCTGACCGGCGGGCCGGGCCATGCCCTGGCCGTGGAGCGCGTCGCGGCCCGGCTGGAGGCGCTCGGGCTCGCGGTCGTCCGCGACCGCGACGTGATCCCGCAGTCCTGGCAGCGCGCCCCGCTGCGCGCGCGCCTCCTGGCGCCGATCACGCGGGAGCTGGCCGCCGCCGCCGGTCCGTGGACGAGGGGCTTCCCGACCCCGCGCACGCTGCGGATCGCGCCCGTGGCGGGCGAGGCGCCGACGGCGGCCGACGCCGTGCTGCTCGATCCGCGGGAGCTCGCGCTCGGGCCCCGCCCGGCGCATCCCTTCCCCGCGGCGGGCGCCCTGCTGGTCGACTCGCTCCGGCCCCACGCGCTGCTGGCAGCGGACCTCGCGACCTTCGCCGCGCCCTTCGTCGCCGCCGACGTGCCCGCGGTCTTCCTGAGCAGCGAGGACATGGCGTTGCTCCGCCGCCTGCGCGAAGGGGGGGAAGAGCTGCGCATCGAACTCGCCGGCGGCGGCAGCGTCGGCGGCGAGGTCGCGGTCCACGAACTGGTCGCCGCGATCCCGGGCGCGGGTGCCGCCGACGGCGAGACGAGCGGCGAACTCGTGCTCGCCTTCTGCGGTCTCGACTCCTGGGACCTCGGCACGGGCGCGACCGCCGACGGCGCCGGCGTGGCCGTGCTCGTCGAGGCCGCGCGGATCCTGCGCTCGCTGGAGCGCGCCCCGGCGCGCGCGATCCGCTTCGCGTTCCTGAGCGGAACGGCGCAGGGCGCGGGCTCCTCGCGCTACGCGCAGCGCCGCGCCGCCGAGCTCCCCCGGCACCGCGTCGCGTTCGCGATCGAGGGCGGTGCCGGTCGCCTGCTCGGCCTGATGCTCGACGGCGTGCGCGAGGACCTCGATCGCGCCGAGACCTGGTTCGAGCCCGTGCGTTCGCTCGGCGCGACCGACGTGGGCTATCGCGCGCCGCGCACGAACCTCACGCGCGCGCTGCGCGAGCGCGGCGTGCGCGCCTACGCGTTCGTGCAGCAGGCGCCCGACTGGGGCGTCCTCGACGGCACCGCGGCCGACACCTTCGACAAGGTGCTCGTGCGCGAGCTCCAGGAGGCCGCCTGCGTGCTCGCGACGGTGCTCTGGTCCGCCGCCAACGAAGCCGGGTGACGGCGTTCACGGTGCCGGCCCGAGTGGTGTCTGCCGGTACTCATCGGCGCCCTCCGCGCGCAGCTCCGCCTCGCTGCGGAAACCCCAGAGCGCGGCGATCGTGCGCACGCCCGCGGCCTTGCCGGCGCGGAGGTCCTGCACGCCGTCGCCGAGCATCGCGGCGTCGCCCGGCGCCACGCCGAGCCGTCGCAGTGCCTCGAGCAGCGGCGCCGGCGAGGGCTTGCGTTCGGGCAAGGTGTCGCCGCCGACGACCGTGTCGACGTGCAGGTTTAGGTGCTCGAGGATCCGCGTCGCGAAGCGCTCGGGCTTGTTGGTGACGACCGCGGTGCGGACGCCGGCCTGCCGCCAGCGGCGCAGCGCGTCGACGACCCCCGGATAGGGCCGCACGAGGCGCGTGCACTGGGCCTCGTGGTGTGCCTCGTAGCGCGGCCAGAGCTCGGCGAGCGGCGGCACCGGATCGCGGTCCGCGAGCGCGCGCGCGAGCAGGCGCGCGGCGCCGTCGCCGACCATCGCGCGCACGCGCGCCGTGCCGAGCGGTGCGAGACCGTACGCGGCCCGGACGTGATCGACGCTCGCGGTGATGTCGGCGAGCGAGTCGACGAGCGTGCCGTCGAGGTCGAGGAGCATGGCGCGGAGCGGCATGGCGCAGGGATATAGTCCGCCGGCCCTCCGCGCGCGCCTTCCCGTCGGCACGTGCAAAGCCTCCCGATGCGCCGCTTCGCCTTCGTCTGCCTCGCCGTGTCCCTGGCCGCCGCCTGCTCGTCGCCGCCGACGCCGCTCGAACTCGAGGTCCCGCTCGGCTTCGGCGAGACCTGGGAGCACTTCGCCGACGTGGCGGAGCGCTCCGGCTTCCGCATGGACCCGGTCGCCAGCGATCGCGGCCTGCGGATCTTCATCTCGCGATGGCGCGAGAGCCCCGCGCCCTTCGGCAAGGGTGTCCGCACGCGTCTGCAGGGCCGCTTCGAGCGCGCCGAGCCGAAGCCGGAGCACGTCGGAAAGGAGCTGTGGCGGCTCGAGTACTACGTCGAGCGCCAGATCGTGACCGACATCTCCCGCGGCTTCGAGGCCGAGGAGGACGACTGGAGCGACGACGGCCAGGACGGGGAGCGCGAACAGATCCTCCTGGGCCAGCTCCGCCTGCGTTACGGTCAGGCCCTCGGCATCCAGCCGCGCAGCGCGCCGCGCTGAGCCGGGTACGGGTCTCGCGGCGCGCTGAACATGGCTCGCAAGCCCTCCGCGGCGGACCTCGCCCGTGTGGCGCTCGCTGCGATGGCAGCGCGCGCTGACCGCCCCTCGCGCGGGACCGGACCCGGCCTTCCGCGTCAGACTCCCGTCGTCGCCATCGCCTTTCCGAGAAGCAACCCGTGACCGGCAGCCCGATCGCCCACGAACTCGAGGAGCTCACGTATTCCGCGGAGGACTCGCCGCGGAGCGTCCTCCACCACGCGCTGCGGGCCATCTGCCTGCCCGCACTCCTCCTGCGCCACCGCGGGCTCGTGAGGCACTTCGTCACGCGCGAGTTGCGGGGGCGCTTCCACGACAGCCTGCTCGGACCGCTGTGGGTGCTCATCCACCCGCTGTTCCTCTTCGCGGTCTACTTCGTCATCTTCGGCGTGGTGATGGGGCGCTTCGGGGAGGGTGAGGATCCCCTGCAGTTCGCGCTGTACCTCTTCTCGGGCGTCGTGTGCTTCCACGCGATCGTCCAGTCGACGTCGGCGGCGATGCACGCGATCAGCGGCAACGGCAACATCGTCAAGAAGGTCAAGTTCCCCTGCGAGGTGCTGCCGCTCGTCCCGGTCTTCGTCGAGACGATCGTCTTCCTCGTCGGCTTCGGCGTCGCGCTGGTGGTCGGCCTCGCGACCGGGCGCGCGCAGCTCGGCTGGTCCTTGCTCGCCATGCCGTGGTTCCTGCTCGCGCTCCTGATGTTCGCGGCGGGGGTCGGGATGCTGCTCGCCAACCTCGACGTGTTCATCCGCGACGTGCGGCACGTCTACGGCATCTTCACGACGGTCTGGTTCTTCCTGTCGCCGTGCTTCTGGTGGCCGAACTTCGTCGAGCAGAAGGCCGCCTGGGCGGCGACGCTGATGACCTGGAACCCGATCTACCACCTGCTGGTGGCCGAGCGTCACGTGCTCGGTCTCGCGCCGGCAGAGCTCGGCTTCGCGCCGTCGGTCGTGCAGGACCTGCTGATCGCGACCGCGTGGGGCGTGGGGATGCTGGTGCTCGGCTACGGCACCTTCATGGCGAACAAGCACAAGTACGCGGACCTGGTCTGAGATGACGAACCACTCCGCGATCCGCGCCGAGAAGCTCTGGAAGACCTACCGCACGTACGGGCGGCCGCTCGACCGGTTGCGCGAGAGCCTGCCGTGGAACCGCGGTCGGTCCTTCGCGCGCGAGACGCACGCCCTGCAGGACATCGACGTCGACATCGCGCCCGGCCAGTGCGTGGGCCTCGTCGGCGGCAACGGCGCCGGCAAGTCGACGCTCCTCAAGATCCTCACCGGCACGACCTTTCCGTCGCGGGGGCGCTACTCCGTCCGGGGGAACGTCGCGGCGCTGCTCGAACTCGGCGCGGGGTTCCACCCGAACTTCTCGGGCCGCGCGAACATCTTCATGAACGCCGCGCTCATGGGGCGCGACGAGCGCGAGACGAAGGAGAAGTTCAAGCAGATCCTCGACTTCTCCGAGCTGCACAAGTTCATCGATCAGCCGATCCGCACCTACTCCTCGGGCATGGTCGCGCGACTCGGGTTCAGCGTCGCGGTCGCGAGCGATCCCGACATCCTGATCATCGACGAGATCCTCGCCGTCGGCGACATGCACTTCCGACGCAAGTGCGTCGACAAGATCATGTCGTTCCGCGAGCAGGGCAAGACGATGTTCTTCTGCTCGCACTCGCTCTACGACGTGCGCCAGATCTGCGACAAGGTCATCTGGCTGAAGGACGGCCGCATCCAGCTCTTCGACGACGCGGTGACCGTCACGAACGAGTACGCGACCTACGAGAACCAGATCATCGCGAAGCAGGACGCGAACGTTCACCAGATCCCCATCGTCGATGCCGCGGAGGCCGCGCCGGCGATGGAGGAACACGCCCGGGTGATCTCCGCGCACATCGTCGACCCGAAGACCGGGCAGCGCCGCAACAAGTTCCAGCCCGGAGAGCCGGCCGCGGTCCGCGTGCACATCAAGAACGGTCGTCGCCACGAGAAGCTGGCCCTCGCGATCGGCTTCACCCGCGCCGACGGCACGCTGTGCTTCGCGCCGACGACGCAGATGGACGGCGTGCCGATCGACTTCGCCGAGGGCGTGGTCACGCTCACGTTGCCCGAGGTGAAGCTGCTCTCCGGCGAGTTCGTCGTGCCGGTCTGGCTGCTCGATGCGCACGGCGTGCACCGCTTCCACGAGTCGACGGCCGCGGAGAACCTGATCGTCCAGAACCGCACCAAGGAGCTCGGGCTCTTCCTCACCGAGCGCGAGTGGCGGGTCGAGACCATCACGCCCGGCCCGGAGGGAGTCGCGACGTCGTGACCGGGCCCGAGCTCTCGCTCCTCGTCGTCAACTACAACTCGTGGCGGCTCTGCGTCGAGGCGCTCGCGAGCTTCGCGCAGCACGCGCCGCGCCGCGCCGACGGCACGCCGATGCCGTACGAGGCGATCGTCGTCGACAACGCCTCGCCCCTGCGGGATCCCGCGGCCGAGCGGGAGCTGGCGGCCGCGTGCGCGGCCACCGGCGGCCGGCTCGTGCTCCACCACGAGAACGGCGGCTACAGCACGGGCATGAACCTCGCCCGCAGCCACGCGCGCGGGCGCTGGCTCGTCGTGAGCAATCCCGACATCCGCTACCTGCCGAACACCATCACGCCGCTGATCCGCGCCATGGAGCGCGACGCGACGATCGGCGCGGCCGCGCCGCGCAACTACTGGGACGACGGCCGCGAGGCGATCCTGCCGCCGAACATCCTCCCGACGCTGCTCGACCTGCTCTGGCTGACGGCTTCGGAGCTGTCGCAGAAGGTGGTGCGTGCGTACTCGCGGCGTCGCTGCCGCGCGGCGTTCCGCGTGTGGTCGGCGACGGGCGACGTCGAGCTGCCGATGCTCTCGGGCTGCTGCTTCGTGATGCGCTCCGAGCACGTCGACCGCCTCGGCTTCTTCGACGAGCGCTTCCCGCTCTACTTCGAGGACACCGACCTCTCGATGCGCATCCGCCGCGCGCGCCTGCGCATCGTGCAGGTCGCGGGCGCGGAGGTGGTGCACTACTTCGACCGCTCGGGGCAGACCGCCAACGAGCTCAAGATGGAGCGCTACTGGCGCAGCCGCCGCCTCTACTACCGCAAGTGGTACGGACCGCTCGGCGCGATGGTCTACGACCTGACGCGGCGGGTGCTCGGCAGCGCCTGGGCGAAGCGACGATCGAAGCGCGTGCCGCACCGTCACGTGATCGATCTCGGCGCGGGTCACGGTCGCCCGCTCCTGCGGTTGCCGGGGCGCTACGAGCGCTTCCTCGTCGAGCTCTGCCTCGATCCCAAGTTCTTCCTCGCGGGCGGCATCTTCGGCAGCGGCGATGCCTGGTCACCCGGCGACGCGATGTTCGCGGGCTTCGGTCCGACGACGTACTGGTTCCGCGTCGTCGACGCGACGCGGCCCTCGCTCGACGAGATCGCGGTCTTCAGGTGGCAGCAGCTCTTCCCGGCGGTCGGACTCCCGCACGGCCCCGAGGCCGATGCCGTCGGCAAGCAGAAGCTCGCGGAGTACCACGCGCTGCAGCACGGCAGGGCGGGAGGCTGAGATGGACGCGGCGCGCCCCGAGCTCTCGGTCGTCGTCCTGTCGTGGAACACGAAGGACCTCACGCTCGCGTGCCTGCGCGCCCTGGCCGCCGATGGCGCGCGTCGCACGCGCGAGGTCGTCGTCGTCGACAACGGCAGCAACGATGGCTCGGCCGACGCGATCGCCGCGGCCTACCCCGCCGTGCGCCTCGTGCGCAACGCGGAGAACCGCGGCTACAGCGGCGGCAACAACCAGGGCGCCCGTGCGGCGACGGGTCGCTGGCTCTGTCTGCTCAACAGCGACACCGAGGTGCATCCAGGTGCGCTCGACGCGCTGGTCGACTGGCTCGAAGCGCACCGCGAGTACGGCATGGCCGCGCCGCGGCTCGTGAACCAGGACGGCAGCGTCCAGCGCGCCTGCATGCGCTTTCCCGGCCTCGCGACCGCATTCGTGTTCGACATGACCTGGGCACGGCGTTGGCCGCTGAGGCTCGTCGACGATCGCTACTACATGCGCGACTTCGACCACCTGTCGTCGCGCGACGTCGAGCAACCGCCCGGCGCCTGCTGCGTGATCGACCGCGAGGAGTACCTCGCGGGCGGTGGCCTCGACGAGGAGCTCTGGCTCTTCTTCAACGACGTCGACATCTGCCGACGACTCTGGAAGCGCGGCCGGCGCATCCGCTACGTCGCCGAGGCCGTGGTGATGCACCACGTCGGCAGTTCGACGAAGCGCTTCGCGCGGCTGATCGTGACCTGGCACCGCAACCGCATCGCCTACTACGTGAAGCACTACGGCGCGTGGGTGCGGCCCTACCTGCACTGGATCGTGCGCCTGCGCGCGCGACAGGAGCGGGCGCGCATGCTGCGCGAGCTGCACGATCCGGCCGAACGACGCGCCGCGGTCGGCCAGCTCGAGGACACCGTGCGCGAGATCCTCGGACCGGGGGCGGGAGGCTGACCGTGCGCGTCGCGCTCGTCACCAACAACTACCCGCCGGAGTTCGTCGGGGGCACCGAGCGGGTCGTGTGCGCGCTCGCTCGGGCGCTGCGCGACGCGGGCGACGACGTGCTCGTCGTCACGGGGTCCGACGTGCCGCACGCCGGGAGCGACGTCGTGCCCGCGACGCACGAGGGCATCCCCGTCCTGCGTCTCCCGCGCCGCGCGGACGAGCCCTACGGGATGGACGTCTCACGCCCGCGCGTCCGCGCGCTGCTCGTCGCGGAGCTGCGGCGTACCCAGCGCGCGTGCGTGCACGTGCACCACTGGGCGAGCCTGTCGAGCGGCACGCTGCGCGCGGCGCGCGCGGTGGGGATCCCGGGCATCGCGACGCTGCACGATCTCTGGACGACCTGTCCGCGCTTCTTCCGCCGACCGCCGGCCGGCATCACCTGTCCGACGGGTGCGCGGCGCGACGCGTGCGCGGACTGCATCCGCCGCGACCTGCCCGGTCTCGACGATGCGGCCGCGCGCGGCAGTCTCGCGGCGCGCGACGCCGACCTGCGCGCCGAGCTCGCCGCGGCGCATGCGGTGACCGTGCCGAGCGAGACCTCGCGCGCAAAGATCGCCGCGCAGCTGCCCTTCGAGCGCCCGCTGGAGGTGATCCCGCACGGTCTGCTCGAACCGGTGACCGACCGCGCGTCGCCGGCGCGCAGCGGTCGGCTGCGCATCGGCACCTTCGGCAACCTCGTCGAGGAGAAGGGCGTGCTCCTCCTGGTCGAAGCCTGTGCCGGGCTCCTGGGGATCGAGCTGCGGCTCGCCGGCCGCTTCCTCGACCCCGCCTTCGAGGCGCGCGTGCGTGCCCGCGCGCAGGCGCTCGGCGTTCCGCTGGTGACGACCGGCGCCTACGGCGCGGCGGGCGACCATCCGGCGTGCGACCTCGACCTCGCGGTGTTCCCGAGCCTCTGCGAGGAGACCTACGGCCTCGTCGTCGAGGAGGCCCTCGCGCGCGGCGTGCCGGTGCTCGTCTCCGACCGCGGGGCCCTGCGCGAGCGCATCGGCGAGGCCGGGCTCGTCGTCGCGGTCGACGAGCCGACGCCGCTCGCGGCGCTGCTGCGCGGATTCGCCGCGGAGCCCTCGCGCCTGACGGACCTGCGCGCCAAGCTCCCGCGCCACTTCGCCACGATGAGCACCGCCGCCGACCGCTACCGCGCGCTCTATGCCCGGGCCTGCCGTGAGGGCGCATCGTGACCGGGCCGCGTCTCGATCACCTGTTCCCGCCCCTGCTGCCGAAGGAGGCGCTGCAGGGCCCGGTCCTCGTGCTGGCGGCGCACCCCGACGACGAGGTGATCTCGTGCGGCGGCATGCTCGCGTGGCATCGCAGCGTGGGGCATCGGGTCGTGGTCGCGCACGCGACCGACGGCGCGCGCGGTGATCCCGGTGGGCGTTTCGACGACGTCGCGGCCCTGCGACGGGCCGAGGGTCGCGAGGCCCTGGCGCGACTCGGTGTGGAGGAGCTGCAGAGCCTCGGCTTCCCCGACGGCGAGCTCCCCGAGCACCGCGCGGCGCTGACCGGACGGCTGCGCGCCCTCATGACCGCGATCGCACCCAGGACCGTCTATTCGTTCTGGTTCGCCGAGTCGCACCGCGACCACCGCGCCCTGGCGTTCGCGATGGTGGACGCGAGCGATGCGCTCGCGCGCGATTGCCGCTGCCTGCTCTTCGGCGTCAACCAGGTGGTCTCGGGTGCGACGCTCTTCGACGTCGGCGCGTTCGAGAGCCGCAAGCAGCACGCGCTGTCCGCATTCGCGACCCAGCTCGCCTACAACGACTGGCGCGAGAAGATCCTGCACCGCGATCACTCGATGACGGTCAACATCGAGGACCCCGCGATCCAATACGCGGAGGTCTTCGCCGACCTCCGCCCGGCCGAACTCGCCCAGGTCCGCGACCTCGCGCACGCCCTGAACGTGCGCCTGCTCGAGCGGGGTGGAGGCGCCGGCCCGTGACCTCGGAAAGGCCTGGCATGAGCGAAGCGAAGCGGGGGCCCACGGTGTCCCTCGTGATCTCCGTCTGGAATCGCAAGGACGACCTGCGCGAGAACCTCGCGGCGATCCGCCGCCAGACCCGGCCGGCCGACCAGGTCGTCGTCGTCGACAACTGCAGCAAGGACGGCACGCCGGAGATGGTCCTCGCGGAGTTCCCGGAGGTGCAGCTCGTGCGGATGCCGCACTCGGCCTACGGCGCCTGCGAGACCTTCAACATCGGGTTCGCGACCGCGCACGGCGATTACGTCGGCATCCTCGACGACGACGTCGTCCTGTCGCCGGACTTCGTCGAGCGGATGCTCGCCGAGTTCGCGCGCGAGCCGGCGACCACGGCCATCCTCTCGCCGAAGGTCGTGGAGCCCGAGATGCCGGACTGGTACCGCAACTCGCCCGCGGTGAACACCGAGCGCTACATGGCGACGTTTCGCGGCTGCGGCAGCATGGCGCGCGCGAAGCCCCTCCGCGAGGCGGGATGGTACGACGAGCGCTTCTTCATCTTCGGCAACGAGCGCGACCTCACCACGCGGCTGCTCAACCTCGGCTACCGCGTGAAGATGGTGCCGGCGATCGAGGTCTTCCACAAAGCGCCCTTCGGCATGCGCCATGGCAAGCGCAGCCTCTACTACCACGTGCGCAACTTCTGGCTCTGGGCCTTCAAGTACCTGCCGTGGTCGAAGGTCCTCGCCTTCCCCTTCGTGTTCCTGCGGAAGGGGCTCGGCGGCAAGCAGAAGGGCAAGGGCGGCGAGGTCGGGGACGCCGTGGGCACGATCGGCCTCTTCGAGAACATCCGCGGCGTGAAGTGGGGCTATTGGATCTGCGTGAAGGCGACGCTCGCCGCGCTGTGGAACCTGCCTTACTGCCTCGCGCGCCGCGAGGTGTGCCGCGCACCGGACTTCGAGCTGCCGATCAAGTAGCCGGCCGAGCCCGGCGCGCGCGGTGCTCCGCCGCGTAGCATCGGCACCCGATGACCTCCTGCTTCGACGTGATCGTCGCCGGTGTCGGCGCGATGGGTGCCGCGACCTGTTCGGCGCTGGCGCGGCGTGGCGTGCGCGTGCTCGGTCTCGAGAGATTCGACATCCCGCATGCGTTGGGCAGCAGCGGCGGCCACGTGCGCCTCATCCGCAAGGCGTACTACGAGCATCCCGACTACGTGCCGTTGCTCGAGCTGGCGTACCGGCAATGGCACGCCTTGGAGCTGCGGACGCGCAGTTCCCTCCTGTTCCAGACGGGCCTCGTGCACGCGGGTCGTCCGGACGGGGAGCTCATCGCCGGCGTCCGCCGGGCCGCGAGTCGCCATGGCCTGGCGATCGCCGCGCTCGACGCGCAGGAGCTCGCGGCGCGCATGCCACCCCTGCATCTGCCGGAGGGCTACGTCGCGATCCATGAGGCCGACGGCGGCTTCGTCCTCGCGGAGCGATCGATCGTCGCCTTCGCCCAGGACGCCCTCGCGCACGGCGCGGAGCTGCACGCGCGGGAGCGCATCGTGCACTTCGAGGCGCGCGAGCGGGGCGTGCACGTCGTCACGGAACGCGGCGCGTACGACGCCGCCCGTCTCGTCATCACCGCCGGCCCTCACGCGCCGCGCTTCCTGGCCGATCTCGGGGTCCCCCTGCGTGTCACGCGCCAGGTCGTCGCTTGGGTGCGACCAAAGCGGGAGGCGCCGTTCGCGTATGGCGCGTTCCCGTGCTATGCGATCGAGGGCGACCCGGCGGAGGGCGCCGGTCTGCATTACGGCTTCCCCGCGCTGCCCGCGTCGTTCGGCGCGGGGCCGCCGGCGTTGAAGGTCGGTCATCATGCGCTCGGCCCCCTCACGGATCCCGAGCTCCTCGACCGCGGTCTCGGCGTCGGGGACGAGGCCGGATTCCGCGCCGGCCTCGCACGCCACCTGCCCGATGCCAACGGCCCGCTGCTCGCCGCGCAGGTCTGCATGTACACGAACAGCCAAGACGGCCACTTCATCCTCGATCGCCACCCCGCGCACGCGAGCATCGCGCTGGCGTGCGGGTTCTCGGGGCACGGCTTCAAGTTCGCCCCGGTGATCGGCGAGGCGCTCGCCGACCTCGTCCTCGAGGGGCGTTCCGCGTTGCCGATCGGGTTCCTCTCGTTGGCGCGATTCGAGCGGCCCTGACGGCGCCTCCCGGAACCGATACGGCGTGCCGCGCGCGCGGGCGTCCTGGTCCTGGATCCCGATCACGGCCCTGTCCTGATCGGCGCCCTCGCCGGCTATCCTCCGGCGGTCCGCCCCCTCGCTCCTCTCCCAGCTCCAGCCGGGGGAGTCCTTGGTCCTCCGCATGTCCCTCGTTCCCTCCATGCCGCTCGCCAGGTTCGCCTGTGCGGGTGCCCTCGTGGCGCTCGCTCCCTTCGCGTCCGCACAATGCGGTTTCGATCCCAATTACGGCGGCGGTCTCGGCCTCGGCGACGACGCGGTCACCGGTGCGCTCGCGCTCGGCTTCACGGTCAGCTTCGGCGGCGCCAACTACGACTCGGCGATCGTCTCCTCGAACGGCTTCTTCTACCTGTGGAACTCCACGGGCTCGGTGCCGATCCCGACGGCCCATCACTGCTGCAACGGTGACCAGACGCTGCTGCGGACCTCGACCAGCCCGATCATCGCCGGCATGTGGATGGACCTGAATCCCGGTGTCGGTGGTTCGGTCCACTTCAATGCCCTGCCAGGCAAGGCGATCGTGACCTGGAACGCGGTGCCGGAGTACAGCAATACGGGCGCCAACACCTTCCAGATCGCGATCGACACGGCCGGCAACGTCCAATTCGCGTTCGATGCGAACTGCCGCAACACCTCCCATACCGCATTGACGGGAATGTCGCCGGGCTCCAACTCCGCCAATCCCGGCGGCAGCGACCTCTCGTCGGGGACCTTCCCCACGACGAGCGCCACCGTCTACGAGATCTTCGGCGCCAACGCCTTCGACCTGCAATCCCGGCCGCTCCAGTTCTTCACGCTCGGCCCGAGCGCCTGGGTCGTCACGCCGCTCGTCGGCTGTGCGTCCTGGTCGCAGTACGGGGCCGGCTGTCCGGCCGGCTCGCCCCTGACCATGGTGGCGCAGGCGGGTTCGCGGCCCGTGCTCGGGCAGAACTTCACGCTGGAGATCAGCAACGTGCGCAACGGCTCGCTCGGCGGCGCGGTGGGCTTCGGTTTCGTGAACCCCAATCTCAACCTCGGCGCCAACGGCCTGCCCGCCTGCACCCTGCTCTCGACGATCGACGTGTCCCTCGGCGTGGCACCGACCTCGCCGCTCACGCAGCTCGGCTTCCCGATCCCGAACTTCTCCTCGATCATCGGCGCCTCGCTCAATGCGCAGGCGGTGATGGTGGATCCGAGCCTCGGGGGCACGCTGCCGGTCTATCTGTCGAACGGCGTGCAGATGGTCTTCGGCAACTGATGCGGCGCGTCGGGCCGGGCATCGTCGCGCTCGTCCTGTCGGCGTGCGGCACGACGCCGCTCGGCACGGCGCCGGTGCCGGTGAGGCTTTGCATCACCAACCCCGAGCGCCGACCGCTCGTGCTCTGCGAGGTGGCCTCCGACGAGGTGCGGCCGGTCTTCGGACCCTTCGACGCGGCCGCGACCGGGCTCGAAGTCCTGCCCGGGGCCTATGCGCTGCGCGTCACCGCGCCGCGGGGCGCGTTCGCGCTGCCGGTCCCGGCATTCGACGCGACCCTGCCTCCCGATCGGACCCTGCACCTCGCGATCCCGCGGGCTCCGGAGGGCGACGACGGCGACGCGGAGTTCGCCTTCGTGCCGGCGGGCCCGGCCGTGATCGGCGACACGCTCGGCATCGGCCAGCCGGACGAACGGCCGGCCCGCGTCGTCGACGTCCCGGCCTTCTGGCTCGGCCGTCACGAGGTGACCAATGCGGAGTACGCGGCCTTCCTCGCCGCGGTCGGGCCCGACGTCGACCCGCGCTGGTGCGCGTTCGATTCCCGCAAGTTCCGGATCGTGCGCGATCCGGGGCGCGGGACCTGGCACACGGACGCGCCGACCCTGCCGGTCGTCACCGTGAGCCTCGCCGGTGCCGAGGCGTATTGCGC
>JADLHO010000014.1 GCA_020848735.1 Planctomycetota bacterium | reverse complement strand
TGTGCAGCGCGAGCAGGTTGCCGCGGCAGAGCACGACCCGGCCCTTGGCGAGCCTCGTCTTCCCGGACGCGAGGGCCGCGAGCACGCGCTGCAGTGCGATCACGCCCCCGGGTTCGTTGCCGTGGATGCCGCCCTGCGCGAGGAAGGTCGGCCCGGGCAGACCCGAGTCGATCGTGCCGAGCAGGCGCGGTTCGGTGATCGCCTCGTCGGCGATCGCGCTGGCTCCCGGGCCGTTCACGAGTTCCCCTGAGTCACGAGTACTCCTGAGTCACGAGTTCTCCTGAGTCACGAGTTCCCCTGCTCCCGCAGGTGCTGCTCGAGCAGCGCCGCCGCGACGTTGATGAGATCGCGCTCCGTGATGATGCCGACGAGCTTGTCGCCCTCGATCACCGGCAGCGAGCCGACGCGGTGTCCGCGCATCTTCTCGATCGCCTCCAGCGTCGGCGTGTCCGGCGTCACGGTGACGACCGCCTTCTTCATGATGTCCTGGACCAGCACCTGCTGATCGACGCCCGAGGCGCCCTGCCCGACGAGCCGCAGCAGGGAACGGTGCGAGACCAGTCCGACGAGCCGGCCCTCGGAGTCCTCGACCGGCACGTGCCGGATGTGGCGCCAGTCCATGAGGCTCGCGGCGAGGTCGACGACGTCGCCCGGATGCACCGTGAAGAGGTCGGTGGTCATGAACTGCCCGACCTTCTGGTAGCTGTGGCGCCAGCTCCCCGTCTCCTCGATGGAGGCGAGCTTCCAGCGCGCGACGGGATCGCCCTGCTTCTGGCGTTCGCGGGTCGCGTGGCAGAGCGCGCGCAGCCGCTGGTCCTGCGTGCCCTTGCCCTGCATGGCCGCGAGCGAATCGAGCATCCACTGCGAGCCCGTGCGGCCGATCCGCACGCGCTCCTCGAGCACGCCGAGGTAGCGGTCGATGTCGCCGCGGTCGATGCCGCGGTGTTCGAGTCCCTGCCGCGCGAGCGGCAGCAGGTGCTCGAGGATCAGCGCCTGCGCCGTGTAGTGCCGGCCCCCGATCCAGGTGAACTGCGCGCGCAGCCCGGAGCGTGCGGCCGACGTGAAGTTGTCCTTCGCGTTGTCGAAGGTCATGACGTCGCGGATGTCGCCGTACTCCTCGGCCAACGCGACCATCAGACCGAAGAAGAACGCGGCGTTGGCCATCTCATCGAGCACCGTGGGCCCCGCGGGGAGCACGCGCGCCTCGATGCGAAGATGGGCCTTGCCGTCCTGGATCCCATAGCACGCGCGGTTCCAGCGGTAGACGGTGCCGTTGTGGAGACGGAGCGACGAGAGCTTCGGGATCTCGCCCCGCGCCATGACCTTCTCGGGGTCCTCGTCGACCCGGTCCGCGAGCAGCACGCGGAAGCGCGCGATGTCGTCGCGGAAGATCTCCATCACCGACTCCTTGATCCAGCCGTCGCCGAAGCTGACGCGGGGCCGGAGGCCGCGGGTCTGGTGCGTCTGGCTGCGCGCGTCGACCGACTGCTGGAACAGCGCGATGCGGGTCTCGTGCCAGAGGCGACGGCCGAGCAGGATCGGGGAGTTCACCGCGGCCGCGAGCACCGGCGCCGTGATCGCCTGCGCCAGGTTGTAGAGCCGTGCGAACTCCTTCGGTCCGACCTGGAAGTGGACCTGGAAGCTCGTCGTGCACGACTCGAGCATCACGTTGTCGTGCGAGGTCTCGAGCTCGTCGATTCCCTTGATGAGGAAGTGGAACTGGCCGCCGCGCAGGCCCGTCATCGCGTCGTTGAGACGCCGATAGCGCGGGTTCGGCGTCATGCTGTCGAGCGAGAGGTGGCTCTTCTGAAGCGTCGGGAGGATGCCGCAGAGGACGATGCCGCCGCCCAGCGATTCGGCCACGGTCCGGGCCTGGAGGAGCCGCTCCTTGAGCTCGGTCTCCATGCGCCGCAGGCAGTCGCCGCCGAACTCGTGCGGCGTCATGTTCGTCTCGAGGTTGAACTGCGCGAGCTCGGTCGTGAAACCGGAGTCGGGCAGCTTCGGCAGCATGTCGAGCACCATGTTCTTGGGCCGGCACGCGTCGTCGATCAGGAAGATCTCCTGCTCGGCACCGATCCGGCGCACGCCGGTCTCGAAGAGGTCCAACTCGTGCATGCGCTCGAGCGCCCGCACGTCGGCGAGCAGGGCCTTCATGAATGCGCGAAGCGCGGCTTCGTCGCCCGGACCCGAGACGTATTGCTGGCCCATGGTGTCGTCGGCGCGGGAGGATAGCGACGCGTGGATCCCGCCGCGAATCGCGCCGCGCGCCGGACTTCGGAGCCCGGCGAGCTCCGCAGTAGGATCGCGCCGATGACCGGATCGCCTCCCGCCGCCCAGAAGCCCGCCCGCGCGCCGACGAGCCTGCGGCGTCGACTGGTCCTGCTCGCCGTTGCCTGCCTCGCCTCGCTCCTCGCCCTCGAGGGGGCCGTCCGACTCCGTCACTGGTTGAAGCACGGCACCTTCGGCGCGATCTACGACTTCGTCATCGACGAGGAGTCGGGCCTGCGCATCCCGCCGAGCGGTCGCCATGGACCGATCGAGATCGACAGCCGTGGCTTCCGCAGCCCCGAACTGACCGTCCCGAAGCCTGCCGGCACGCTCCGCGTCGCCTTCCTCGGCGGTTCGACCACCTACTGCGCGGAGGCCTCGGGCAACGATGCGACGTGGCCCGCCCAGGTCGTCGCGCGGCTGCGCGCCGCGCTGCCGAAGCAGACCATCGACTGGGTCAACGGCGCGGCGGCGGCGTTCACGGTGGAGCACATGCGGAAGAGCCTCGAGTTCCGGGTCGCGAAGCTGCAGCCGGACGTGATCGTGCTCTACGAGGCGACCAACGACCTCGCGCAGGACTCGCGCGCCGCGGCGAAGGCCCAGGGCGTCTGGAAGGGACCGGCCGAGGACTGGCTCGAGGATCGCTCGATGCTCTGGGCCATCCTCAAGCGCAACTTCCTGATGCGTTCGAGCGGTGCGAACACCGAGTCGTCGGGTCACGTCACGTTCGATGCCGACGCGGCCGGCAAGGCCTACGAGGAGCGTGTCGTCGACCTCATCGAACGCAGCAAGAAGGTCGCGCCGGTCGTGGCGATCGCGACCTTCTCGCACCGGGTCCGTCCCGAGCAGGACGCGGCCGCGCGGCGAGAGGCCTGCCAGAGCGCCCTCTACTACATGCCGTTCATGACGCCCGACGACATCCTCGCCGGCATCACGGCCTACAACGCCGCGATCCGCCGCGCCGCGGCGCGGACCGGCGCGCTCCTGATCGACGGCGAGCACACGATTCCCGCGGACGGCGAGCACTTCAACGACTCGGTGCACCTGAAGGACGCCGGCTGTCGCGTGATGGGGGAGCGCGTGGCGAAGGCGCTGCTCGCCGAAGGCGTGCTCGCGCCCGTCATCCGGTGATGGATCGGGACGGGGAGACAGGTCGCGGCGAACGACGCGATCCACTCGCCGGCGGAGAGGCGTAGGGTCGGGCGGGCGGCTACAAGCGTCGCCCGACACGGGACCCGCAGGGTCCCGTGCAGCTCCGTTCCGAGGATGCACGTCATGAAGACCCTGATCGCCATCGCGGCGACTCTCGCCGCGTTCGCCCCGTCCCCGCGTGCGCAGGACGACCGACCCGTCGCCGGCGCCGAACTCGCCATCCCCGACCCGAGGCATGAAGAGCACGCGGCCCTCGCCGCGTTCGTCGGCACCTGGGAGACCGTCGGCAAGATGGAGGCGATGCCGGGCGTCCCCGGCATGGAGAAGTCGATCACGAGCACCGGCATCGAACGGGCCGAGCTGGTCTGCAACGGGCTCTGGCTCAAGTCGACGATGACCGGGGTCTTCGGCGAGGAGGTCTGCGAGGGCATCTGGCTCGTCGGCTGGGACCCGTACGCCAAGGGCTACGTCGGGATCTGGACGTCGAGCATGGACGAGCCGGCGACCTTCTTCACCGGCGAGTACGACGCGAAGGCGCGCACCTGGACCTTCATCGGCGAGACGGCGCACGGCCCGATGCGCAGCACGCTGGTGCATCGCGACGCCGACACCAGCGTCGAGACCTGCTACACGAAGGGCGCCGACGGCAAGGACCTGAAGTGCGCGGAGATCACGCGCACGCGGAAGAAGTCACCGGTGGCGATCGCGGCCAGCGCCGGGGGTGGCGCGGCTCCCGGCGCGGAACTCGCGCGACTCCACGCCGGCATCGGTCGCTGGGATGCCGCGGTCACCTGCGAGATGCCGGGGATCGGGCGCACGGAGTCGAAGTGCGTCGAGATCGTGAGCGCGGTCTGCAATGGTCGCTGGACCTGGTCCGACTTCACCGGCGAGATGGGCGGCGCGCCGTTCGAAGGTCACTGCCTCAGCGGCTATGACGCCGCCGCGAAGCAGTACGTCAGCATCTGGATCGACGCCTGTGCACCGACCTTCTCGGTGTGCAAGGGCACCCTCGACGAGAAGACCGGCGAGTTCACGTTCCGCGGCGATTGCCTCGATCCGCTGGGCAAGCCGGCGCACATGCACCAGGTCTACACGCAGAAGGACGCGAACACGCGTCACATGAAGATGAGCTTCAGGTCGGAGGCGATCACCAACGACATGGAGATCGTCTACACGCGCGCGCCGCGGAAGTGATCGCGCGAACGCGCGCTTGCGCGTCGCGGCGCCATGCGCGAA
Source organism: Planctomycetota bacterium (assembly GCA_020848735.1). Classification (GTDB taxonomy): domain Bacteria; phylum Planctomycetota; class UBA1135; order UBA1135; family UBA2386; genus JACRLW01. The sequence continues at coordinate 4,884 of JADLHO010000014.1, read as the reverse complement.
CCTCGCGCGCATGGCCCGTCTCGCGATCGTCTCCTCCTTCCTCGGTCTCCTGTGCGCGTGCGCGACGCCGCAACCCGCGACGCGCGCGCTCTTCGACGGCAAGAGCCTCGCGGGCTGGCACAGCGACGTGCCGGCTGCCGACGGCGGCGCGGACGTCACGCCGTCGTTCGTCGTGCGGGATGGGTTGCTCGTGAGCCAGGGGAACCCGCCGGGTCATCTGATCACCGACGAGTCCTTCCGCGATTACCGCCTCGTGGTGGAGTGGCGCTGGCCCGGTGAGCCCGGCAATTGCGGGGTGCTCGTGCACGGCTCGACCCCGCGGCGGCTCTACGGGATGTTCCCGCAGTCGATCGAGTGCCAGCTCCACGTCGGCAACGCGGGCGACTTCTGGTGCATCGGCGAGGACATCAGCGTGCCCGACATGGAGGCGCGCCGTGGCCCGAAGGCGAACTGGGGCGTCGACGGCGACCGCGCCCGACGCATCAAGAACCTCACCGACGGCTCCGAGAAGCCGCTCGGCGAGTGGAACGAGATGGTGATCGAGTGCCGGGGTCGCAGCATCGACATCTGGGTCAACGGTGCCCACGTCAACGACGGCTCCGGCTGCACCACGGATCAGGGTCGGATCGCGATCCAGGCGGAGGGCGCCGTCTGCGAGTTCCGCAAGGTCGAGCTCACGCCGCTGACCACCGCAGGACGCTGACGCGCGGCGATCGAGGACCGTCTCCGCGGCCGGCCCTCACACCTCGACGGGCCGCCGCTGCCGCTCGACCGCGGCCGCGACGAAGCCGCGGAACAGCGGGTGGGGCTGCTGCGGCTTGGTCTTGAACTCGGGGTGGTACTGCACGCCCACGAACCAGGGGTGGACCTCGCGCGGCAGCTCGATGATCTCGACGAGATCGTGCTTGTCGTTGACGCCCGCGATGACGAGGCCGGCCTCGGCGAGCTGACCGCGGTAGCGGTTGTTGAACTCGAAGCGATGCCGGTGGCGCTCGCTGATCCGTTCGGCGCCGTATTCCTCGCGGCTGATGGTCCCGGGCGTGAGCCGGCACTCGAAGGCGCCGAGGCGCATCGTGCCGCCGAGCTGGGTGACGGCCTTCTGCTCCTCCATCAGGTCGATGACGCGGTGCTCCGCGGTCGGCGCGTACTCGGCCGTGGTCGCCTTCTCGATGCCGCAGACATGGCGCGCGTACTCGACGACCGCCGCCTGCATGCCGTAGCAGATCCCGAGGAAGGGGATGCGGTGCTTCCGCGCCCACTCGATCGTCGCGATCTTGCCCTCGAAGCCGCGCTCGCCGAAGCCGCCGGGGACGAGCACGGCGTCGACGCCCGTGAGCAGGGCCTCGGCGCCCTGGGTGGCGACCTGTTCGGCGGCCACCTTGCGCAGGCGGATCTTGGCGCGGTTCGCGATGCCGGCGTGCGTCAGGGCCTCGTAGATCGACTTGTACGCGTCGTGGAGCTCGATGTACTTGCCCGCCACGCCGATCTCGACGACGTGCTCGGGGTGCTTCACCGTCTCGAGCAACTGGAACCAGTCGTCGAGCGCGATGTCGCGCTTCGGCGTGAGGGCGAGCTTCTCCAGAACCTGCTGGGGCAGGCCCGCCTTGATGAGGTCGACGGGCACCTCGTAGATCGAGAAGTCGACGTCGCGCTCCTCGATGACCGCCTCCTTCCGCACGTTGCAGAACAGCGCGATCTTCGCCGGCATGTCGGGCGTCATCGGCTTCTCCGTGCGGCAGATCAGGATCTGCGGCTGGATGCCGATCTCGCGCAGCTTGCCGACCGATTGCTGCGTCGGCTTCGTCTTCAGCTCGCCGCTCGCGCGCAGGAAGGGAAGCAGGGTGAGGTGGATGAAGAGCGTGTCCTGCGGACCGTGCTCGAGGCTGAACTGGCGGATCGCCTCGAGGAAGGGCAGGCTCTCGATGTCGCCGACGGTGCCGCCGATCTCGGTGATCGCGACGTCGCAGCCGCTCGAGGCGCCGCGGCGGATCGCCGCCTTGATCTCGTCGGTGATGTGCGGGATCACCTGGACCGTGCTGCCGAGGTAGTCGCCGCGCCGCTCCTTCTGGATGACCTCGCGGTAGATCTTGCCGGTGGTGTAGTTCGAGTGCTTGTCGATCTTGGAGTGCGTGAAGCGCTCGTAGTGGCCGAGGTCGAGGTCCGCCTCGGTGCCGTCGTCGGTGACGTAGACTTCGCCGTGCTGGAACGGCGACATCGTCCCCGGGTCGACGTTGATGTAGGGGTCGAGCTTCTGCATCGACACCGTGAGGCCCATGCGCTCGAGGATCCAGCCGATGGCCGCGGCCGTGAGTCCCTTGCCGAGCGAGGAGACCACGCCGCCGGTGATGAAGATGTACTTGGTCATCGGGTGTCGCCTCCGCGTTGCGTGGTTCCGCCGCCGCCGCGCGCGCCCGAGCGCAGTCGGTGGAGGAACGCGTCGTAGTCCGTCCGGGTCTCGATGCCCCAGGGCTCGCCTCGTGCGTCGAGCACCTGCATCGCGATGCCGTTCTCGAGGAAGCGGAGCTGCTCGAGGCTCTCGGCCTCGGCCAGACCGCTGCTCGGCAAAGCCGGGATGCGCGCGAGAGTTTCGCGCGTGAATGCGTACACGCCGACGTGCCGCAGGCGCGGCAGCGGCGAGGGGTCGCGCGGGTAGGGGATCGTCGCGCGGCTGAAGTAGAGGGCCTTGCCGTCGAGTCCGCGGACCACCTTCACGACGTTGGGGTCGGCGAAGCGCGCCTCGTCGCGAAGCGGCACGGCGAGCGTCGCGGTGGGTGCGGCGCCGCCGCGCAGGCAATCGACCAGCGCGTCGAGGTCGGCAGGCTCGACCTCCGGCCAGTCTCCCTGGATGTCGACGACGTAGCCGACGCCGTCGGGGAGCTGCGCCGCCGCCTCGGCGCAGCGTTCGCTGCCCGTGCGCGGCGTCTCGCTCGTCCGCAGCACGAGACCGCCGACGCTCTGCGTCGCGTCCGCGACCTCGTCGCTGTCCGTCGCGATGTAGACGCCGCCGTCGAAGCGCCGGCTCTCCACGGCGCGTTGCCAGGTGTGGAGGAAGAGCGGCCGGCCGCTCTCGGCGAGCATGGCCTTGCCGGGGAGACGCTGACTGCCGATCCGGACGGGGACGATGGCGACGGCGCTGCGCGAGGCGACCGTCACGGTCGCTCCCTGCCGCGGAGGCGCCTGGCTTCGTTCTCGCGTCGGATGCGCTCGGTCTCGGCCGCAGGATCGAAGTCGCCTTCCCCGGTGTGGAAGGCGCCGATCTGGTTGTAGACGTTCTGGAACCACGCCAGCGCCTGGTGATAGCCGGCCCGCGCCTCGATCGGGGTGCTGCCCGAGAGGCTCCAGAACTGCGGGACGCCCTCGATCTCGACCTTCAGGAGCGAGACCGCATCCGTGTCCGGTCGGGGCTTCGCGGCCGCGAAGAAGCCGCATTCGGCGAGGCCGTCGACGAGGATCTGCATCTGCGCCGCGCTCGCGATCTTCGCGAGCTTGTCCGAGTCCTTGTCGCTGTAGAAGCTCGCCGGGTCGACGACGCGGTCCCCGAGGATCGTCTGTCGCAGTCCCTGGCGCGGTTGTTCGTAGGCGATGACGACCCTGGCCTCGGGAGGCAGGGCGAACTTCGGGCTCGGGTTGCTCGCGCACTGGAGGAGCGCGATCGCGCCGAGCGCGACGACGAATGGTTGGATGCGGCGCACGCCGTTGCGGCACTCTAGCCGCGGCGCGCGCGCGCTCAAGAGCGGCGATGGGTCGGAACTCGTCGCCATGGGCCTCGGCTTGGAATCCCAGGCGTGCGCGCGTAGCATCCGCGCGCGCTTGCGGCGGGCGGCCGTGGGCGCTCGGTGTGTGTTCGCAGTCGATCTACTCGCAGTGCCTGGGAGGGCGCGATGCAGCGCAGTGAATCCATTCTCGTGTGGGCGGTGTCCGCGATCGTCGTCGTGATCGTCTTGGTCGCGGTGGTCTTCGGTCGCAACGACGAACTCGTGCGCGACCCGGCGCAGGTGGCGCAGCAGCAGGGTTCGGCGGAGAAGGCCCCGGCGGTCTCCGGCGACGTGTTGAACCTGCTCCGCGATCCGAAGGCGCCGGAAGGGCCGGGGTCCGGCGGCGCTCCCGGCGAAGACAACAGCGGCGGCGGCCACGGAGGACCCAGGCTCGCCACCGATTCGCCCAGCGTCCCGCCGAGCGTCGAGCCCAAGCCCGATGTCCGCAGCCTGCTCGGCGAGTTCCGCCTCGAAGGGCAGCTCGGCGGCGAGCGCTACCGCGTCGTCACCGTCGCGCGCAACGACTCCTTCGGCAAGCTCGTCCAGCGCTGGACCGGCTCGCTCGCGCGCACCGACGAGGTGCGCGCTCTGAACGAGAGCCTCGTCCCGGAGCGCATCCGCACGGGCGACGAGATCTGGTTCCCCTGGGTCGAGGACGAGGTCCTGATCGAGGCCGCCAAGGAGCGCGGCGAGGGCGTCGCGCGCGTGACCCCGCCCGCGGTGGAAGCGAGCGCGGCGCGCGCGGCGAACGCCACGCCGCCCACGATCGACCCAGCGAACGCCGGCGATCCCGCGAACGCGGGCAACGGGCTCGGCGTGGTGCCGGTGCCGGACCGTGCCTCGGAGCGCCCGAACCCGAACCTCGCGAACCAACCGCTCGCCAATGGCGCCGCACCGGCCCCCAAGCCGGAGTCCGGCGAGTGGCGCACGGTGAAGTCCGGCGAGTCGCTCTGGCGGATCGCGGCAGAAGCGGTCGGCCAGCGCCGCGCCCAGGGCTACATCGAGCAGATCCTCACGCTCAATCCCACGATCCGTGATCCGGGTCAGGTGCGCGCGGGGGATCGGATCCTGATGCCGAAGCGTTGAGGCGCTGCTCGGTCCCGACGGCGCCGGGCGGCCGCGGCGTCGG
>JADLHO010000013.1 GCA_020848735.1 Planctomycetota bacterium | reverse complement strand
GCTACACTCCCCGCCCACCCGTGGACCAAGACCCCAAGCCCAGCTTCGACGCCCCGCTCCGCGCCTGCCCGATCTGTGGCTCGAGCGCGCTGCGGGACTTCGATCGCGACTTCCGCGGTCGGGGCATCGCGCGCTGCGGCGACTGCGGGGTGAAGTTCATGAACCCGCAGTACTCCGATGCCTGGCTCGCGCAGTTGTACGCGAGCTACATCTCGGTGCACGGCGAGGGGGAGACGACGCGTTGGCGGAGTCGGCCCGAGGTGAGGGAGGAGAGCAAGCGGCGTTCGCTGCGGCTCCTGGCCGAGCACGTGGCGCCGGGGCGGATCCTGATGATCGGCTGCGGCGATGGGCTCGAGCTGCGGATCGCGCGTGAGCTCGGATGGGAGCCGGAGGGCTACGACGTCGATCCGAAGACGACGGCCGAGGTGGAGCGGAGCGTCGGCGTGCGCGTGCACTGCGGGCCCTTCCCGCCGGCGACGCTGGGGGCGGGCAGCTTCGATGCGGTGTTCATGGATCAGGTGATCGAGCACCCGAAGGACCCGGCCCTCTACCTGCGCACGGCGCATGGGGTCCTGCGGGAGGGGGGCGCGCTCTTCCTCGGTCTGCCGAACATCGGCTCGCTCGCGAACCGCAGCAAGACGCTGATGGGCAAGCTGGGTCTGCGCCCGCGCGTGCGCGGCAAGCACTACGCGACGAAGCACCACGTCTTCTACTACGAGCCGAAGGTGATGCGGCGTCTGCTGGGCGAGCGCTTCGGCTTCGAGGTCCTGACCGTGAGCGGTTCGCTGAAGCCCGACGAGAAGCCGTGGAAGTCCCCGCTCGCACGGCGCTTTCCGGCGCTGGACTCGAGCTTCCTCGTGGTGGCCCGCAAGCGGGGCGGGACCGCGACGTAACGCCGACGCCGCGCGTCGGATGACCTGGGCATGCACCAGGTCGCCTTCCTCCCCCTCGCTCTCGTCGCGGCCCTGCCGCTGGCCTCGGCCGGCGCGCAGGACCGGCTGGCCGCTCCTGCGCCCTCCGCTCCGGTGGCGGGCGCTTCGTTCCGCCTCCCCGGTGCCGGGGAACGTCCCCTGATCGATCGACTGCAGGACGGCACGATCTGGGTCGGCGCCGAGACCTACAAGGCGGGCTTCGATCGGAGCGGCGCCCGCTTCGTGCCCTTCCTCGGTTCGCAGGCGCAGCGGAACTGGCCCGCGGCGTTCCGCGGCAAGCGCGTGACGCTGGGCGGCAAGGCGCTGCCCTGCCTCGACGTCGCGCCGCAGCTCGTCGGCGATGCGGTCGAGTTCGCGCGCGGGGGGATGATCGAGCGCTACGTGCTGCGCGGCGATGGCCTCGAGCAGACCTTCGGCTTCGAGACGCTGTCGGAGCGCGCTGAGATCGTCGTGACGGTCGGCGTCGAGACCGACCACGAGGTGATGCCCTTCGGCGACGGCCATCGCTTCTCGTGCCCGGACGGGAGCTTCGAATACGGCCGCGCGACCGCGATCGATGCGGCGGGTCGGCAGCTCGCGCTCACGACGCGCTGGACCGGTCAGGGCTTCGAGATCAGCGTCCCGGCGAGCTTCGTCGCCGAGGCGAGCCTGCCGCTGTGGATCGACCCGCTCGTCTACACCACGTACTTCTTCGCGAACTCGCCGCGCGAGCTGCGCACGCCCGACATCGCCTGGGACACGTCTGCCGGCCACGGGACGATCTGCTGGGAGCGCGTGTTCTCCGCGACGGATCGCGACGTCTTCGTCGGCATCTGCGACGGGGCGATGAGCCCCGTCGGCGGCGTCCTGACCGTCGACTTCAGCACCGACGACTGGCGCAAGCCCCGCATCGCCGGCAACGAGATCGCCGACCAGGCGCTCGTGGTCGCCGAGGTCGTCCCGGTGGGGAGCAGCGCGAGCCTGGTCCGCGGGCGCACGGTGACCGGCTTCGCCAACCCGGTCGTCGGGGCCGCCTTCCTGATCGCGAACAACGCGGGCAATCCCGATGTCGGCGGCGTGCGGGAGCTCACGGCGGCCGCGCCGTACCTCGTCGCGTACGAGTACAACTTCTCGGCGATCGACCACGACATCTACGGTCAGCGCGTGAATACCGACGGCACGCTCGCAGGTGGATCGATCAGCATCGACGTGTCCTCGGGCTTCGAAGAGCGTCCCGAGATCAGCAAGTCCTGCGGCAACGGGTCGGCGAGCTCCGCGGCCTGGGGCATCGCGTATCGGCGTCGGACCGCGCAGGACAGCGGCGAGATCCGTGTTGCGTACTACGGTCCCGTGAGCGGACTGCGCTCGATCAACGGTCAGTCGAGCGTCTCCGCTCAGTCGCAGGTCCCGCTCGGTGATCTCACCTGGGCGATCTCCTCGCCGACCGACGAGGCGCTCGGTCGCCAACACCTCGTCGCGATGCAGAAGCCCGGTGTGGGCAGCTTGCTCGAGCTCCGCTACATCCTGCTCTCGTCGACCGGCGGTGCGCAGGCCGCGACGACGAGTCACCGCACCTACGACTACGGTCGCCTCGACGTCGACAGCGACGGCTGCCGCTTCGCGCTCGCCTACGAGAAGCTGGACCACTCGACGGCCGTCCCGCTCGGCGCGGAGATCATCACGCTGGCCCAGGTCGGGCAGTCCATGGATGTCCAGGACCTGGTCGAACTGCCGAACCCCCTGAACCAGCATCGGGCGCCGCGGCTCGCGGCCAGGGTCGACAACGCGGCCGCGTACTACGGCGTCGTCTGGGCGGAGCTCCCGAGCGCCGGGAGCTGGCGCGTCTCGATGAGGACCTACTCGGGTGTGCAGGATGGCCCGATCCTCGGCACACGCGCGACGGCCTGCGGCACGCCCCAGGCCACCGGGAGCATCCTGCTCCGCCCGTACCTCGGCGGCTACATCACGCTGCAGGCGAATCAGCCGAGCAACGGCGCCGTCGGCTGGTTCGTCGGGTTGCCGGCGAACACCGCCTTGCCGTTCTGCCCGGGCTGCACGCTCGGAACCGATCTGATGCTCGTGCTCTCGGGTCCGGTGCACACGGTCGACGTGCCGTGCGATGGGCGTTTCGTGGGCGGCACGCTCGCCTTCCAGTCCTTCCTGATCACCCTGCCCGCGCCCGGTCTCTGCCTCGGCAACATCGCGCTCGGCGACACCGCGGACATCACGATTCGGTGAGCTAGCGGTCCGGCTCGCGCAGCACCCGCAGGAGCTCCGCGGGTCGATCGGTGTTGATCAGATCGACCCCGCACGCGAGCTGCGTGCGCCAGCTCTCGGGCGTGTCCGGTGCCGCCCAGAGGCGGAGGAGCCGGCCCTGGGCGTGCGCCCGCGCGGCGAATCCGCGCAGCCGCTCGCGCTCGTCCTCGGGCATCGGACCGAAGCCCTTCCACTCGAACTGCGAGTGCCACGAGTCGCTGACGAGCGGCACGAGCGTGCGCGGCGGATCGTCGGCGAGGTCGGTGAGACGGCCGTCGATCGCGCAGAGGCGCGGGCTCTCGCCGGCGACGAGCCGGCGCGGACGGTCGCCGGAGAGGATCACGGTCACCGCGCGCGTTGCGATGCCGTCGTCGAGGAACTCCGTGAGCATCGGCGCATAGCGCGCGAGGAGGGCCCTCAGGTGCGGCCAGACGCGGGCGGACTCGGCCTTGATGTCGACGAGCAGGACGAGCGGATCGGCGTGGTCGTGCACCGTCCCGCCGCGGGCGACGAAGCGCGCGAAGAGCGGTGCCAGGTAGAGCGACTCGAGCGTGCGACCCGCGCGCAGCGAGCTGAGCTCGTGGCCGACCCGCAGCTCGTCGTCGACGAGGAAGACGTCGGCCTCCACGCTGCCCATGCCTGCGGCCAGCGCCTCGTCCAACGGACGGCGCCGCAGGTAGTCGTTGTGCGAGTGTCCGAGCGCCGACGGCGCGTACGAACAGCCGGCCGAGAGGACGACGAACGCCAGCGTGGCATGGTTCGCGAACCTCATGCGCCCGCCGCCAGGCTCAGCTCGACGCGTCGGCCCTCGGCATCGAAGGCGTGGAGATCGGCAGGGCCGAAGGCGACGACCGCGGCCTCATCGACCGCGGGCGCGAGGTGCCCCGCGTGCCAGGCGACGAGTTCGGCGTCGTCGGCGTGCACGCGCACGAAGGTCTCGTGACCGTGGGGCTCGTGGCCGCGCACGCGCATGGTGGCGCGCAGCGGGCCGTCGCCGAGGAAGCGCAGGCGATGCGGCCGGATCCCGAGCTCGAGCCAGGGCGACGTGGAGCGGCACTCGAACCGGTGTCCCAGCAACGCGACCCGACCATCGCACACGGGCGCCCGGACGAAGCTCATCGCCGGGGCTCCGACGAAGCCGGCGACGAATCGGTTGACGGGGCGCTCGAAGACCTCGATCGGCGTGCCGAACTGCTGCAGTCGGCCACGGTCGAGCACCGCGACGAAGTCGCCGAGACTCATCGCCTCGGCCTGATCGTGCGTGACCCAGAGCATGGTCGCTCCGAGTCGCGCATGGAGCGATCGGATCTCGGCGCGCAGCTCGAGGCGCAGCCGCGCGTCGAGGTTCGAGAGCGGTTCGTCGAAGAGGAACACCTTCGGCTCGCGTACGAGCGCCCGCGCGAGAGCGACGCGCTGCTGCTGTCCGCCGGACAGCTCCTTCGGCCGTCGTCGCGCGAGGTCTTCCAGTCCGAGGGTGCGCAGGACCTCGGTGACCTTGGCCTCACGCGTCGCACGCGGCACCCGCCGCATGCGCAGGGGGAACGCGACGTTCTCCGCGACCGAGAGGTGCGGGTAGAGCGCGTAGTTCTGGAAGACCATCGCCACGTCGCGCTGCGCCGGGTCGAGCTCGTTGACGACGCGGCCGTCGAAGCGGATCGCACCGCCGTCGACGCTCTCGAGTCCCGCGATGCAGCGGAGCGTGGTGGACTTGCCGCAGCCCGATGGGCCGAGCAGCACGCAGAGGGCGCCCGGCGGGATCTCGAGGGAGAGCGCGTCGACCGCGGGCCGGCCGTCGAAGACTCGGGAGACGCGGTCGAGTTCGATGCGCACGCGGCGAAGCGTAGCGATGGGCCGCTTGCGGCCCACGACAGGGGCGCCCCGGCGACGGATGGACAACCAGGGGTGTTCGTCTGCGCCGGGGCGCCGCGCGTCGATACGCAGACCGCGTCTGGCGAGGTCAGCTTTTCCTCGGCGACGCAGTCCCGTTTCGAGCCGTGCCCGTGGCTCACCGCGTCGGGCGGTGGATCACCCGCACGCTGCCATCGGCGCCGCCGATCCAGGCCTCGTCGGCCATCCCCACGAAGAGGCCGCATTCGAGCACGCCGGGAATGGCGTCGAGCTCGAGCTCGAGGGCGCGCAGGTCCTCGCAGGGGCCGAGGACCGCGTCGAGCACGTAGTTCCCGTTGTCGGTCCGGAGCGGCTGTGAGTCCGCCTCGCGGCGCAGTTCGTTGCGGAGGCCGAGCGCCGCGATGCGCGCGGAGCTCTGGCGCCAGCCGAAGGGGAGGACCTCGATCGGCAGGCGGAAGCTCGCGCCGAGGCGCGCCACGAGCTTGGTCTCGTCGACGATCACGACGAAGCGGGCGGCGGCGGCCGCGACGATCTTCTCGCGGGTCAGCGCCGCGCCGCCGCCTTTGATGAGGTCGAGCTGCGGGTCGACCTCGTCGGCACCGTCGACGGCGAGGTCCAGGGACTCGATGGCGTCGAGCGATCCGAGCGGCAGGCCGAGTTCGCGGGCGCGGATCGAGGTGGGCTCGCTGGTCGGGACGCCGACGATCCGCAGTCCCTCCTCCGCGACGCGCTCCGCGAGTCGCTCGAGGAAGAAGGTGACCGTGGAGCCGGTGCCGAGGCCGAGCCGCTGGCCGGTCTTCACGCTGTCCGCCACGGCTCGCGCGGCGGCGCGCTTGCCCAGACTCCGCTGATCGATCATCGCGGCGGAAGATACTCGCGGCGGCGGGCCAAGACGCGTTCGCGCGCGCACGGGAGCGGGACCGCCGCGCGGCCCCCGTGCGCGACGCTCCCGGATTGCGCTATACCAGGGCCCCGCTTCCGAGATGACGAGTACCGCCGACGATGCCGAACTGGATGGGCCCGCGCAGACCGCGGCCCGGCTCCGCGCGCGCGCGGAGCGCCGCGAAGTCGCCGCCGCGGTCGCGCTGGTGCTCCTCGCCGTGGCGCTCGCGGCGCCGGAGCTGCGGCGGCTGACGCTGCCGCGGATGGAGGTCGTCGGGCCGGGCAACACGCCGCTCGCGGCGACCTTCGAGGTCTTCCCCTACGACCGCTCGCCGTCGGCACCTTCGCCGACTCCGTTGCTCGGGACCTGCCAGGCCGATGAGCACGGGCGCGTCCGGCTCGACTTCGAGTTCCCACCCGGTGGCTTCGTCGCGCGCGTCTGGGCGCCGGGCCATGGCATCGGCTACGGCTTCGTCGACGGGCACGGGTCCACGCAGCGGGTCGAGCTCGCGCCGGCGCGGCGGGTCGGCGGCAGCGTGAGCACGCGCGACGGGCAGCCGATCGCCGGCGCACGCATCGCGGTCTTCGGCGGCGGGCCGCGCGGCGTGCTGCTCGCGGAGACCACCAGCAACGCCGACGGCAACTTCACGGTCGACTGCATCTCCGCGAAGGTCTCCGCGTGGACCGTGCGGGCCTTCGCCGAGGGCCATGCCGTTCGCGAGGAGGTCTGGGAGAACGACTCGGAGGAGGGCCCCAGCCTCGTGCTCGAGCGGACCGCCGCGCTGCGCGGCACCGTGGTCGCGACCGAGGGTCTCTCGCTGGACGGTCTGGAGCTCCGGGTGCTCAACCTCCCCGGGGTGACTGCGCGCGTCGCGAGCGACGGGAGCTTTCGACTCGATCACCTGCCGCCGCGTCCGAGCGTCGCGTATCCGGTCCTCGCCGGGCTGGGCGAGGGCTGGACCTGCGAACGGGTCGCACTGATCGCCGGGGCTGAGGTCGAGATCCGCATCGTGCGCGAGGCGCGCGTGCAGGGGCGCGTGGTCGATGGCCTGACCGGCCTGCCGGTCGCGGGCGCGCGCGTCTTCCACGAGCATGGCCCGGACTGCGTGACCGCGACCCTCAGCGACGCATCGGGCGCGTTCGAGCTCGGACGGGTTCCACCGGGTCGGATCGAGGTCTGGGCGGTGCACGAGCGCCGTCGGGTGATCCCCGGGATGCTCATGCCGCAGTCGGGGCTCGCGCAGGCCGTGGCGACCGTCGAAGTGCTCTCGAGCGGCGCGCGCGCGGCGCTCGAGCTGCGACTCCAGTGAGCGCCCTCAGGCCGGCGTCGCGCCGTCGGGCGCCGGTTCGACGTGAACGTAGACCTCACGCACGTGATCGAGTTCGGCACGGATCGCGTCCTCGACGTCGTGCGCGATCACGTGCGCGGCCGACACGCTGAGCGTCCCCTCGACGAGGAGCACGAGGTCGATGCGGTACTGCCCGCCGAGCGGCTGCACGCGGACCTCGCCGACGTCGACCGCGCCGCGCACCCGACGCCCGATCTCCCGGGCGCGCTCGGCCTGCCCGCTCGGCGCCTCGTGCATGAGGATGCCGAGGTTCTCGCGCAACGGGCGGAAGCCGAGGAAGGTGATCCAGACGCCGATCGCGATCGCGGTGATCCCGTCGATGGCCGGGGCGCCGAGCCGGGCGAGGGCGATGCCGGCGAAGGCCGCCATGCCGATGACGACGTCCGAGATGTGGTCGCGCGCCGAGGCCAGGAGGGTCGGCGAGTTCGTGCGCAGTCCGACCCGTCGTGACGCCACCCAGAGCCCGAGCTTGGTCGCGATCGTGATGCCCGCCGCGACGAGCGCGCTGGCCTCGGGGGCCTCGGCGGCCGGACCCGTGCTCAGCTCCGTGTCGATCCCGTCGATCGCGATGAAGGCGCCGGTCGCGAGCAACATGCCCGCGATCAGCAGCCCGGCGAGCGCCTCGGCGTTGTCGTGCCCGTAGGGGTGGTTCGAGTCCGGAGCGCGCCGCGCGTAGCGGTACGCCACCCAGGCGCCGAAGGTCGCGAGCACGTCGCCGGCGGAGTTGAAGCCGTCGGCGACGAGGGCCCGCGAACCCGCGAGATGGCCGACCGTGAACTTGAGGGCGGCGAGCGCGAGGTTCGCGAGCAGGGCGACGAGCTGAACGCTCACGCCGCGAGCATAGACCCGCGGCGCTCCAGGTTCAGTTGTTGCCGCCGAGGGTCAGCCGCATCGCGTTGCTGTGGGTCAGCGTCAGCGGGCGGCGCACCGTCGGGTCGATGATCGCGAAGGTCGTGAAGATCTGCGCGCCGACCGTGGCGGGGTTGACCGGCCAGTTGAAGTTGAACGTCGCCGTGCCGAGGAAGTTGGTGGCGATGTTCTCGCTCACGACGATGTCGTGGTAGAGCGAGCAACCGGTCATGCCGATGAAGTTGAGGTTCAGCGGCAGGGCGAAGGAGCCCCAGCTGGTCGTCGACAGACCGAAGTGCAGCACGCCGATCTGCGAGGTCGCGGCGTTCGTCACCCGGTAGGTCATCGTCGTGCCCTGCACGAACTCGCTGCCGGTCTGCGTGATCGTGTGGTTGGGGACGAGGCCGTTCCCACCCACGCAACCCGCGCCGATCGACGCGACGGAGCCGACCACGTGGTTCCAGTACACGGCGACCGCGGTGCGCGCCGCCGACATCGTGACGAGCACGGTCGTGACACCGGCGCCCTGCGCGACGCCGCCGATGGTCCAGTGGCGGAACGGGTTGGCGCCCACCGCGCTCGGCGCGGTCAGCGACACGACCTCGTCGTCGCGGTACTGGCGCGTGAACTGCGTGGTGCCATTGCCCGCGCCGTTGACGTCGTCAGGGCTCACCGTGATCGAGACGCCGCTCGCGGGGTTGACCGACTGCACCGTGAGGGTGCGACGCAGCACGTACACGGCCTCGGCGACGTCGTCGAGGTTGCCGCAGTCGGCCACCGTCAGCACGCGATCGCCGACCGGGTACTCGGTGAAGGCCGCGCCGGACTGCACCTGCAGGCGCCAGTTCTTGAACACGTAGGACGAGAGTCCGACGGTGCGGCTCGCAGGAGCCGTGAGCTCGTAGCCCTGACGCGGCGCGAAGCGGCGCACGTAGTTCGCCGTGCCGCCCGCGAGGCCGTCGAGGCTCTCCACGTCCTGCGTGATGCTCGCGCCCGTCGGGGTCGAGTTCACGTTGACGTTCACCCAGGTCGGCTCGTAGTCGTCGCGGCCGAACCACACGTACCGGTGGTTGCCGGTGTTCGGATCCGGGCAGCTCGACCCGTTGCTGAACCAGGTGTTCGTGCTGATCGGGTGCCGGCGGACGGTGAAGTAGTCGCCGAAGCGATTCGTGTTCGGGCCCGAGGAGCCGAGCGCCGGGTAGTAGACCGTGGCCGGCGGCCAGGCGTCATACGAGTCGATGATGTAGTTGGCGGTCGTGACGTAGGTCGTCGAGGAGCCCCAGGCGAGGGTGCCGCCGACGTCGCCCGCCGCGTTCGACATCATGTCGTTGTAGAGATACGCGTTCGTGCCGCTCCAGATGTCGTGCTCGGCGACCAGCGAGCGATCGCTGAGCAGGAAGCGTGCGATGCGGGTGTACGGCATCGCGCGGCCGGACCGGGGCGCGCAGCCCCAGCTGAAGCCACATTCCGTCGCGTTGCCATAGGCGCCCTGGATCTGGCCCGTGGCGTTCCAGAAGCCCGCCCAGTCACGGCCGTCGGGGCCGGGGACGCTCACCGCGGCATCCGTGAACGCGGCGATCGTGCGCGTCGAACGCGTGGCCGACGAACCCGAGGTCGAGGGCCAGGTCCAGACGTAGATCTGGGTCGTGGAGTTGAGCGCGGCGAAGGCCATCGTGCCGACGCAGCCCTTCGCGAGGCGATGGCTCCAGCCGCCGATGTTGCTGCCGCGGTAGTAGGAGATCGGGATGCTCTGCGCCGTCCCCATCTCGGTCAGCGGCCACCGCATGATGATCGACTCGGAGCCGACCGAGGCGCCGATCACGTTGGTGCGGCAGTAGAAGTTCGTGCCGTCCCAGGCGATGTCCTCGTAGTCGAACCACTCGTCCGCGCTGTACCCGAAGGTCGAGGGGCGGATGTCGTAGTAGTACCAGTCGCTCGCGGAGCCGCTGCGGAGCTTGTCGCGCGTGTTCGCCACCGCGAAGCGGAGCCGGTTCGGACCGCCGGTGACGTTGCTGTACTGCAGCATCCAGACCACGAAGCCGTGGCTCGCGATGTCCGCGGCCTGCTGGTCACAGCAGAAGCCGCCGTCCGCGGCGGGGAAGAAGCTGTAAGGGCTGACGTCGTTCCAGGTCTGGCCGTTGTCCGGCGAGATCGCCGCGTGCCAGTTGCCGGTCTGGAACACCGTGTCGCGCAGCACACCGTTCGCGGGCTCCGGCGTGCGCGGCGAGCGCGAGCCACCCGCGGTGTTGCAGAGCTCGTTCTGGAAGAAGCGGAACGCTCCCGTGCCGGCCGGCTGGATGGCGGGATCCGCGGGGAAGGACTCGGGAGAGCTCGGCTGTGGGCGGTTGCTCTCGGGGCCCACGGGCAAGGTGGGGTGCGGGTGGTTCGACTCGCGGTTCTGCAGCGGCACGGGCGGCTGCGGAACGTGCGGGTTCACCGCGCCGGGTTGGATCGTCGTCGGTTGGACGATGACCATCTCCGGAGGTGGCATCAGGGAATCTGGCTCCTGGGCCGTCACGGACGGCGCGAGAGCCAGCAGGAGCGCGGGGGCGAAGCGGATCGGGTTCATGGGATGTAAGGGACGTAGCGCAGGAGATGGCTCGAGCGCACGGGATTCCCAGGAGCGAGCAAAGCGCTGCACGGCCGGGACCGGGCAGCGGTGGGCATTCTGCCTCAGAGTCAGCGGCGCGTCCCGCCGGCAGCCTCGGTCCCGGGGATCGGAACCTCGCGCGCTTCCTCCATCGGCGCCTTGCCATCGCCCTTCCCGGCGGGCTTCGGGGCCGTCGCAGGTGTCCCATTCCCGGCCGCGGGCAGGAGCCAGGGGTCGCCGTCATCCTCGACTCCGAGGCCGGCGACGATGCCGCCCTCGGGACCGAAGGCGATCAGGTTGCCGCGGTCGGCGACATTCACCGAGAGGTGGAGCCGCGGCCGTCCCTTCGCATCGGAGAGCAGGACGTGGGGCAGGCCTCCGATGCCGACCGCGAGTCCGGTGCGGACCAGGCCTTCGCGGTCGCGGAGCGCGAACACGACGTCGTCGGTGGTGACCTGCGCGCTGAGCCGCGCCTTCTTGCTGCCGTCGAAGAGCTCGAAGCGCGGCTTGCCGTCCTTGTCGGTCTCCCAGCTCCCGGCGACCTGGTCCTTCGCGTCGACCAGCACGAAGCGCTTCGCGCGGAGTTCACCGTCGGCCGGCGCCGCGCTGCCCTGCGGCGCGAAGGCCGGCAGGACGAGGAGAAGCAGGAGTCCGGCGACCGCAGCGCCGAGGACGCGGTTGCGCCGCTCGAGGCGATCGATGCGCGCGACGAGATCGGACGTGGAGTGGAACGTGGCCATGACGCAGAAGGATAGCTGCGCCGCCGCGGTCCTCTCAGCGCCGCGGGGGCTCGTCGCGACGCAGCTCCGCGAGCAGCGCGCGATCCGCGAGCAGGTAGTGCGCGAAGACCCGCAGGCACTGGGCTCGACGCTCGCGCGAACGGCGGCCGAGCATCTCGCGATCGGCGCCGAAGGACTCGGTCGTCCACTCGTTCGCGAGTGCCGCCATCACGTCCCCGAAGTTCTCCGCCCTCAACTCGATCGGCTTCGGCCCCGCGGGGTTCTCCGTGGCCGGGGGCAGCAGCGGGCGGATCCTCACCAGACGGCCCGGCACGAGCCGTTCGTCCTCGATGTGGCGGACGATCGCCGGCAATGCGGAAGGGCCGAGCTCCTGCAGGCGCTGGAAGCCGTCGAGCTGGCGCTCCGGATAGTCGGCGAGTTCGTCGAGGATGGCATCGACCTCGGCGACGAACGGCGCATCGTCGGGGATGGCGCGACGTTCCAGCTCCTTGTGCCTGCGCACGAGCGCCCGCAGCTCACGGCCGGAGTCGTGGACGTCGGGCACCATGGCCTCGCCCGTGTAGCGATCGGCGAGGAACCACCGCTGGCCGACCATGTCGAGCATCAGGAAGACCTCGCGCGTGATCGCCGAGATCAGCTCGTCCTTGGTCGGGCGCACCCCGCGCTCCTGGCCGGGGCCGGCCACGTAGCAGGTGAGTTCGAGCTCGTTGGCGACGCGGCCCTTCAGGCGTTCGAGGACCTGCACCGTGACGGCGACATAGCCGCCCCCGCGCTGGACGGTCTGCTCGAACGCGGTCGGGTCCGCGAGCCGGATGCGCGCCCGGACCACGATGTTCGCGAGCAACTCGGTCCGGACCCGCGCGGTCCAGCCTTCCGGCGCCGGCAGCAGTTCGGCGCGGGTCTCCTGGCTCGCGAGTGGCGACACGAGGGCGCCGCAGAGCCAGAGGCCGAAGACGGCTGCCGCGCGCTGGTGTCGGGGTGAGGTCACGGATCGTTCGCTGCCGCTCGTGAGTTCGTGAGTTCGTGTGCTCGTGTGTCCGGAAGCGCTCCGTCTCACCAGCCGAGGGATGCGGCCACGCCGGCGCTGACCCCGAGGCCGAGGGCATTGAGCCCCGGTGCGGGGACGATCGCCTGGCCGTAGAGGATCGCGCCGAGCAATGCGCTGGAGTCCGGCAGCGGCACGGCGTGGGTGGCGGTCCCGCTCGCGTCCGCCGTCGCCGAGGTCGCGAGATCGGGGCTCACCAGCAAGGGACAACCCGCCATGCCGACCGGAGCGAGGTCGAAGGGCAGTGCTCCACCGGCCCACACCGTGTCGGAGAAGCCGAGCATCAGGAAGCTCGTGCCGCCGACCGGCGCATTCGCGACGAGCCAGTGCATCGTGCGCCCGATGCGCGCGGTCGCGAGCGGATCGATCGAGAGGTTCGGCGGCGACGCGTGGCCGCTGCATGCCGAGCCGAACGCGGTCGAGGTGGGACGCGTGACGTCGACGGTCCACACACCGCGGCCGAGCGTCGCCGCGATGAGTCGGCGATTGCCGTGCATGAACGCGAGCTCCTCGGTGGCGACGTTGGCCGGCCCGTCGTTGCTCGCCGACCAGGTCTGACCGGCATCGTCGCTGGCGAAGATGCCGAGTTCGCTCGCAACGTAGACGACGTCGGTGTCGTCGGGGTGGAGCACGACGCAGTTCAGCGGCAGGTCGGGGAGCCGACGCGGTGCGACGCCCGCGGCATCGGACCAGGTCGCCCCGCCGTCGCGCGTGACACGCAGGTTGCCGCTCGCGAAGCCGCCGAGCGTCGCCCAGACGACCTGGTGGTTCGTCGGGTCGATCGCCAGCCGCGTGACGTAGCGGTTGGGCAGGGGATCGAGTCCCGCGTTGTCGTCCACCGCGACCCACGTGGGCGTCGCCGCCAACGCGTTCGCGGTGCGGTAGACGCGGCCGTCGTTGTGAGCCACCCAGACCACGTCGGCGTTGCCGGCGGCGACGGCGATCGCGCTGATCTTGCTCCCCACGCCCGGCTTGATCGCCGACCAGGAGACGGTGCCGGCGCGCGCATTGGCCGTGCGCCAGAGCCGCGTCGCACCACCGTAGAGCCGGAGCGAGGAGTTGGGATCGAGCACGATCGGCGCGATGAAGTTCGCGGTCGTCGCGTCGATCTCCGTGATGTTGTTGTAGATGGACGACGACGAGGAACCGCCGTTGGTCGAACGGTGGACCTGGAGCCAGACGTACTCGCCGTACACGTAGCTCGGGTTCGTCGGATCGATCTGGACCTGCCCGCCATCGCCGCCGAAGGGCATGTTCGAGCTGGTCGACGCGCCGACCAGTCGCTGCGTGCCGTTGTCCTGCAGGCCGCCGATCACGACGTTGCCGGTCGCATGGCCCGCGGCGCCGTAGTACTGCGTGGAGCGCAGGTTGTTGTCGAGGTCGCGCCAACCGCTGCCGATGGCGACCGTGGTGATGTCGTCGGCGGCGTGCAGGCCGCCGTCCGTGGTGACGTAGACGCGCTTCTTCGTCACCCCGTCGTAGTCGGGGTCGGCCACGACCGCATGCACGTCGAGGTGCGGGTCGACGGTCATGATGTAGCCGTTCGTGATGCGCGCCAGCGACGTGCCTCCGTTGGTGCTGCGCCACACGTGGAGACCCGCGACGACCATCCGGTTCTCGTTGGTCGGGTCGACCCAGAAGCCGTTGAAGTACCAGTTCACGCCGCTGCTCGACGTGCCCGTGCGTTGCACCCAGTCGAGTCCGCCGTTCGCGGAGCGCCAGATCTTGCCGCCGCTGTTGCCGACCGAGGCATAGACGACACCGGGCACGCTGCGGGCGTAGCACATCTCGATGCGGGCGTCGTAGCCGCTGATCGACGCGAGGCCGCTCGCCGCCGGCGACCAGCTGGCACCGCCATCGAGCGAGCGCACGACGCCGTGGATCGCGAGCGTCGCGTCGACGACGTGCGCGAGGGCCTTCTGACCGTCATTCGGGTCGAAGAGCACCTGATCGCTCGAGAACGCCGCATGGACGAGCGACCACGTGGTGCCGCCGTCGGTCGAGCGCTGGATGCCGCCGGGTCGCACCGCGGCGAGCAGCACGTTGCCGTTCGACGGCGAGACCGCCACGCGCTGCACGTAGCCGAAGCTCGCGGTGGCGACGAGCTGCGTCCAGGTCGCGCCACCGTCGGTCGTCTTGAAGATGCCTGCTCCGCGCACCGCACTGCGATTGACACCGCGCGCGACGTTGTCGTTGAAGAAGCCCTCGCCGGTGCCGACGTACATCACGTCGGGGTTCGCGGGGTCCATCGTCATCGATGCGATGGAGAGGTTCGTCCACCAGTCGTCGACGGGGTTCCAGGTCGCGCCGCGGTCGAGGCTCTTCCAGAGTCCGCCGCTGACACCGCCCGACCAGAGGATGCGCGTGTCGCGCGGGTCGATCACCAGCGTGCGACTGCGACCCGAGACATTGAACGGACCGCGCTCGACCCAGGCGTCCGGCGCGATGCCGCCGTCGTCCTCGAGCGAAGACGCGGCGACGAGCTGCTCACGTGCACGGAGCGCGCGGAGCCACCCGTCGACCGGGATGTTCCCGTGTTCGTCCTGCCAGCGCTCGGCGCGCCAGCGAATGGCGTCACCGGGGTACTCGGGACCGCTCTCACCCGCGGCCGAACTGGCGCAGGAGCCCAGGAGACAGAGCGGGAGCGCGAGCGCGAGAAGACAGCGCATGGATTCGATCGTCGGCGGGCTCGGGCAGGCCAGCGAGAGCGCCGAAGGGTAGCGTCCGGCGCCGTCCCGTGTTGCTCCGGCCCCGGCCCGGAGTTTCAGCGTGGGTCGAAGGACGACCCGCCGGACCGTCTTGCCGACGCCATTGCGCTCACCAGTGCGCCACGGTGCCTCGCCAGAGGCGCACGTCGCGCAGGGTGCCGTTGAACAGGGCGCGGGCGTCCGTCACGGCGGTCTCGGCGTCGACGCCGAGCGAAAGACCTTCGGTCGGCAGGCCGTCGAGCGGGAAGCCCGGCGCCTCGGCGACGGCCGTGCCATCGACGAAGAGGCGGAGCATCCCGTCATTGGCGAGGGCGCCGACCACGAGCGTCTCGCGCCCCTCGGGGAGCGCCGTCGGTCCACGCACGGCGCGCAGCTCGCGGCCATTGCGGATGGCGAAATGCGGCACGCCGCGTTCGAGCCAGAGCGCGTAGCCGCGCTGCGAACCGCCGCATGCCGCGAGCACGCCCTCGGCGCCTCGTCGTACGACCTTCGCGCCGAAGCTGAAGGGCACGGCGCTGACGTCGAGGTCCACGTCCCGCGGGGAGCTCCTGAGCTTCGCCGAAGGGAACTGCCAGGCCTCGTCCGCCGCCCATCTCCCGAGCTGCTGCGGGGTCACCGCCGCGAAGCGGGCGAGGCGCGGGTCGTGCACCGTGCCGTCGTCACCGAGTTCGGCCTGGAGGCGCGCGAGTTCGAGTTCGAGCTCGGCTCGGACCGTCGCATAGGCCGGGTCGTCGTGGCGGCTCACGAGCTCGTGCGGATCCGCCGACAGGTCGAAGAGCTCCCAGGCATCCAGATCGGGGAAGCGGATCAGCTTGTGCCGCTCCGTCCTCACGCCGAAGTGCGGGCGCACGTCGTGCGGGTCGGGGTACTCGTAGTAGCGGTAGTACATCGAGCGGCGCCAATCGGCGGGGGTCGCCCCGCGCAGCAGCGGCGTGATGCTCCGGCCCTGCAGGTCGGCGGGGAGCTCGGCGTGCGCCAGCTCGAGGAAGCTCGGCGCGAAGTCGACGTTCAGCACGAAGGACTCGCAGGTCGTGCCGGCCGCGACGTGCTTCGGCCAGCGCACGAGGAGCGGAGCGCGGAGCGCCTCCTCGTACATGAAGCGCTTGTCGTACCAGCCGTGGTCGCCGAGGAAGAAGCCCTGATCGGACGAGTAGACGACGATCGTGTCCTCCGCGAGGCCGTGGGCATCGAGCCATTCGAGGACGCTGCCGACGCTCTCGTCGACCGCGGCGATGCAGCGGAGATAGTCCTTGATGTAGCGCTGATAGAGCCAGCGCTTGCGTGCCGCGGCGTCCAGTCCGTCGGGCGCCTTGCCCTTCACGTCGTTCTCGGTCAGGTGGCGCTCGATCGTCATCGTGGTGCCGGCCGCGGCGGCGCTGCGCTGCGACCAGTCGTCGTCGAAGGTCGCGGGGAGGGGGATCTCCTGATCCGCGAAGAGCTGCGCGTGGCGTTCGGCAGGCTGCCAGTTGCGATGCGGCGCCTTGTGCTGGCACATCAGGAGGAAGGGCTTGTCCTTCGCCCGATCCTCCGTCCGCCAGCGTTCGAGCCACGCGAGGGTCTGGGACGTGATGAGGTCGGTGACGTAACCCTTCAGCCGCCTGCGCTCACCGTTCTCGAGGAACCAGGGATCGTGATAGAGCCCCTGGCCGGGCAGGATCGACCAATGGTCGAAGCCCTGGGGATCGGAGCTCAGGTGCCACTTGCCGATCAGCGCGGTTGCATAGCCCGCGGTCCGCAGCGCCTTCGGGAAGGTCCATTGGTCGCCGTCGAAGGTCTGCTCGTTCCGGGCGAAGCCGTTGCGGTGTGAGTACTTGCCCGTCAACACGCTCGCGCGGGCCGGACCGCAGATCGCATTGGTCGCGAAGCAGTTCGCGAAGCGCATGCCCTCCGTCGCCAGCCGATCGAGGTTGGGCGTCACGTTGATCGTGCTGCCATAGCACGACAACGCGTGCGCGGCGTGGTCGTCGGAGTAGATGAACAGGATGTTCGGGCGGCGGTCCTGGGCGATCAGCAGCGCCGGACCGAGGGCGAACACGACGAGACGGGCGAGGGCGCGGAGCACGGTCGCAGGATAGCCCCGCGCAGGAGACCTTCAGCGCGCCGCTGCGACCGCAATACACTGGCCGCCCGCGCACGCCGCGCCCCTCGCACCATGGAACCGAACCGATCGCTCTCCGGCTTCGTGACCCTGCTGGTCGCCTCGCTCGCCGCAGTCCCCGCGCCGGCCCAGGAACCGGCCCAGGATCCGACGGCCGGGACGGTCGAGGTCGAAGCGGTCCGGCAGCTTCCCCCGATCCGCTATCGGCTCGACGAAGCGGGCGTGCTCGGCATCCGCGTCGGCGACGAGGACCAGCCGTTCGTGAACCACGATCTCCTGGGCGCAGGCACCTCGGTGGGCTTCTTCGGGATCATCGCCCTCGCCTGCTCGGGCGACCTGGTCTCGCTGTGCGATGCCGTGGACTTCTTCGAGCGTCAGGGACTGCAGGAGACGGAGTTGCTCCGCGCGATCGCGCGTGAGCCGAAGGCGGACGACCCGGCGTACCTCGCGCACGTGCGTCTGCTCGCGGTGCGCGCGGCCCAGGCGCGGAAGATGAAGCCGGCCTTGGGGCTCCTGCATCGTCTGGCCGAGCGGCCTGCCGCGGACCCGTTCCTGCGCGAGGCCGTCGAGGAGGCGATCGCAACGCTGAGGGACGAACCGTCGCCGCCGCGCGAACGCGAACTCCTCGCGGTCGAGGATGCGCTCGGCGTCGTGCCCGCGGACGCCGAGTTCGTGCTCCGCGTCGATTCGGCGCGCATGCCGGCGATGACCGGCCTGCTCACCCTCGGGCGGCTGGCCGCGGAGCAGTCGACGGCGCGCTACCTCGCCATGGACGATGCGAGCGAAGGGCTCTCGCCGTGGATCGTGTCCGGCCTCGCGAGCGCTGCGGCGACGGGGGCGATGGGCTACACGCTGTCGTCCTGGGTCGGCAATCTCCGCCTGCACCGCACCATCGTCGCATTGCGCTTCGAGGAGGACTTCGAGACGGAACCCGATTGCTTCCTGCACGCGTGGGGAACCTGGTCGCTCGACACCATCGCGGCACGGCTGCGCACCCAGGGCGCCGACTTCGAGGAGCGCGACGGTGCGCTCGAGCTCGACCTCGGCGCCGGGTATCTCCTCCGCGTCGACGCGCGCGAACTCTCGATCACCAGGGAGGGTTTCGCGAGTCCTCGCGGCGCCGCGGGTGCGGCGGAACTCGCGAAGCTCATCGGCGGCGAGCCGCAGCTGGCCCTCTGGTGGGCGCCCGATGCGGCGTACCCGGAGGAGATCGCGAAGTTCCGCATCCAGGTCGCGTCGCTGACCGTGCCCCGCACGATGGACGGACACCTGCGGCTCGCGACGACCTGGGCGAGCCCCGGGATGGCGACCGCGATCAGCGGTCTCGCGGGCGGTCTCGGCCGCCTGCTCGAGACCGCGCTCGACGACCACGACGGGATGGCGCCGCTCGTCGAAGCGGCAGCCGAAATGAAGGTCCTGCGCGAGGGCGCGCGCGTCGACTTCGATGCGCCCCTGCCCCGGACCGAGTTGATGGCGCTCCTGCGCGAGTGCGTGCGCTATCTCGCCGAGGGCTTCTGATCGCCGCGCCGGGGTGGGCCCGCGCTCAACGCGAGCGGAGCCACGCGATGGCGAGCCGTGCGAGCTCCGCGTGCCCCGCGGCGTTCGGATGGTCGTCGCTGGCGCCGACGGCGTAGACCTCGCGGTAGTCCGGACGCGCGAGCGAGGCGTCGATGCGCGCGAAACCCAGCCGCGTCGAACACGCGACGACGTCGTCGAGTCGTTCGCCCTGATCGCCGACGATCGTGTCCATCACGCAGAGCGGCACGTCACCCAACCTGGCCTTCATCGCCGCGAAGCCCTGGCAGATGAGTTCGCCCGCGATGCGTCGCCGCTGCGGGTCGACGTTGATCGCGAGGAAGAAGTCCGCGGGCACCTGACGATCGCCGAGCCGGGCGATCACCTGTTCGACGACGCGCGCGAGATAGGTCCAGCGAAGCCATCCGGGCAGCAGCACGGGCACCGGTCGCGCGCGATCGTCCTGGGCGTCGAGCAGATCGGTCAGGTCGTTGTTGATCAGCGTCACGAAGACGAGGTCGGGCTGCCAGGCGAGGCCCTTCGTCTCGAGCAGGCGCAGGTAGTGCGGCATGCCCCAGCCGGGCACCGCGGCATCGATCACCTCGACCCGCTTGCCGCCGAACGCGCGCGGGTCGGAGTTCAGCTCGCGTTCCATCACGCGCGGGAAGGCATCGCTCTCGGCGACCCCCCAACCGAAGGCCACCGAGTCGCCGATGACCAGGATGCGGTAGACGTCGGCCGGCTTTGGCTCCGCGATGGGCGGCGTGCGGAACCCATGGGGACCGATGCGGGCCTCGTGGCCGAAGAGCGTGCCGACGGCGCCGGGGCGCAGGGCGAAGTCGCCGCCTTCGCCGTGGACGAGCACCGCCGCCGCGAAGTGCTCGCGGTCGACCGCCTCGGCCGTGTGCATCGGGTCGAAGACCCGGAGGGCGACCTCGACCAGGGCGATCGGCAGCAGGAGGCCCGCCGCGAGCAGGACCAGCCGGCGGCGCAGGGCACGGGGGCGAGGGCGGTGGGGGGCAGGAGCGGTCACGCGGGCGCGATTGGACGGCAGCCCGCAGCGCGGTCAACGATCCACTGTCGCGCGGCGCTCGGCTGCCCGGTCCTGCCCGGGGCGAACGCCACGGTGATGACGCCGATGTAAATCGACGGCGCGATGGGCGACCGCGGCGACCGAGGTGACTCGTGGGCACCTCGCGCCGAGCGCGTCGGGCCGGCGCTGAAATCCCGGCCGATCCACGACGTCGTTCCTCGGGTCACCACCATGTCCGAGAGGTCTCGAGTTCCTTTGAGTCTCTCTTCGTACCACCTGCCCAGGCCTCGTTCCGGCGGGATCATCATCCTCCCGGCATCGCTTTCGCCCCGGTGCCGGGCGGCGTGAAGCGCGGCGCATCGGTCCCGCGTCGATCCGCAAAAGCTTGTTGCGGCGTGTGCATGACTTTCACGTCCATCGCCGATAGAGACGGCATGGCCTCAGGACGTGAACACCTCCACTCGCTCGGCGACGAATCGCTCGCCGAGACCGAGCGCCACCTCCTCTCGAGTCTCGACCGCGCGCAGCGTGAGCTCGACGCCGTGATGCGGGCGTCGTGGCTCGGCTGTCTGGTCGGCGACGTCCAGGACCCGGCGCTGAAGAAGCGCTGCCAGGAAGCCCTGCTCGAGGTCGAACGACTCGAGCGCGAGCTGGTCTGCGTGAGGACCTCGCGCCACGAAGGCGGTGAGACGGGACCGCACGGTCGCAGCGAAACGGCAGCCTGAGACTCGCGCGAGCCGCGACCCGGATCAGGGCTCGGATGGTCCTCGCGGATCCTCTGCGAACGCGCCTCGGATGGCGGCGCACCAGGCGTCGTGGAGTTCCCGGCGGAACGCGCTGAGATCGGTCGCGAAGCGGGCGCGCAAACCAGCGGCATCGACCGCGGCGCAAGCCGCGCGGATCGCGCGGAGTTCGTCGACCAAGGCTTCCCGCACCCGCTCCCCCTCCGCAGCGCGACCGAGGCGACCGCCGACGTCCGCTCCGACCGCCAAGGCAAAGAGCTCGACGGGGAAATCCGGGGCACGGAACCATCGGTCGTAGAGCGACGCGACCGTTCCGGCCCGGAGCTGACGCAACCTGCGCGCTTCGAGATGCAGGAGGCAGACGGCCTCGGCGAGCTTGCGCCCACGTGCGTCGGCGAGTCCGGGGAGGCGATCGAGCAGGGAGTGAACGAGCGGCACCCCGTCCGCCTCATGGCCGTGATGCGCGGGGAGCCGTGCGTCGGGCGTGAGTCCCTTCCCGAGGTCGTGGCACAAGACGGCGATGAGCACCGCCAGCCGGTCGGCTTCGGGAAGCCCGGTCGTGCGGGCCTTCGCCCAGTCGAGTGCGAGCACGAGATGGAGCGCCTGTGAGATCTCCGGATGGTGGCGGATCGGTCCCGCCGGTCGGCCGTCGAACTGGGGCGCGAGCTCGGGCGCGAACCGTACGAGCGCACCGGCCTCGTGGAGTTCGACGAGACAGGTGCCCGGCGAGGGGACGTCTTCGAGCACGCGGCGGAGTTCCGCGGCGATCGCCTCACCCGGCGTCGAACTGGCCCAGGCGGGCTCGAACGCGAGCTTGCGGAGCGGGGCCGCCAGCGTGAAGCCGAGGCTGTGCGCGCGCCGGTAGTAGCGCAGGAATCGCACCGGGTGTTCGTCGACGCGTGCGCGCGGTTCACCCACCGCCTCGATGCGGCGGCTCCGCCAGTGGTCGAGGCCGTGGAAGGGGTCGTGCAGGACGTCGTCGGCAAGCGACCACGCGATCGCGCCGATGGTCATGTCGCGTCGCTCGAGATCGGCGCGGATCCGCGCGGCGCGCGAATCGCCGTCCCCGCGGAAGCTCGTCACCTCGATGCGCCGAGCAGCGGCGCGAAACGCGAGCGTGCCGCGGGCGCGGTTGCCGACGGTGACCGACAGTCCCACGCCGTGCCGCGCGAGCAGGCTCTCGCCCGCGGCGACGTCGAGCTGCCAGGCGAGATCGACGTCGCGCACCGTCGGGCAATCGACCCCGGCGCGCCGGCAGGCCTCGGCCAGGGCCGCTGAACCGACGACGCAGACCTCGAGCTCGGCCTCGAAGAGCCAGGGGGCGTCGCGGCGGAGGACTTCGCGGAGCGTGACGTCGCCGCTGAGCGTCACCGCTTCTCCAGCTTCGCCCGGTTCTCGCGCAGCCAGTCCCTGGCCTCCTTCGCGGTGCTGAACTGCTGGCCCGTGAGGGCGAGCAGCGCTTCCTTCACGTCGGCCCGCCAGGACTGCCAGGACTTCCAGCGGCGCTCCCAGTACTCGGCCGGCGGGTTGCTCGCGTCGTCGACGTTCTCGGGCGCTGGTTCACCGAGGTTGCGCACGAGGAGGTCGATCGCCTCGAGCTCGCGGTGCTCCTTGACGAGGGCGAGGATCGCACGTTGCAGCGCCATCCGGTTCTCGCCGTAGTCGCGCTCGAAGAGCCCGCTGATCGTCTCCCAGTCCCGCTTGCGCTGGTAGCCGAGGCGGGACAACGCACTGACGAGCACCGCCTGCACCTCGGGGACCTCGTGGAGATCCGTGCCGAGGAGGCGCAGAACCGCGGCCTTCGCCTCGCGCTGCGGCTGGTTGCCGAGCGCCTCGGCGGCGGCCTTGCGGACCGTGAGCGCGCGATCCCGAGTCACCACGGTGGCGAGCGGCGGGACCAGCTTCGCGTTGCGTCCGGAGGCCAGCTTGCCGACCGCTTCCAGACGCTCCTTGAGCACGTTGCTCTTGATCTTCGCGGTGAAGTCCTTGAGCTCGGACTTCACGCGCGGGTCGTCCCAGTCCTCGATGCTGGGGGCGACCGGTTGAGCTGGCGGGGTCGCCGGATCCTGCGACTTCGGTTCGGGATCCTGGACGCCCAGCACGACGGCGAAGAGGGCGGCGAGCATGGCCGCGGAGTCTAATCAGCGCCGGGCTGCAGGGGCCGATCGCCCGCCGCTCCCGACCCGTCCATGCTCGCCATCGCTCGCTTCTGGGCCGTCTTCCTCGGCGGCGCTCTCTTCGGGGCAGGCATCCTGCTGCACGCTCAGGTGGTCTGTCTGCGGATGGCGCGCGAGGAGGTGTCGAACACCTTCGTCGTGTGGCGCTTCATCGGGAGCCTGACCTTCGCGTTCCAGGACGACCTGACCCAGGCGGCGATCTGGGCGGATGAGGTGCCGGAGGCGGTGATCCGGGAGTCGGATCGGGCGGGCTGGACTTTGATGGTGTTGGGGGGGATGGGGGTCGTGGGGGCGTGGTTCCTCCGGCACTCCCGACGCCCGGGAACCTGATCCACTTCGATGGGCCTGCTCGCCGCGGCGACCGGGTTCCGCGTCGCCGGCCGGTCCGCGCCGGTCCGACCGGGCCAGGACTTTCGTAAGTGTCAATGATTGCTTGGCTTGCGGTCGAAAGGCCCAACGAAGTGGATCAGGGATCCTCTCAAGGCGGGACGGCGGGCGCGCCGATGTCGCTCCCATCCCGTGGCCTCATCCCCGCTCCGCACCGCCCTCCACAGCCGCCGCCTGCGCCTCGCCCTCTTCGGCGCGACCCTCGCCGCGGGCCTGGCCTTCGGAGTGGTGGCGAGCATCACCCCCAGCGCCCCGCAGCCTGTCGTCCTGGCCGCCGAAGGCGAGCCGTCCGAACTCGACCCGCCGCTCGGCATCGAGGGCTTCGTCGTGCTCGAGAAGCGGCTCGCCGAGGAGCGACAGGCGCGTGCACAGGCGATGCTCGATCGGCTCTGGCCCGGGCGCGCCTTCGTCACGGTCGGTGTCGAACTCGATCCGCGCTGGACGCGCAGTGCCGAGCGCATCCAACCCGAGTCACCGGCGCTCCGCGAGGACGAGCGTGCCGAGGGGGCTTCGCCCGGCTCGCGTCGCCGCGCCTATGAGCCGTTCAGCGGTGAGCGCGAGACCAGGCTGCTCGCGCCCGAACTCCGCCGCGTCAGCGCGGCGCTCGTGCTCGACACCGCCATCGCGAGGGACCCGAAGCAGCAGCTGCGCATCGTCGAGGCCGTGAAGAAGGCCATCGGACCGGTGCGGGGGCAGGACCCTGACGTCGAGGTCCTGGTCGAGTCCTTCGCGGCGCCGCCGGCGGCAAGGCCCGTGCGTCGCACCGTGGTCGCCGCTGATCCGACGGCTGACTTCGCGGTGTTCGGGGCCTCGGTCGCGATCGCCGCGATGGGGATGGCGTGGTTCTGGTACCGGCGGGCGCGCCGGCGCCGTCGAGCCGCACGCGCGGCCGAGCAGACCGTCGAGCAGTCTCCGCCGACCGCGGAGGCCGCGCGGGCGCGCCGCACCGCGATCGAGGACGCGATCGCAGGCGATCCGGTCTTCGCCTCGCGTCTGGTGGAGAGCTGGATGGCGGAGGGGCGGACGTGAGCCGCGGCGTCGTCGACGTCACGCGGCAGGTCGCTCTGCTCCTGCTCTCGATCGATCGCAAGGTTGCAGCGGAGCTCCTGCGCAACCTGCCGCGTTCGCGGGTCGAGGACCTCCTCCGCGCGATGAAGGAACTCGAAGGCGAGCCGATCGACGAGTTCGCGGTGGAGGCCGCCTTCGCCGAGTTCGAGCGTCGCGTCGCCGACGGCCGACTGCCTCTGGGCGACGTCGCCGTCGAGGCGGAGCTCGTCCTGCATGCGGCCTTCGGCGAGGCCGACGCGCGCGAGATCCGCGAGCGGGTGGATGCGCAGCTGCGCGCGCGTCGCCCGTTTCGCGAACTCGAGTCGCTCGACCCCCGCGACCTCGCCCGGCTCTGCGAGGACGAGAATCCGCAGGTCGCGGCGATGTTGCTCGCCCACCTCGCTCCGGCGCGCGGAGCGCGCGTGTTGGAGCTGCTGCCGGAAGCGGTGCGGCCGGAGATCGTCGCGAGGATCGCGCGGCTGGGGCAGGCGCCGCCGGCAGCGGTCGAGCGCGTCGTGCGCACGATGCTCCAACGGGTCGAAGAGCTGGGTCTACGTGCGACCGCAAAGGCACCGGACTCCTGGCTCTCGGCGGCGAGCGAGATCCTGGTCTCGATGCCTCGCTCCGGTGACGTGCTCGACGCGATCACGGAGTCCGACGAGGAGCTCGGCAAGCGCATCCGGGCGGCGATGTTCGTCTTCGAGGACGTCGGTCGCCTGGACCGCAGCTCGATGCAGGCGCTCCTCGGGGAGGTCGACCCGCGCACGCTCGCCATGGCCCTGAAGGCCGCGCCGGGCGACGTGGAGCGCAATGTCTTCGAGAACCTGTCGCGACGTGCCGCCGCCATGGTGGCGGAGGAACGCGAACTGCTCGGGCCCACGCCGCTGCGGGACGTCCGCGCCGCCCAGGAGACGGTGCTCGAGGCCCTGCACGGCCTCGTCGAGCAGGGTCAGGTCCGCGTCGGTGATCCCACCGAGCCGATGGTCTGAGGCGCGCTCCGTCCGCATCGAGACCGAATCATCAGGACCCCGGCGCGTAGCGCGGCGGCCGCGTAACCTCTCGCGTCGCTCGCCATGCCCGATCCCGCCGACAGCACTGCCCCGCGCCGGCAGCCGGAGCCCGATCGACTGCCCAAGCCCGACTGGGAGGCGTTCTATGCGAGCTACCGGAAGCCGGGCTACGTGCCGGGCTACGAGATCACGCACAAGCTGGGGGGAGGGGCGTTCGGGGTCGTCTACCGCGCGCGCAAGCAGTCCATCGGCAAGGACTACGCGATCAAGTTCCTGAAGGTCGACGACGACGCGGAGGTGCGCCGTGGTGTGCTCGCCGAGCTCGACCAGGTCTCGCTCTTCGCGCAGGTCGATCACCCGAACCTCGTCGCGATCGAAGACCGCGGCGTCGTCGACGGCATCCCCTACGTGGTGATGGGCTACGCGGGCAGCGAGACGCTCGAGGATCGGCTGAAGGCCGGGGGCGGAGCGGCGGCGAAGGACGAACTCCTGCGGCTCTTCCTCCAGGCCTGTCGCGGCGTGCAGGCATTGCACGAACGATCGCTCGTGCACTTCGACGTGAAGCCCGCCAACGTGTTCGTGAAGGGCGGCATCGCGCGGATCGGCGACTATGGGCTGAGTCGTCTCACCACCCACAGCCGCGCGAGCCTGAGCATGGGGCGGGGCACGCCCTACTACATGGCTCCCGAGCTGCTGCAGCGGCGCGGCGATTGGCGCAGCGACATCTATGCGCTCGGTGTGATCCTCTATCAGATCCTCGTCGGCTCGCTGCCCTTCCTGGGCGACAGCGAGTGGGAGGTCCTGCGGAAGCACTGTGACGAAGCCCCGACGATCCCCGCATCGGTCGCGGAGCGCGAACGACTCGCCCTGCAACGCTGCCTCGCCAAGGAGCCCGCACAGCGCTTCCAATCGGTTGCCGAGTTGATGAACGCGCTCGGGGCGACGCCGTCGCTCGTCGGGGCAGCCTGGACCGAAGCCCGTCCGCCGCGCACTCCGCCGCCGCCGCCGAAGGCTCCCACCGAGGATCCGCTGCGGCGCGCCGCGCACGAGGCGAAGCTCGCGGCACAGAAGCTGGTGCGCGAGACCGCGGCGAGCGCGAATCAGCACGCGCGCCGCGCGATGGCCAGGGCGCTGCGCGCGGCGCGCGCGGCGGAGCGGAGTGCCGCTTCGGAACTCGGTCCGCGCGGTCCGTGGCGGAGCGGCGGCTCGCAGGTCAGCGGCTTCGGGATCATCGCGCGCGCGCACTGGCGGAAGTGGCGCGCCGATCGCGCCCGGCGCCGCGCCGAGCGCCTCGCGCGTCGTCGTTCGAAGCGCGTCTGGCCGTGGATCGTCGTCTGGGCGATCGCGGCACTCGGCTTCTCCATCCTGCCCGTCTCGCTCAGGCGCGGCGTCGACTCGGGTGCGGCGAGCGCCACCGCGACGGGGAGCCCGGCCCGACTGGTCACCACCATCCGGAGCTACGCCTCGGCTGCGCCACTGGCCGCTGCCCTGCCCGCCCAGCTGCGCCCGCTGATCTCACTGAAGGCACCGGGCTGGCTCGCCGTCTCCGCGCTCGACGTGACGCGCGCCAGGTCGATGCTGAGCGAACACCTCGACGTGCTGCGCACCGGACTTCCGCTCACCGGCCAGGCCTTGCAGGACTTCGCCCGCGAACTCCCCGACTTCGGGCCGCTCGACCCCGGGAGCGTCGGCGATCCGAGCAAGGTCTCGGCCCTCGTGCAGGCCGTCGCGAAGGGCGGCGCCGACCACGCGCTCGCCGTGGAGCGCCTGTCGAGCGGCGGACGCGCCGCACTCGACGCCGCGGCGATCGAGATCGGCCGGCTCTCGAGACGCGGCGCCTCGGACGCCGATCGCCGACGAGCGGCGCGGCTGCACGCCTTCCTGTGCGAGCAGACCGGCATCGACTTCATCGCGTTCGACGTCGACTCCGAGTTCGGCAACTCCGTGCTGCGGGCGAACAGCGCCTCGGCCACGCTCTGGCGTTGGGTCCTTCACGAGATCGCCCGTTCCGAGAGCGCCTGGGAGGCGTACCGGCGACTCGTCGGGTCGAAGGACTCGAAGGAAGGCCGCTGATCGGGCGGCCCTGCGCGCTCAGCCCTCGGCCAGGAGCGAGCGCTTCAGATCGCTGAGGTCCTTGCCGCAGGTCTTCGCGAGCGACTTCATCATCGGCTTCATGAGGAAGCCCATCACCTTGGCGAAGAAGGTCAGGGGCTCACCCGCGAAGCTCATCGTGATCCTCGAGCCCTGGCCATCGGGCTCGACCCGGATCTCGCTGCGGTAGCGGCAACCGTGGTTCTCCGCGCCGAGCACGTAGCTGCGGCCGGGCTCGAAGGCGATCACCGTCATCTCCTCGACGGCCTCCTTGCCGAACATGCGGCGCGTCTCTCGGAACCGCGTGCCGATACCGACCGGTCCCTCGCTCAGCATCTCCACGCGCACGATCCCGCTGATCCGCGCGGGCGCATTGGCGAAGTCGGCCGCCGCCGCGAAGACCCGCTCGGGAGGGAGCTCGATCCGCTCGCTGACCTCGAATCGCATCGACGGAAAGGTGCCCGATGGCGCCGGCCGATCAAGGACCACATCTCGACAGGGCAGGACTCCGCGGCACACTGCGCGCCGCACCCTCTTTGCCCTCAGGCCCTCACCTGGCCCGTCCGCCCCGATCCGTCCGCCGAGCAGCCGATGTCCGATGCCCGTAGCCGACCACGCGTCGCGGTCGTGATGCCGGCCTACAACGCCGAACGCACGCTGGAGGCGACCCTCGCGGACATCCCGCCGGGAGCCGCGGACCTGCTGATCCTCGGCGACGACTGCAGCAAGGACGGCACCGTCGAGTTGGCGAAACGTCTCGATCTCATCGTGCTCGTCACGCCGCGGAACCTCGGCTACGGCGGCAACCAGAAGATGATCTACCGCGAGGCGCTCGCGCGCGGGGCGGACATCGTCGTGATGCTGCATCCCGACAACCAGTACGACGCGCGCCTCGTGCCGAGCTTCGTGGGCTTCATCGCCAACGGCACGTGTGACGTGATCCTCGGCAATCGCGTGCGATCGCGTCGGGAATGTCTGCGCGGCGGGATGCCGGCGTGGAAGTACCTGTCCAATCGCCTGCTGACGATCGCCCTGAACCTCGTCTACGGCCTCAACCTCGGGGAGTACCACTCCGGCTTCCGCGTCTACCGACGTGCCGTGCTCGAGACCGTCGCGTTCGACGACAACACCGACGACTTCGGCTTCGACGCTCAGTTCCTCGCGCAGGCGATCGCGCACGGCTTCCGCGTCGCCGACGCGCCGATGCCGGTGCGCTACTTCAAGGAGGCGAGCTCCATCCGCTTCTGGCCCTCGGTTCGCTACGGGCTCGTGAACCTGAAGGTCGCGTTGCAATACGTCGGCAACCGTCTGGGCTGGAAGCAGCGCCTCTTCGCGCGGCGCGGCGTCGACGGCTGAGCGGGGTCGCGCGTGCCCGGTCGACTCCATGGGCGGGGGGGAAACTGCCGATAGGAACGACATGCCGCGTCCGCGGAATCGCCCGACACTGCGCGTCGAGGAGATCGTCACGTGAGAGAAGGCCTCGCCACGGCCGGCCTCGGCGTCGGCCTCTTCGTCACCGCGCTCGCGGGAACGCTCGCGGTGCAGGGGCGCCTGGATGCCGACGGCATCCGCGGTCTGCCCGTCATCTCCTGGTTCACGGGCGCAGGCGAGGAGTTCGAGGAGGGTCCCCAGGAGCCGGCGTCCCCCGGGCCGCAGGGCGGCGGGGCGCGCGGGGGCAGCCGATCCGCCGCGACGGACGATGCGGCCGACGAGACCCCGGGGCTCTTCGCGATCCCGAAGCTCGAGAGCGGTATCAGCGCGGAAGACGTCGAGCGCTTCCTGGCACAGGCGAAGGCCGCACGCGAGGCCGCGGAGCAGGAACGCGCCTTGGTCGCTGCGGAGACCCGCGCCCTCGAGACGCGCCAGCGCGACCTCGAGGACCGGGAGAACGCGATCGCCCAGGCCATGCTCAAGGTCGATGCCGAGCGCGAGAAGCTCGAGCGACGGATCGAGGAATTCGAGCGCCAGGTCCTGCTCGTCCAGCGCGACGAGATCCGTGCGCTGCGCGACTACGGGCGCTCGCTGGCGGCGTTCGATCCCGAGCGCGCGGCGGCGATCGTCGGCCAGGAGTGGGAGTCCGAGACGGGTCGGAAGCGGATCGTGCGGGTGCTCGCGCTCATGGAGCCGGGTGACGCAGACGCCGTGCTCGGCGCGCTTCCCGACACCCGCCTGCGGGAGGTCCTCCTCGAGCGGATGAAGGTGGTCGTCGAGACCCGCGATCGCTGAACCGACCCGCGGCGGGTCCCGGGGGCTCGCGGAGTCAATCCGAGACGGCACCCGAGCCGATGAAGGCCTGGATCCGCCCCGTGAGACCGACCCCGACCCCACCTGCGAGCGACGTGCCCGCGCGACTGCCCAAGGGCGAGTCCCGGCGTGCGCTCCAGCGCCGGGTCGCGATCGCGGTCGCGGCCTGCATCGCGGGCATGGGGATCGCATTCCTCGGCGGCGGCGGAGATTCGACCCGGGCCTCGCGCGAGGACAACGCGACGGCGATCGTGCGGGGCATCAGCTCGCGTACGGTCGAGAAGACCTTCAACCCGAAGACGACTCGCGGGATGAAGGTGGCGAAGGTCGCGTTCCAGTTCACCTACCGACACGCGGCGCGGAACCTCGTGCAGGTGCGTGATCGCGTCGAGCAGCAGTGGAACGCCATGGAGTCGGCGGCCCTGCGCGTGCTGAAGCGTCGCACACCCGAGGAACTGAAGACCGACGAAGGTCTGGATCGACTCGCCGACGAGCTCCGCCGCGCGGCGGACACGGCGCTCTTCGCCGACGGCATCGCGTCGGTGGAGGAGATCCTCTGGCAGCAGGTGATCGTCCAATGAGCGACCTGTTGTCCTCCGAGGAGATCGACACTTTGCTCCAGCTCTTCCGGGAGCAGGGGGGCGAGAGCGGTGAGGTGGCGGGCGCGATCGCGGTGCACGCGGGCATGGCGAGCCCGGGCGAGGTCGAGACCTACGACCTGTTCGCTCCGAGTCGGATGGGTGACGGGGAGCTCGGCTACCTCGATCGCCTGCTCGCGGAGACGGCACGCTCCCTCGGGGCGGAACTCGCGCGTCAGGTGGAGCGCCCGCTGCGCGGGGAATGCCAGTCCGTGGAGTCGATCCGCTGGGCGACGTGGCGCGCCGAGTTCAAGCCGCCGTCGTTGCTCTTCGAGATCGCGCTCGATCCGCTGCGCGGACCCGCCTGCGTCGAGATCCCGGGTGCGCTGGTGCGGCAACTCGTGGAGCTCGCACTCGGCGGCAGCAGCAATCCGACCACCACCACGGCTGCGCCCTCGTTCACGCGGGCCGAACTCGCGGTCGCCGAAGGCATCGTGGTGCCCGTGGCCGAGCGTCTGGCGATCAGCCTCCGCACGCTCGCACCGCTCACCGCACGTCTGCTCGGATCCACCGTCGACCCGGCCCTGCTCGGCCGTGCGCCGCAGCCCGACGACCTCGTGCTCGCCGCGGTCATGCGCATCTCGGGTTCGGGCGCGGATCACGTGATCCGCCTCACGCTGCCGCACGCCGAGCTCGATCCGCTGCTGCAGCGCGACCTCGACGCACGCCGCGGGTCGACGGCGGGTGGCCGTGGACGCCTCCGCCCTGTGATGACCCGCAGCCTGCTCGACGCGCCGCTGCCGATGGTCGTCGAACTCGGCCGCGTGCGGAGCGACCTGCGAAGCGTGCTCGGGCTCCGCGTGGGTGACGTGCTGCCGACCACCGTGCGCGTCGGCGCGAAACTCGACGCCCGCGTCGGCGGGATCGTCAAGCTCCGCGGCACGCTCGGCCGGGCGGGTGCCCTGCGCGCCCTCAAGGTGCTCGAACTGACGGACGAAGACCACGACGGATCGTGATGCCATGGACAAGGCCGTGTTCGACAACCCTGGATCCCAGCCGCGCGCCAAGCCGCTGAGCTTCGGCGCGCTGCGCGACGAGCGCGATCCCGCCGCCAGCTCGGCGGACATCGAGCGCTACCTCGACGTGGAGCTCGAGATCGCCGTCGAGGTCGGGTCGACGCGCGCCACGCTCGATTCGGTGCTCGACCTCGTGCCCGGCAGCGTGCTGCGGCTCGACAAGCGCGCGGGTGATCCGGTCGATCTGCGCGTCAACGGCAAGCTCATCGCCCGCGGTGAGGTCGTGAAGGTCGACGACTGCTACGGCGTGCGCATCACCTCGATCGTCGAGGCGCGCGAGCGCAGTGCGGTTCCGCGCGCGTGATCGCGCGAGCTCAGCCTCGGAGCAGCGTCGCCTCGAGGATCGCGAGCGACTCGCCGGGGGTGCCTTCGAACGCGAACTCGACGAAACCGACGTGCTGCTCGTCGCCGTGGGGGAGTTCGACGATGAGCAGTTCGAGTCCCTGACCGGCGGCGAACTCGTAGCCGTCGAGGACACGCGAGCGTCTCGGCCCCGCCGCCTCGCGGACCTCGATCTGCAGGCGCAGACGTCCCTGCGCGCCCGCCGGTCGGGCGATCGCGAGGCGCAGCGTGCCGTGGCCGGGAGGCACGATCGCCGCCTCGCGCAAGGACGCGCGTCCGAAGCCGTCGAGCGTGAGCGACCGCGCCCCCCCGAGTCGTGAACCGTCGGCCGCGGTGATCGTCCTGACCGGCAGCGACGTCAGCCGCAGTTCGCCTTCGGTGCCCGAGCGCGGCACGGCGACGACGTAGGCGAACTCCAGCACCGGTGCTCCCGTGAGCCGGCGACACACGAGTTCGATGCCGTCGCTCGACGCGGCGCCGGGGAGATCGACGCGCAGCTCGCATGCATCGCCGTCGAGCTCGGTTCGCAGCAGCTCGCGTCCACCGCAGAGGACCTTGAACTCGACGCTGCCATCGCGGATCGCGGCGAGTCTCGCGAACCAACGCAGCGGCGCCTGGCTCGCAGGCATCACCACCGAGGCGTGGAGCACGGCGTCCCGCCGGTCGGGCAGGGCGAGCCGAAGTCCATCCGCATCGAGCGCGACGGCGCCGACGCCGCGATCACGGCCGTCGGTCGGGACCGGCCCCAGCCGGGCCGCGTCACCGGCGCGCCAGGCGATCGGCAGTCGCAGGACGTCGACTCCGAGCCAGCGGATCGAGAACGAGGCCGTGCCGGAGGCATCGAGCCGGAGGTTGTCGATCTGCCACGGCGCCTCGCCGGTCGGCGTCGCGAGTGGGGGCGTGCTGCGGCCGTCGAGGCGGGACGCTGCACGGAAGAGCGTGGCGCTCGTGCCGGGCTCGAAGGGCGAGCGCACCGCCGGACCCTGGGACGGGATGCGCCAGCGCTGCGGCCGCACCCGGCGTCCATCGAGGAGGGCGAGCGTCGGTTCGTGCCCGGCGTTCAGCTCCCACGTCACGGCAAGACCGGCGCTGTCGCGCTCGTTGCGCGGTGCGATCGTCTCGAGCAGCGCGGCACCGAGTCGGTCGAGGGGCGGCACGTCGATGAGGAGCATGGAGCGACCATTCACCGAGGGCGCGAGCTTCACCTCGCGCGCCTGGGGGTCGTGCGCCACGTCGACGAGCGTGGCCCAGCCCGCGCGGAGCAGGTTCGGTCCCGCCGGCGCCGCGGCGGCGTGACCGTCGGCCAGGCTCCCGAGGGCGAGTTCGCCGAAGTTGCCCTCGGCGGGCGAGGAGAGGTCGACGAAGTCGAAGCGTGCGCCGAGCACGCGGTACGCGAGCCGGCCACAGGAGAGGAAGCTGCCGTCGGTCTCGCGTTCGGCGCAGAGCACGATGGGGAGCTCACCGGGGGTCTCGATCCGCTGCCCCTCGAGGTCGGCATGGGGGCTGCCGGAGTACAGCGCGAGCACGACATCGAGGGGACCGGGCCCGGCGCGCCGTGCGGCCGCGAGGATCGCGTCGCGCAAGGCCTCGAGGGCCGCCTCCTCACCGGCGGCGATCGCCTCGAGGCCGAGGTCGACGACCAGCGGTTCGGCGATCGCGCCGCGCAGCGCGGTCCGTCCCCCGGAGATCCGGTCGACGTAGCGCGCGAGCGAGCCCGCGCTGGCGCGCGGCTCGGGCTCGGGTGTGATGCGGTACTCCTCGCCCCCGAACACCGCCTGCTCCAGCGCCTCGATCGTGCGTTCCCGTTCGCCGCGCAAGACGAGGGGGACGACGCTGAGATGGATCGACGGTTCGGGATCGCGGCGATCCACGACCTTGCCGGCGTCGGCGGCCGTGGGCGTCGAGCCGATCGCGCGGTACTCCATCCGCGCGACCTCGATCGCTTCGTCCGTGGCGGGCTCGAACACGAGGAGGAGATCCCCCGTCGACCAGAGTCTCGGGTCGGCGAGCTGGAGCTCGACGTCGCGCGCGGCGTGATCGGTTCGCGAGGACTCCAGCAGGAGACGGCCGCCGTCGCGATCGCGGATGCTCAGCGCCCCCGCGACCCTCAGGCGCAGCTCGAGGGACGACGAGCCGCTCGGCACCGCGAGGCGATACACGAAGTGTTGCCCGGGCTCGGCCTGGCGCGCGAACTCACGGCCGTCGACGAAGCGCATCACCCGCGTGCCATCGCTGGCGACGACCAGGTCGAGCTCGAGGTCATCGCCCGGGTCGATCGCCGACATCGTGCCGATCCTCAGCTTGCGCGGCCGTCCCATCGGCTCGCGGGTGACGAAGCCGTCGACCTCGAGTTCGGCGTGGGCGAACAGGACCTCAGCGCTGGACATGCCGTGCGTGCTCAGCGGCACGGTGGCAGCGAGCAGACCGTCGTCCTCGACGCGCGTCGGAAGGACGACGCGACGTCCGCGAGTCTGGACGACGAACCGCACGCTGCCTTCGTCGGGGACCACGCCGTGCCAACGCAGGACCGGCTGCCAGGCCGAGTCCGATGGAATCGTGTGCGGCGGACGGAACTCGAGCCGGGGTAGACGGCGCGCGGTGACGGGAACGGCCCCGGCGATCAGCGCCGCGGGGTTCGCGATCTCGATGCCGTTGATCGCGACGCGGCTCGGGACCGCGCCCCCGTGCGGTGCTCGCAGGAGGAAGGGCTCGTCCGCGGAGCCGGTCGAGGTCACCCGGAGGCCGACCGTGCCCGCGTCCCGCGTGACGAGGGTCGCCGTCACGCCGTCGATGCCGAGCGCCCAGCCCTCGTCGAGCTCCACCACGATCTGGCCGAGTCGCTCGCGCACCCGCTCGGCGCACGCCACGGCCGACCCGAGGGCCGCAGTCGGGTCCGCGCGCGTGGCGAGCACCGCGTCGTAGGGAGCGGGCGCCACCATGGCCGAGCGCAGCGCCGCCACTCCCCGTTCGAGATCCAGGCGCCGGCCGAGCACGCGGTAGCCATCGAGCAGGGCCTCTGCCGCCAGCGCGGTGTCGCCGTCGTTCCAGATGCAGTCCGCATTCGAGCGCGTGAAGCCGCCGAAGCTGCGGATCGGGATCCAGGGTGGATCCCAGAGCTGCTGCAGCCCGGCGAGTTCGTCGAGCAGACGCGTGGCGATCACGCGGTAGGCGGCGTCCTCGCCCGCGAGTTCGACGGCCGCGATCGCGGCGAGCGCGAGCGGGAGGAGATCGATGCGGGCGAGACCGCTGCGCCGGTCGACGATCGCCTCGCGCGAGGGGTCGGCGAAGCTGCGCGCCGGCAGGGCCGACTCCGCGAGATGGCCGAGCGCGCGGCGTGCGGCGTTGCCGGCGGCGGCATCGCCGGTCCAGGCGGACCAGCGCGCGAGGAAGGCCGCGGGTCCGGCGGCGGCTGCGCCGGGTGGCGAGGTCTCGCGCGGCAAGGGGCGAAGGAACGTGGCGTCGAAGAAGGCCGGGATCGAACCGTCGCTCGCCTGGTTGTCCGCGAAGAAGCGCGCGAGGTCGGCGCTCGCACCGCGGATGGCATCGCGGTGTTCGGGTTGCAGCGATGCCAGCTCCAGGAGGAAGAGCCCCGTGCGCGCGGCGTCGAGCGCGGCGAAGGCCAGGGGCTGCGGGCCGTCGGGGTCGCCCGGGGACCAGCGCTCGGATCCCGTCGACGGCGTGCGCAGCAGCGCGTGTGGGATGAGACCGCTGCGACGAGGCGCGGCGAGGGCGAAGGCGGTGACCTGGCTGGCCTGACGCCGCCAGTCGTCGCGGCCGAGGCGCCGCGCGAGGCGAGCCAGGGCGACCGCGTCGGCCAACGCGTTGCTCGACGCACCGAAGCGGAACAACTCGCGATCGGGCGCCGCGTCGAGCGGGTCGAGCACGGCGAGCTGCTCCCGCCCGTCGCGCCCCGCGCGCTTCAGGCGCCGCGCGACGAGATCGGCGGCGAAGGACCCCGCCAGCCCGTCGAAGCTCTCCCCCTGCAGCGGATCCGCCGACCCGGTCAGGCGCGGCGTCGCGTGCCGGAGCCAGAGCTCGTCGCGGAGCGAGCGCAGGATCCGGTCCGGGTCGGAGGAGGCGATGCCGCGGATCGTGTGGCGGAGTTCCAGCAGCTCGCCGCGGAGCGTGCGGCCCGCGGCGGGATCGCGGGCCGGTCGGCCGAAGACGGCGTCGAAGGACTGACCGATCAGCGTGTGGCGGATCGCCGTGCGCTCGCCGGCATCGAGGCTGAGGGCCTGCGGCAACGGACGCTCCGCTGCCAACGAGTCGAGGTCCGGCAGGACCGCGAACGCGAGCTCCCCGTGGCGGACGAACGCGATCGGTGCGCGGAACGCCGCGTCGCCGGCGAGCGCGTCGGGCTCCGGATGCACGAGCGGCGCTTCGACCTCGTCGGGGCGACCCTGCTGCACCGCCCACCAGACCAGCCCGAGCTCGGTGATGCGCGCGCGGGCGCGGATGCGGTCGACGACGCGCACCTGCAGAGCCGCGTCCGCGGTGAAGGTCAGCTCGACGGAGAGCTCGTGGTCG
The DNA here is from genome assembly GCA_020848735.1 of Planctomycetota bacterium. Classification (GTDB taxonomy): domain Bacteria; phylum Planctomycetota; class UBA1135; order UBA1135; family UBA2386; genus JACRLW01. Next base: position 3,065 of record JADLHO010000013.1, on the reverse strand, counting down.
ACCGGCGAGGCGACCTCGAGGCGGAGGGTATCGCCGTCGCGGGTCCAGGAGCGGAAGGGCAGATCCTGCGGCCGATCCCCCGCGTCGAAGCGCAGCGAGCGCAGCTCGGCGACCGGCGATTCGCGGCCGTCGGGGTGGCGCGCGAGCAGGGTCAGCACCTGGTCGTGGACCAGCGCGACCGCCGCCCTGCCCTCGAGCCGGGCTCGCGACGCATCCGGCGCCGGCTGTGGCGCGCCGCAGGCTGCCAGCAGCGCGAGCACGGTCAATCCCGGCACCGGCCCGGGCGTCGCACGATCAGCGGTCATGAGGGAGCGGACTGTACGTGCAAGGGGGCGGGCCGAAGCCCGCCCCCTCGTTCGCGCGTCCCCGCGCTGCGGGGCCGGCGAGCACTTCGCTCAGAAGTGCAGCGTCGCCATGACGTCGATGGCGATGTTGTCCGAGTCCGTGCCGAAGCCGGCATCGGCGTCGATGCTCTGGTGCGACACGACGAGCTGGCTCTTCAGCTTGTGCTCGTGGTAGTAGGCGTTGATCACGCCGCTGATCTCCATCACCTCACCCTGCGAGAAGCCGGCGAGCGCGGCGCCGACACCCGGGAGCGACGAGCCGACGCCGAGCACGGCGGGGTCGTCGAAGGTGACCATCGCGACGCGGGCGCCGAAGCCCCACTGCGTGCCCTCGCCCGGAGCGGTCGTGTAGGTGCCCTGCAGGTACCAACCCATCGAGTCGGCCTCGGCGGGGGCGCCGGTCTGGAGCTCGTCGCTGCGGATGAAGACTTCGCCCTGGGCCGCGATGCCGCTGCCGGTCTTGATCTGGGCGTAGACGTTGATCGAGGTGGCCTCGTTGTCGACGCCGCCGATGCTGTCGTTGAAGATGGCGAAGTTGCCGCCGATGACGGGCTCGAACTTGCCGGAGTGCGCGAGGTCACCCTCGGTCATGCTCGTCGGGCCCTTCGTGCCTTCCATGGCCCAGAGGAGACCGAGCGAGAAGTTGAGCTCGTTGTGCTCGTTCGCCGCCCAGGCCGCCTGGCCGGAGCCGGCCGCGGTGTCGTTGTTCATCGCGCCGACGTGCCACATGAAGCTGTGGCCGCCCTCGACCTTGCCGAGCCCGCCGTAGAGCAGGGCGCCGGTCGCGCGGTTGTTGGCGAACGTGGCGGAGGCGACGGAGCGCTCCGCGAACTCGAGGCTGCCCGAGCTGATGTCCGACTGGAGGCCGGCGCGGAACTTCTGGAGGCCGAGCGAGAGCGCGACGAACGCGTCGTCGTTCTTCCAGAAGCGCCAGCCGACGAGGACGTCGAGGATGTCCGGCATCCCCGCGTGCTCCATCTGCATCATGTAGGTGATGTCCTCGCTCCAGACGAAGCCGTCGATCTTGGTCCGCGCGCGGCGGGCCTGGAACGAGTTCGTGTCCGGGAGCGCGCCGTCCAGCGCGGTGAAATGCCAGCGCGCCTGGATGCGGCCCGAGAGTCGCATGCTGAAGTCGTTCGCCGCGAAGGTCACGCCGCCACCCGGCTTGTAGCTGACCTTGATGCCGTCCTGCCAGAGCGTGTCGAGGACGGGCGCGTTCGCCTTCTCCGGGCCACCGTTGGGGCCACCGTTGGTCGAAGCGAAGCCGAGGGTTGCCGTTGCGGCGACCGCGAGCCCGAGTCCGATCGGGTTCATCATCGTTTGATCTCCTCCCTGAGCGGGATCGATTCCTGTCGTGAGTTCTGCGTTGGAAGCGATGGGTCGAGCACCGCTCGGCCCGCGACGGCGTGGCAAGCCAGCCGTCGTTGGCAAGGGACGCTAGGGACCCTCCCCCTCTGCCTCCAAACAAGAAACGCCAGATTTTTTCTCGGATACCTAACGCAAGTTAGGTTTTCGTCCACGGGATCGCGCGACCTTATCTGCTGCGGGGACAAGGGCCTACGCCGATCGACGTGGAAAACCCGGTGCTTGGCTCTGCAAAGTGAACCAGGCCCGCGGGGTTCGCGAAGCGGCGGTCCGGGCCGCCGCGGCCACGCGCGGTGCGTCGCGATCGACGAGCCAACACGGCGGCGCGGCGGAACTTTCTGTCGGTGCACGAGAGCGGCTCGCGCATGTCGGTCGCCCCCTGCGCGTGCTTGCTCGTCGGGCGTCGATAGACTCGCGCCGCCATGGCAGTCGAGATCCGCAAGAGCACCTGCAACCGCGACTGCCCCGATGCATGCGGGCTCGTGGCGGAGCTCGAGGACGGTCGGCTCCGCTCGTTGAAGGGCGATCCCGAGCACCCGGTGACACGGGGCTTCCTCTGCTTCCGCACCAGTCGCTTCCCGGCCCTCCTCGAGTCACCCCAGCGCTTGCGCGCGCCTCTCGTCCGCGAAGGCGGGAGCCGCAGCCGGCCCTTCCGGGAGGCGACGCTCGACGAAGCCCTTCGGATCTGTGCGGCGAAGCTCAGCGCGATCCGGGCGGAGTCCGGCCCGGCGGCGATCCTCCACTACCGCTCGGGTGGCAGCCTCGGGATCCTCAAGGCGATCGCGAGCCGCTTCTTCGAACGCTTCGGCCCCTGCACCGGGACCATCGGCGACATCTGCTCGGGCGCGGGCGAGGAAGCGCAGATCCAGGACTTCGGGGTCTCCGACAGCAACGACCTCTTCGACCTGCGGAACGCGCGCCGGATCCTGCTCTGGGGCAAGAACCCCCTGGTGAGCAACGTGCACCTCGTGCCGCTGCTCGACGAGTGCCGTGCGGCCGGTGCCACGCTGACCCTGATCGACCCGATCGCGCACAGGACCCGCTCCCGCGTCGATCGTTGGCTCCAGCCCTCACCCGGCGGCGACCTGGCTCTCGCGCTCGGCGCCGGGCGCGTGCTCTTCGAGACCGGTGGCGTCGACGCCGAAGCCCTGACCCGCTGCGACCACGTCGACGGCTACCGGGCCCTCTGTTCCTCGCGGAGCGTCGCGTCCTGGGCTTCGCTCGCCGGGCTGGGAGAAGACGAACTGCGGCAGCTCGCGGCCGATCTGGCCGACGGCCCGACCGCGATCCTGGTCGGCTGGGGCATGCAGCGGCGGCGCAACGGCGGTGCCATCGTCCGCGCGCTCGACGCCCTCT
>JADLHO010000012.1 GCA_020848735.1 Planctomycetota bacterium | reverse complement strand
GCGGCGAGCGCGGGACCGTCGAGGGCGGTGCCATCCGCCGCGCGCGGCGCGGCGCCGGCGCGCAGCGCGCGCACGGGTTCGAGCAGCTCGCGCTGCGCGCTCGCGATGCGCTCCGCGAGCTCGACGAGCCGCAGCCGCTGCCGCGCGAGTTCTGCCACGGCCTTCGCGAGCAGCTCGGCGGCCGTCTTCTGCTGGGGTGCCGCCGCCGCGAGCCGCGCGGCCTCGTCGCCGGCACCGTGCAGCGCGCTCCACGCCGCACGCGCGGCCTCGGCCGCGGGCGGGCGCAGCTCCGCCAACGCCGCGAGCGCCTCGCGCCGCGCGGCCTGTTCGAGCTCGTCGGCGGGCGAGGCCGCGGACTCGCCGGTCTCGGCCGGGCTCGCGGCCGCCGCCGCTTCGGCCTGCAGGGCATCGCGCAGCGCCTCGATCAGCGGCGTCGTCACACCCTGCTCGCGCAGCGCCTCGGCGAGCGCGATGCGGCGCGTCGCCGCGAGCGCATCCGCGTCATTCGTCGCACGCGCGTCGATCGCCGCGGGCAGCGCGGCGAGGCGCGCCTGCTCCTTGGCACTGCGCTCGAGCAGCGCGTCGAAGTCCGCGAGCCCGACGACGAGCGCACGCAGGGCGACGCGCGCCGCGTGCATCGCCTCGACGGCCGCGGGGTCGGGACCCGCCGTGCAGCTCTCGTGCGCGCGCGCCAGCGCCGCGCGGGCGCTCGCGAGCGCCGCCTCGAGCGCCGCCCGACGCGCCTCCGCCTGCGGATCGGGCGTCGGAGCCGGCGCGGGTTCGCCCCCCTGCGGCGGCGTCGGCGCCGCCGCGAACTCCTTCGCCAGCGCCGGCACGAGGTACTCGGCGCGTGCGCGCTGGTCGTCCTGATCACCGCGCAGCGGCAGCCACGCGAGCGTGCGGCCGAGATCGCCGGCGAGCTTCGCGAGCGACTCCACGATGCCCGGCGAGGGAACCGCGGTCTCGAGGAGTGCCGCCGCGCCCTGCGTGAGGCGCTGCTGCTCGGCCTCGAGCCGCTCGGCGAGGGCCTTGGCCGCGAGCTTCGCGAGCTCGCCTTCGAGCGCCAGACTCGCGAGACCGGCCGCAGCGCGCGTCGCGAGCACGAGGGCCTGGGGCCCGGTGCCGCCGATGCGCTCCGCGGCGCGCTCGAGCTGCGCGCGCAGCTCGGGGACGCGCGCCCGCGCCCGCTCGACGAAGAGCGACGGCGCGCCGGCCTCGCTCGGCGCGGCGGCCAGCGCGCGTTCGATCGCGACGAGCCAGCTGGCGAGACGTCGCTCGCGTTCGATCAGCAGCTCGCGCACCCGCGCGAGCACCGCCAGGCCCTCCTCGCCGGCGGCACCGGCCTCGCCGCGCAGGCGCGTCATCTGCTGCAGCTCCTGCACGAATGCGGCCTGTTCGCGCGCGGCGCGCGCGAGCGCGGCCGCGGGCTCGGCCCAGAGCATCCAGAGGCGCAGCAGCTCGTCGGACGCGGCGCGGATGGCGAGCGCGGCCGCGCCCGGGTCGCCGTCGCGGAGCAGGGTCTCGATGCCGCGCAGGGCGGGCTGCACCGCCTCGAGGCCGCGCGCGAGTTCGTCGCGCAGCGCGGCCGGCGGCGCGGACTCGCCCTCGCCGAGCTGGGATTGCAGCGCCGCGAACTCCTCGCGCAGCTCGCGCTGGCGCAGCTCGAGGTCCTCGAGCGGTTCGTCCTGCGCGAGCCGCTCGAGCAGCGCCGTCTCCGCGTCGATCGAGGCGAGCAGGCGCGCGGCGCCCGTCTGCTTCGCGCGGGCCTCGCGCTCCGCGTCGCGATCGCGCGCGCGCCACGTGTCCTCGGTGATGCGCAGCCAGCGGGCGAGCTCGTCCTGACGACGGACGAGATCGGCCCGCTCGGCGGAGGCCAGCGAGGGGTCGAGATCGCGCGCGCGCTGCAGGTCGTCGAGCGCCGACTCCGCGACCGCGACGAGCTCCTCGCGCGCGCCCGCCGGCACCGCCGCGACCTCGTCGCCCGCGAGCGCACGCAGGCGCTCGACGGACAGGAGCGCGCGGTTCGCGTGCACGCGCGCGCGCAGCTTGCGATCGCCGCGATCGAGGGCCTCGTCGTAGCGCGCGCGCGCCTCGCTCGCGCGGCCGCGCGCCTGATGCACGCAGGCGAGGTCGTAGGCGAGCACGGGGTCCCTGCGGAGTTCGTCGCCGAGCGCGAGCAGGCTGCGCTCCGCCGCCTCGGCATCGCCGGCGGCGAGCTGCGCGATCGCGGTCTCGACGGCGCTCGCCTCGTGCCGGCAGGCGCCGCTCAGTCCCAGCAGGGCGAGCAGGACGAGCGTCACGGTGGGCGTCCGGATCGTCGCGCTGCGAGCCGGCACGGACGCAATGCGCTCGGGTTGCACGCGGCGCCGCGGATACGCCGCGCGACCGGCCTGCCAGAGCAGCAGCAGCAGCGCCGGGGCGAGGAAGAGCTGGTAGCGCTCGCGGTGCAGCTTCTCCTGCAGCTCGTCGTGTCGGCCGCGCCGCAGGTTCGCGAAGTGCTGGTCGTAGAGCTCGGGCAGGCGATGCGCGGATTCGGGCGGCACGTACATGCCCTCGGTCGTGAGCGCGAGCTCCTTCAGCAGGGCGTCGTTCAGACGCGCGGAGACGGCCTGGCCGTCCTGCTGCCGCACGATCTTGCCGTCGATGACGAGCGCGGCACCTTCGTCGGCGCGGCCGAGCCCGAGCGAGATCACGCGGATCTGCTTCTCGCGCAGGCGTTCGGCGGCGGTCTTGGGGAACGACTCCTGGTCACCGCCATCGGTGACGAGCAGGACGAGCTTGTCGCGGTCCCACGACGTGTCGAGCATGCGGAGGGCCTCGTCGAGGGCCGGGCCGATCTTCGTGCCACCGCGCCCGACGAGCCCCGGATCGGCGGCGGCGAGCGCGGCGTGGAAGAAGCCGCGGTCGAGCGTGAGCGGGCAGGTCTGCAGGGTCTGCCCCGCGAAGAGCAGCAGGCCGACGCGGTCGCCGTCGAGGCCGTCGACGAGCCAGCGGATCGCGCTGCGCGCGCGCGCGAGGCGCGTGTCGCCCGCGTCGTCGGCGAGCATCGAGCGGCTCACGTCGAGCACGACGCAGAGGTCGAGTCCCCGCGCGACGGTGGGCCGATAGATCACGCCGAAGGCGGGCGCCGCCGCCGCGACGATCGCGAGCGCGAGCCCGAGCACGAAGCACGCGGTCTTCTGTGCCGGGCCCTTCGCCGCCAGGGGTGGCAGCAGCCGCGGGCTCATCGTCCTGCCTGCGAACTGCTCCGCGGCGCGCACGACGCGGCGGTGTGCGAAGACCGCGGCGAGGACGATCAGGGGCAGCACCCACGCGAGCCAGAAGGCGGAATCGTGGCGCCAGACGAGCTCGTCGAGGAGGCCGCTGCCGGTTGGGTTCTGCGGTTCGAGCGACATCGCGGGGATCAGGGCAGGCTGCGGAAGCGCGTGTCGAGGAGCAGGCGGTGCGCGACGAGGAGCGCGATGCCCAGCAGCAGGAAGGGCAGGTTGCGCTCGCTCCAGCGGACGAAGAGCTTCGCCTCGAGCTCGGTCCGCTCGAGCCCGTCGATCTCGCGGTAGACGTTCGCGAGCGACTCCGCGTCGCGCGCGTTGAAGTAACGACCGCCCGTGATCTCGGCGACCTCGCGCAGCGCGTCCTCGTCGAGACCATCGCGCGCGGTGCCGACCCCGATCGTGTAGACGCGCACGTCTTGGGCCTTCGCGAGCTCGGCGGCGGCACGCGGGCTCGCCTCACCGATGTTGCTCACGCCGTCCGAGAGCAGCACCGCGACCTTGCTCTTCGCCGGTGCGTCGCGCAGGCGGTCGACCGCGGTGACGAGGCCGTCTCCGATCGCGGTGCGCAGGACCTCGCCGGCCGAGGGGTCGCGCGGGTCCACGTTGGGGAGCTGCACGTCCTGCAGCAGGCGCAGCACCGCGGCGTGGTCGAGCGTCAGCGGGCAATGGCTCTGCACCCAGCCCGCGAAGCTGACGAGGCCGATCAGGTCGGTCGGCCGGCCGGGCAGGTTCCCGTCGAGATCGATGAAGTCCGCGACGACCTCCTTCACGACGTCGAGCCGCGAGCGCGTCACGCGGTCCCAGGGATCGGGATCGAGGTCCTGCGCCTCCATCGACTGCGACTTGTCGAGGACGAGTTCGATCGCGACGCCGTGGCTGCTGACCACGCTGTCCTCGCGTCCGGCCTGCGGCCGTGCGAGCGCCACGACGAGCAGGAGCAGGCCCGCGATCTCGAGCCAGGGCAGCGCCGCACGCACGCGCTGCGCGAAGGTCCGCGGCAGGGCGGCGAGCTCGGCGACGCTCGAGAAGAGCAATGCGGGGCGTTGCCGGCGGCGACGCAGCACGAGCAGCACGACGAGCGGCGCGAGCAGGAGCCAGTACGGATCCGCGAACCTCATGCGGCGACCTCCGCGGTGCCGGCCTTCGCGCTGCAGAACGCGCGCGCGGATGCGACCGCGTCGTCGAGCTCGGCCGGACCCGGCACCTGCGCGGCGAACTTCACGAGGTCCGCGGCGGCGAGGAAGCGCGCGAGCTCGCGACGGCGCGCGACGTCGAAGTCGCGGTGGCCGTCCATCGCGCGCAGGAACTCCTCGGTCGTCTGCTCGGGGGCATGCAGCCCCGTGGTCCGTTCGATGAAGCGCCGGACGATCAGCGTGAGCGCGACGTAGAACTCCGCGTGACGGCCCTGCGCGGGCAGCCCGGCCGCGAGCAGCTCGTCGAGCGCACGCTGCGCCTCGAGCACGGGGTCGATCGGCGCCGCGCTCGCGTCGACCCGCGCGCGACCGCGACGCCAGCGCCAGATCGCGATGCCGAGCGCGAGGGCGAGTCCGCCCGCGGCGATGCCGAGCGTGCGCAGGAGCCGCTCGTCGGCCGGGAGCGCGATCGGCGGCAGCGGCGCACCGAACCCCTCGAGCCGCGGCACGCGATCGGGACTCGCGCCGGCGACCTCGATCTCGAAGGGCGCGAGCTGCAGCTCCTGCGGCTCACCGGCGCCTTCGCTGCCGGCGGCGACCTCGAAGCGGAGCGGTGGCAGGCGACCGATGTTCGCGCCGCTGCGCTCGGCCTCGGCGCCGATCACCCAGCGGCGTCGCGCGGCACCGGGTCGGCTCTCCTCCTTGCGCGCACGGATGCGGAAGTGGCCGAGACGTGTGCCGAACTCGGGAGCCTCGAGCGTCGTGCCGGGCTGCGTCTCGACCTCGAGCACGAAGCTGAGCCGTTCGCCGAAGCGCGGCTCGTTGGGCTGCAGCGTCAGCGTCGCCGTGACGGGACCGAGCGTCGACTGCGCGACGATGCGCGGTGCGACGGCCTCGCGTGCCGCTGGCTCGCCGGCGCCGTCGCACGCCGTGAGCGCCGCGAGCAGCGCGAGCAGCGCGAGCACGCCGGGGAGCCGTCGCGGCCGATGCGCGGGAACTGCCATCGTCCTCACCTCGCCGCCCGCCGCTCGCGCATGCGGAAGAAGCGGTTCAGGCTCGCGACGTACGGCTGGTCGGTGCGCACGGCGAGTTCGTCGACCCCGCTGCGGCGCAGCGCGGTCTGAAGCTTCGCGCGCCGCGTCGCGGCCCCGGCGGCGAAGAGCTCGCGCACGCGCGGGTGCCGCGTGTCGAGTTCGACGATCGCCCCCGTCTCCGGGTCCTCGAGCGTGACGAAGCCGACCGCCGGCAGTTCGAGCTCGCGCGGATCCGCCACGGTGAGCGCCACGACGTCGTGCCGCGCGTTCGCGATGCGCAGCGCGCGCTCGAAGCCCTCGTCGAGGAAGTCCGAGATCACGAAGACGACCGCCTTGCGGCGCTGCACGCGGCAGACGTACTGCAGCGCGCCCGCGAGATCGGTCCTGGCCCCCTCGCCGGCGCTCGGCGATGCGCTCGGGTCGGCCGCGACCAGCTCGCGGATCAGGCGCCGCGTCGCGGCGCGACCCTTGCGCGGCGGGAAGTAGCCGCGGATCGCCTGGTCGAAGAGCAGCAGGCCGACCTTGTCGTTGTTCTGCTGCGCGCTCAGCATCAGGAGTGCGGCGACCTCCATCGTGAGGTCGAGCTTGCTGCCGGCCTGGCTGCCGAAGATCCCGCTGCGCGACACGTCGACGACGAAGAGGATCGTGAGCTCGCGCTCCTCGGCGAAGCGCTTGACGTAGGCATGCCCGGCCCGCGCGGTCACGTTCCAGTCGATCGTGCGCACCTCGTCGCCGGGTGAGTATTCGCGCACCTCGTCGAACTCCATGCCGCGGCCGCGGAAGACGCTGCGGTACGCGCCCGCCAGCAGGTCGTCGACCTGACGGTTCGCGACGATCTGGATGCGCCGGACCTTCCGGACGATCTCCGCGACCTCGAGTGCCATCTCAGCAACGCCTCGTCACGGGACCGCGACGCGCGCGAGGACCTTGTCGATCACCACGTCGCTCGAGATCTCCTCGGCCTCGGCCTCGTAGCTCAGCAGCACGCGGTGACGGAGGACGTCGTGCGCGACGTCCTTCACGTCCTGCGGCGTGACGAAGCCGCGCCCCTTCAGGAAGGCCTGCGCCTGCGCGGCCTGCGCGAGGTAGATGCTCGCGCGCGTCGAGGCGCCGTACTCGATGAGCGGGGCGAGGTCCGCGAGACCGGCGGCCGCGGGGTCGCGCGTCGCGAAGACCAGCGCGATGGCGTAGCGCTTCACCTGCTCGTCCACGTAGATCATGCGGACGACCTCGGAGGCGGCCTCGAGCTCCTTCTGGGTCACGAGCGGCCCCGCCGCGGCGCGCGTCTCCCCCAGCGCGCGGTTCACGACCTCGAGCTCCTGGTCAGCCGTCAGGTAGCCGACGTCGACCTTCAGCATGAAGCGATCGACCTGCGCCTCGGGGAGGGGATAGGTGCCCTCCTGCTCGATCGGGTTCTGCGTCGCCATCACGAGGAAGGGGCTCGGCAGCGGATAGGTCGTGTCGCCGATCGTGACCTGGCGCTCCTGCATCGCCTCGAGCAGCGCGCTCTGCACCTTGGACGGCGCGCGGTTGATCTCGTCCGCGAGGATGATGTTCGCGAAGACCGGCCCCTGCTTGACCGTGAACTCGCCCTTCTGCTGGTTGTAGATCAGCGTCCCCACGAGATCTGCCGGCAGCAGATCCGGCGTGAACTGGATGCGCCGGAACGCGACCTGGATCACGCGGGCGAGCGTGTTGACCAGGGTCGTCTTCGCGAGGCCGGGCACGCCCTCGAGGAGGACGTGACCGCGGCAGAGCATCGCGATCAGGATGCGGGAGACCAGGTGGTCCTGGCCGACGACGACCTTGTGGACTTCGGTCCGGATGCGGTCGACCAGAGCGGATTGCTCGGCGACCCGTTCCTTGATGCCAGCGACGTCGACACTCATGGCGGGGTGGGCGCGGGAGGGAGCGAAAGGGGGCGCCAGGACGATCGACCTTAGCGCCTTGCTCCCACCCGCGTCGACGCCGCAGTCACTGCACGCCGAGCACGAGCACGAGGCCGTTCGACGCGATCACGCCGAGCGGGGTCAGCGGCGGGCTGTAGGTGAAGGTCTCGGCGACCACGCCGAGCCCCGAGAAGCTGCTCTGCGCGGGCACGGCGAGCGGGACCGACGCGGTGGTCCCCGTCACGCCGAAGGCGAAGTCGACGGCCGGGCCGCTGCCGTGCGCGAAGCAACCCGTCATGCCGATCGAGGAGAGATCGATCGGCGGCGTCGCCTGGTTGAACCAGAGCAGGGTCACACCGCCGCTCGTCCCCGCGGGGATGTTCGAGGTGACGAGGTTGATCGTCGTGCCGAGCACCGGCCGCGCGCTCGCGCCGAGCGAGATGCCGGTGAAACGGCCCGCGCAGAGCGAGTAGGGCGTGCTCAGCGTCGTCGACAGATCGCGGTTGCCCGGATCGACGTCGCCGCCGCCGCGCGTCCAGCCGACGAGGTAGCCGTTGCCGGCGAGATTCATCGCGCGCCAGAGGACGTGCACCGTCCCGTTCGGCAGGAACTGGTACTGGAAGCTCGCCGTGCCGCCGCTGCCGTAGTTGTTCACCGCGTTCCAGCTGACGATCACGGCACTCGCGGAGGACTGCACCAGCACCTGGCCGCCGGCCGCGGGATTGAAGTCGTGCCAGGCCGCGGCCCAGCGCGGGTTGCCCCCGAGGAACTCGGCGACGCTCGGCGTGAAGTCCGTGCCGTTGCTCTGCGCCGGCGAGATGAAGCCGTTCGAGCAGACGAGGAGCTGGGTCGTGCTCCCGCCCGGGTAGGGCAGCGCGAACGGCAGGGGCACGGCGGCCTCGCTGTCGTCGCCCAGCGCGAGCGCGTTGCCCGCCGGGTTCACCCAGCTGCCCGTGCCCGCGCCGAGCGTGTAGCTCCCATTGCTCAGCGTCAGCGTCATCGACTGGTTCGCGAGGTCGAAGCCGGACGCGGACGGGAAGTCCTCGTAGACCGAGCTCGCGCAGGAGCCGCACGAGGCCCCCACCGACGTGACGTAGGCCGTCGGCACACCGCTCGGCACGCGGCTCGCGACGACCACGCTCGGCAGACCCGGACCGGGGCGCGCGCAGTCGAGCTGGACCGCGCCGAAGGACGGCGCCACCGAGCAGTCGAACCAGAAGTTGTAGAGCGTGTTCCACTCGAGCGCGTTGTTCGCGGCCGCGAGGAAGGCGAGCTCGCCGCTCGAGCGCGACCAGGTCCAGTCGTTCAGCGGATTGCCGTCGATGTCGCGCGAACCGACGTTCTGCAGCGTCGCACCGGCATCGAGCGGCACGCGGAAGCTGGCACCGGCGCGCGCGTTGTCGAGGTTGTGGACCGCGTACTCGTAGTGGTACATCCCGCCCACGGGACCCGTGACCTTCACCGCGACGAGATGGCGACCATCGTCGTTGCCGTTGCCGCCGATCTCCCAGGTCGAGCCGGTCCAGCGCGTGAGCACGGAGCCCTCGGTCGACGCACCGGTCGTCGTTCCCGACCAGTCGCTGCCGTTCCAGGCGAAGGCCATCGGCCGCGACACGACGTTGTTGGCGCGGTTGGCGACGGGCTCACCCTGGATGACGATCTGCACCTGGCCGTAGAAGCTGCCCGGCGTCGCGAGCTCGCCCTCGCGCACCTCGAGGCGGTTCTTCACCGGATCGAAGGCGTTCGTCATCGAACTCGTCAGCGACTTCACGCCGTCGCTCGCGGCCAGCCCGCTCACCGCGGGATCGCCGCGGTCGAAGTAGCTGCCGACCGGGTTCCAGGTCCCGAGCCAGGGATCGACCTCGCTGGTCGGCGCGAGGTAGTTGCGGTTGCTGTTGATCCCGCTGCTGTAGGTGTCGGAGCAGCCCTGGAACATGAAGCCGCCGCTGCCGCCGTTGCAGGGCAGGCAGGGTCCCGTGTTGAAGTTGTAGGGCGTGACCGAGTGCTTGAGGTAGCTCGGCCCCGAGACCTGCACCATCCGCCCGCCGCTCTCGCGCGCGAGGAGGAAGGCGATCTTCGGATAGGTGTCGACCATCCGGCTCCCGATGGAGCTGACCCAGGGGATGTCGACCGTGCCCGTGTTGCAGTACGAGTGCCCCATCACGAGGCCGGCCTCGCCATTGGGATAGGCCGCGCCGCGGCGGCCGTAGTACGAGATGTCGGTGACCTCGTAGACGCGGGCGTCCATGCCGGGAACGGCATTGCCCTGGGCGAGGAGAGGGGTCGCAGCGAGCAGCGCGACCGCGAGCAGCGGGATTCGCATGGCGGCTTCATGGCGCCCGCCACGCGTCGCGTCAATCGTCGGGCGCCGCGAGCTCAGCGCCCGCGGCGAAGCGACGCAGCTTCTCGAGCGCGAGCGCCAGGTCCGAGGGCAGCGGCGATTCGGCGCGCAGGATCCCGCCCGAGCGGGTCGGGATCTCGATCGCGGCCGCGTGCAGGAACATGCGGTCCAGCAGGGCGCGCTCGCGCTGGCCCTTGCGCGCCTTGTAGCCGTGCTTGAGGTCGGAGAGCCGGAGCGGGCCCGAGGCTCCGTAATCCTCGTCGGCGACGATCGGATGGCCGAGATGCGCGAGGTGCACGCGGAGCTGATGGCCGCGTCCCGTTCTCGGACGGCACTCGACGAGCGTGTGCGCGCGGAAGCGCTCCAGCACGCGGTACTCGGTGAGCGCCTCGCGGGCACCGCGCGCGTCCTTCTGGACGACCATCACCTTGCCCGGGCGCCGCGGGTCCGGACCGAGCGCCTTCTCGATCGTGCCCGCGTCCCTGCGCAGCACGCCGTCGACGAGCGCGAGGTAGGTCTTCTGCACCGTGCGCGCGCGGAGCTGTTCGTCGAGCCAGCGCGCGCCCTCGAGGCCCTTCGCGAGCGCGAGGCAACCCGAGGTGAAGCGGTCGAGGCGATGCGCGATCCGCAGGTCGTCGTCCGGCCGCAACGCGGTGAGCAGGCCGTGCACGCCGGCCGTGCGACCGAAGCGGTCGGGCACGCAGGGCAGGCCCGCGGGCTTGTCGACGATCAGGCAGGACTCGTCCTCGGCGAGCAGCGGCAGGTCCTCGGCGCAAAACGAGCGCTCGCGCGCCTGGCCCGCATCCGCACCGCGACGCGGAGCCGGCGGACCCTCGATCGCGACCAGCACGAGGTCCCCCACCCGCAGGCGCTGGTTCGGCACCGCATCGGCGCCATTGACGGTCGCGAGGCCGTCGCGCACGAGCCGGCGCAGTTCCTTGCGGTCCGCGTGCGGCCAGACGTGCTCGAGGTACTCGGCGAGGCGCACGCCGGCGAGGCCGTCTTCGACGACGAGGGTCTGTTGGGGTGCGCGCACGGTCGAGCGGGCGGCGGAGCATAGCGGGCGGCAACCGCTCGGCGGCATGTCGACCGCACGGGCGCTGCCGGAAGTGACCTACCATGCATGTCATGCTCGGACGCCGGTCCTTCAGCGTCGCACTCCTCGCGCTCGCGATCACGTCCCGCGCGCAGGACCCGCCGCCGCCTGCTGCAGCCGACCCACTGATGCGCGAGATCCGCGTGCCGCTCCACGAGGGTCGCCTCGACGTCGGCGAACTCGTCCAGGTCCTGTTCGAGGCCTACGGCTTCGACGCGGAGCCGCTCGATCTGCCCGACACGCGGGTCGACCTCCGCGGCGCCCGCGGCTGGCTGCTCCTCGGCGGCTGCCGGAAGCTGCTCCGCGACACCGTGCGCCTGCGGCGCGATCCCGACGGCGACTCCTTGATCGTCGTCGTCGATCGCGTGCGCGCACGCACACTGCGCCGCGAGCTCCGCGCGGGCGTCGTGAAGCTCGTCGCGCGACTCACGGGACAGGAGCTCGACGAACGCCGCTTCGATCTCGCGCTGCCGTCGCCGCTCGATCCCGCGCGCCCGCTCGTCGTGCTCGTCCACGGCGTCGAGAGCAGCCCCGAGGTCTTCGACGAGCTGCGGGCCGCCCTCGCCGCGGACGGCACACAGCTCGCGACCTTCGCGTGGCCGAACGACGAGTCCTGCGAGCGCTCGGCCGCGGAGCTCGCCAGGGCGCTCGGCGCGCTGAAGGACCAGCGCCTGCGGATCGTCGGACACAGCGCCGGTGGACTCATCGCGCGCGCGATGCTCGAGAACGAGCGGCTCGACCCGGGCAACGTCGAGATGCTGATCCAGATCGGCGCTCCGAACCGCGGCTCGAAGCTCGCCGGCCTGCGCTTCGCGCTCGAACTCGACGATCTGCTCGGAGCCGGAGCGGACCGGGACGGCTTCGCACGGGCCCTGCTCGCCGGGATGCGCGCCAACCTCATCGACGGCCTCGGCGAGGCGGGCGGCGACCTCCTGCCCGGCTCCGTGTTCCTGGAGCGGCTCGCGCGCGGCGCACGCAATCCGCGTGTGCGCTATCGCCTGGTGCTCGGCACGCGATCACTGCTCTCGGCCGAACAGCTCGCCGAGCTGCGCGGGCGCGCGGACACGCTCCTCGACTCCTCGCGCGCCTCACGTGTGCTCCGCACGAAGCTCGTCGCCTGGCTCGAGGCACTCGACGAGCTGATCGACGGCCGCGGTGACGGCGCCGTCGCGATCGAACGCGGCGGCCTGGAGGGTGTCCAACCCGTGTTCGTCCCCCTCGATCACGTCGGCCTCGTGCGCACGAAGGGCCTGCTCGGGCGCATCGAAGACGCGCACGCTCACCCGGTCTTCACGCAGGTCCGCGCCTGGCTCGCGGAGAAGTGAACGATGGCCACGATTCGCCTCGAGCACACGATGGCACGCCTGGCCGCGATCGCGTGGTGCGCGCTCGCCGCGGCCGCCCAGGACCCAGGGGAAGATCCTCGGCACGCGGAGCTGCGCGCTGCGAAGGCGAAGGTGAACTGCTCTCGCGAAGCGGATGGCAGGATCACGGTGCGGCCGAATCCCGCGAGCGGCCTGCTCGAGCCGGGGTACCACGTCGCGAACCTCCATTCGATCGCGAGCCAGTTCCGATTCGGCGGCGAATTCCCGTGGTGGTCCCTCCTGCTCGCCGGCGGAACGGACCTCAGCGCAGCCGTCGATGCGGCGCGCTACTTCGAGATCTGCGGTGAGGCGCAGCCCGAGGCGCTTCTCGATCGCCTCCGTGACCCGGCTCGGGGCCACGCCGCGCGGTCGCCCTGGTCTGCGTTCGAGCAGCTGCTCGTGGTGAGGGCACTGGGCGATCTCGGATTCAGGCCAGCGCTCGGCAGACTCGAGCGGATCGCAGCGGATCCACGGCACGACACCCTCCTCCGGCGCGCGGCGCAGGAAGCGATCGACGAGCTGCGCGCCACGCCGGAGCCGCTGTGCGTTCCACCCCCCGAGCTCGCCGAGCTGGCGGCGATCGTCGCCTTGGCGCCCTCGGACCACGACGTCTTGCTGATCATCGATCGCTGGGCATTGCCGCCCGCGCGCCGCTTGATCGCACGACTCCGGCTGAGCGAGATCGCCTACTACGAGCCGGAGCTGCTCGGCTCATCCCGACACCTGATCCTGAATTGCGCCGGCGTCAGCCAGCTCTCGGATCAGACGGGCCTCGTCGCCTATGAGCTCGCGCGTTGCTTCGGCAACCACCGCATCGATCGCATGGTCTTCGCGCTCCGTTTCGGCGAGCGGCTGATTGCCGCAGACGGCTCCTGGATCTGCCTCGAAGGCGCGTTCGATCTCCCGGAAATCGAGGAGGGCGCCCGGGATTGGCCGCGTGGGCAGTTCCCACCGGAGGACGAGGAGCCGGAACTCACATCGACCGATGGCTGCCTGCGCATCGCGATCGGCAAGGGCACCGTCGTCGACGCGAGCGCGTCGAGGATCCTGATCGCGATCCGAGCGGGCGACCGCGAGGCGATCGGCATCGAGCGCGCGCGTGCGCTCCTGGCACGGATGCCCGAGGCACCGCTGCGCGGCTCCGTGAGGCGCCTGCCGGGACTGGAGAGGCTGCTGAGGACGGAGTTCGGCTTCCGACCCGCCTGGACCGCCGATGCGCGCGCGGAGATCGAGATCGCCCTCGCCGAGGGTCTCGATCCGAAGGCGAGCGAAGGGACCCTCCGGCAATGGATGCTCTCCGGGTGCAACGGCGCGTTCCGATCGCTCGCGGGACCCGATCGCCTCCGGAGCTCCGCGCGCGGCCTGCTCATCGCCCTGCCGGGTGCCGAGCTCGACCTCGTGGCGATCCGGAACACCGCGCTGGGTCGCTGATCCGCAACCCGAGCGCCACGGCCGGGTGCGAGTCGGACCAGCCCTTCTGCAGCACCGGCGTGCTCGGGCCGGACTGCAGCTCGATCCTGCCGTCCTTCGGCGTGCCGCTGACCGTGCCGGCGACGTCGTTCGCGCCACCGGCCGCACCCTCGCCGCAGGCCGTCCACACGAGGAGGGAGGAGACCAGGGGAGCGACGCGGGGCATTGGCGGAGCCTGGTTGCTGGGACCATCGGGCATCGCCTCGGCCTGGGGAGGGTCGGCGCCTCGTGTGCCATCGCTGCAGCACGGCCCGGCTCGCGACGCGACGCGGCCCCGAGCGGACTCGGAACCGGCTTGGGCCGAGCCCGTTGGCGCCGCGCCCGCTCGCGAGGTCCGACCTGCGCTGTCAGCGAATCCCGACCCAGTTCGTTGCGGCCGCCGTCTTCGGCGCCGCGTCCCTCGGTGCCGAACAGGAAGCCGCGGAGCAGTTCCGCCAGGCCCGCGCCGCCTACGACGCGGAACGCTTCGAAGCGGCGCGCGACGGCTTCACCCGCGCGGCTCAGACCGACCCGCGAAACCCGGAGGTCTTCCTCTGGCTCGGTCGCGCGCAGTACGCCCTCGCCGAGCTCGACCAAGCGCTCGCCGCCTTCCGGCGCGCGCTCGAGCTGGCGCCCGGCGAGCCCTTCGCGACTCGCATGGTCGCGGCCTTGAGCGGCGTCTCGCGGGACGCGACGCCTCGACCTGGCCGAGGACCTGCTGCGACAGCGCCTCTTCGACGCCGCGCGGGCCGAGTGTGTGGCGATCCGCAAGGAGCTGGTCCTCGATCCGGTGCAGAGGACGAGGCTGCGCCTCCTGTCGGCGAACGTCGAGCTCGAGCGGGGTCAGGGGACGAGCGCGCTGCAAGAGCTCCGCGCGCTGCTTGACGACGAGCCTGCCGCGTCGGTGCGCGTCGCGGTGCAGCTCGCGCCGGGACGCAGCGAACTGCTCGCCGGTGGCGAAGCGGCGCCGGTGGGGAAGGCCCGACTCACGCGACTCGTCGCGGAGCACGGCGGCGAAGCGGAGGGGATCCGCGGGGCACTCGAACTGCTCCGTCATGCGCTGCAGACGGAGGATCGCGCGGAGGACCGCGCGGCGCTCGCGGCGTAGATCGACGCACCCGCGGACCACGCGGCAGCCGTCGATGCACGCCGCGTCCTCCTGGATGCACAGCTCCGCATCGCCTCGCTCGACACCCTCGCGACGGCGACGAAACTCTGGCCGGCCGTCGGGGCTGACGAGCGGAGCGAGCTGGCCACCCGCCTGCGCGAGCTGATCCTGCGCGAGCGTGCGCGAGCGCCCGCGGAGGCCATCGCGGCACTCGCCACGGTCCGCGCCCTGGGTCTCGACCGCGCTGCGGAGCGCGAGCTGGTCCAGGAGCTCGTCCGACAGCGCCAGCGGGTCGCTCTGCTCCTCGTCGAGACGGCGCTGCGCCGCGGCGCGCCCTTCGACGCCGAGGTCGCGACGGCGTTGCAGTCGGCACGTGCGTCCCTCGACGAGCTGCGCATGCTCGAGACCGGCGACGAGGCACTGAAGCAAGCGCTGGCATTCGCGTCCCAGCTCCACGCGCTGGCGCCCGTCGATCCATCGACCGACCTCCACGCGGTGGATCGCGAAGCCATCGCGGTCGCGCTCGACGCCGCCCGCTCCGCACCGGGACACCGCGCGCCCAGGAACGTGATCGACGAGATCGTGGGCGCGCGCACGGGTGTTGACGGACTGCGCGGCGCCGCGCGAGCGCTCACCGAGCTCTCGGAGCTGCTGACCACGCCGGCGGAGCTCGCCGCCTGGTCGGAGCTGCAGCGCAAGCGGATCGAGACGCTCGACGCACTCGCGCGCGCGGAGCTCGAGCTCCGAACGGGCAGCGGCAAGCCGAACACGGCCGTACCGGTCGCGTCCGCGAGCACACCGGCCGTCAGCAGGAATCAGGCTGGATCGACCCACAGTTCGATGCCCAACAGCGGCAGCGGCGTCGGCAATCCGCCTCCTGACAGAACGAGGAGTCCCGGCGAAGCCGGCGATGTGCCGGCGCCGAGGATCTCGAACGCGCCATTGCCCAGCGCGGGCATGGAACCGACATCGATGCGCGGGTCGCCGGTGCAGCCGCCGCTCGCGTTGCCGTAGCGCGTGACTCCGGTGGGCAGCATGTCGATGTGCGTGATGATCGCGTCGTACTGCTGGCCCGGCGTGTGCGAGGACTGGTAGGCGCCTGGGGTCGTCGGGTAGCCGGCGGCCGCGCTGGCTCACACCACCGTCATGCTGCCGTCGGCGTGCAGGGCCAGGTCCTCGATCTGATCCGGCACGAGGGTCAGCAGCGTCGAATAGCGCAGCTGCGCCGCGCCGACGCGCGTCGGATCGAGGCGACTCAGGAAGGTCCCCTGCCGCGACGGGGCGTGGTTCGTCACCAACGCGCCGGCCGTCAGCAGGAACTGATTCGTCGGCGACGTGCTCGCGAGCCCGGCGATGGTGACGATCCCGCCGTCGTCGACGACGATCCGGCGCGCCTGTTCGTTGGCGGTGCGCCCGAAGAACGTGCTCCACACCAGCGGTTGCGCCGGCGCTGCGGTCACGTCGAGCGCGGCCACGAAGCTGTCGCCGTCCGAGGCAGGCAGGCCGAGATTGAGGCTCGTGCTGAGCGCGCCGGCGGTGACCGGGAAGTCGGTGGACGCGGTCTGCCCCGCGAACACGACGCGTTGGTTGCCGTCGAGCGCGATCTCGCCGTCGCCCGAGTCGTTGTCGCTGCCGCCGAGGTACGTCGCCGCCAGGAGCTGCTGCGGCGGAGGCTGCGACAGGTCGAAGCGGGCGACGTAGTCGTCGCTGAAGCCGTTGAACGTCGTGTCGTACGCGGTGGTGCTCACCGGCAGGTCGGACGATTGCGTGCCACCCGAGATGGTGACCAGGCCATTGCCGCCGATCCGGAGGCACCTGCCGAAGTCGTAGGCCGAGCCGCCGAAGAAGCTGCCGTAGCCCAGTTGCGCCGCGCCACTGGCACTGGGATCGAAGCGGACCAGGATCGCATCGAAGGGGCCGCCGAGCGTGGTGTCGCGCGCGTTGGCGGTCCTCGGGAAGTTCGGCGACGCGGTGCCGCCGGTCAGCGTGACGACTCCACTGCCGTCGACGACCAGGTCTTCGGCGACCTCGTTGTCGGAGCCGCCGAGGTACGTCGACCACAGCAGTTGCGCGGTTCCCGACCGGTTCGGATCGAGACGCGCGACGCAGGCGTCGTTGTTCGAGTTGTGGCTGACGTCGAACGCACCGAGCGTCACCGGGAAGTTCGCCGACGCGGTCTCGCCGGCGACCGTGGTGCGGCCCAGGGCATCGACCGCCACGGCACGGAAGCGATCGGCCCCGGTGCCGCCGACGAAGGTGGACCACGTCAGACCCGGATCGATCACCAGCGCACGCCGGCCGTCCCAATCGGGCACGCGGAAGCCGAAGCGCCGCGCACCGCGCAGTTCGAACTCCGCCGTGATCGGCACGCGCCTCCCGTCGACATCGGTGATGAAGCCCTTCGGCGCGGACTGCCGGAGCGTGCGGGCCTCCGCACGGAGCAACATCGAACCGTCCGCTTCGAGTCGCAGCTCGTCCGCGCCTTGCACCTCGATCGTCACCGCGGCCAGGTCCGTGCCCGGGGCGAGTTCCACGTCGTATTCGAACACGCCGCCGCGCTGATAGGCCAGCGCGTCGACGCCTCGGTAGATGCCGCGGTGACGGACGGCGCCGAAGCGCGGCACGTGCGTGCGCCACGCTGCCGGCTCGCTGCCGAGGAAGTAGTGGTGCACGCCCTCGAGCGGTTGTTCGGCCACCGGCTCGGTGGGCTGCGCATCGACGAAGCGCAGCGCCAATGCGACACCGCCCTCGGCATCCGCGAAGGACGCCGCCCAGCCGTCGGTGGTCACGAACACGGTCGCCGTGGCGAGCGGGCAGCGATATGCCGCGGCATCCGGCCACTGCCCGAGGTTCGGCACGAAGGCCGGGGACACGACCATGGTGCCAGCTTGGGCGGCGAGCGGACTCGCCAGCAAGGTCGCAACCATGGCAACGAGAGGGAACGCGAACGGCGAGGCCGAGGGAGAGGACGTCATGGCGATTCCTGGAACGGGCCGTTCGAAGGAGCGCGCCACCACCGGCTCCGTCACACCGCGCGGTGCGATTCGCGGGACGGTGGTCGCGGGGTCGCGGTACCGGCCGGATGGGGCCGGACCGCTGCACCGCGCCCCGTTCGCACGGCATCACCCGCGCGTGGAACCACGGGTCCACACGGGCCAGCGCATCCGGCAAGACGTTCCGACGCATCGCTCGCGCGAGGGCGTCGACCCACCCCCACCGAGCGCGCATCATCCTCGCCGCCTGCCCGGCCCCGCGAACGACACCGATGCGCACTCCCTACCTCCTCCTGGGCGGCCTGCTGGCTGCCTGCTCGATCCACGCGCCGAACGACACGAGGCTCAATCCACGGAGCGCCGTTCTGCGCTGGCAGGCCCGCGCCGGCGAGAGCGGCAGCATTCCCTATGGCGCGCTGCAGGATGCGCTCGACGCGCACCGCGAGCGTCTCGCGGCGAGCATCCAGAGCACGGGCCCCAGCAACTGGACCTTGCTCGGGCCCGGCAACATCGGCGGCCGCATACGGTCGATCCTCGTCCATCCCACGACGCCGAACATCATGTGGGTCGGCTCCGTCGGCGGCGGCGTGTGGAAGTCGCTCGACGCCGGCTCGAGCTGGACGATGCTCGATGACCTGCCGGGTGTGCTCGCCGTGACGTGCATGGCGCTCGATCCGACCGACCCGAACGTGATCTGGGCCGGCACCGGCGAGGAGAGCTTCTTCACCAACGTCGAGGGCACGTCGAACTCGGCGGTCTCACAGGGTGCGGGACTCTTCAAGTCGACCGACGGCGGGCAGACCTGGGCGCAGGTCCCGAGCACGCGCAATGGGGGCTGGCTCTCCGTGAACCGCATCGCGGTTCACCCCGTCAATCCGTCGATCCTCGTCGTCGCCACGATCTCGGGGATCTGGCGCAGCACCGACGGTGCCCAGACCTGGTCGCAGCGCACGACCACGAAGACGCTCGACGTGAAGCTCGATCCCAACGATCCGAACAAGCTCGTCGCGGGCCGTGCCGACGGGATCGCGCAGTACTCGAGCGACAATGGCGTGACCTGGACCAACGCGCCCACCTTCGCCAGCTCGACGCGCGTCGAGCTCGAGTATGCCCGCTCGAGCCCTGGAATGGTCTACGCCAACGTGAGCCGGAGTGGCTCGGTGCGCGTCTGGCGATCGCTCGACGGTGGCGCCACCTGGACCCAGCAGTCGGGCAACGCGGTGGTCTCGATCCTCGGCAACTACACGAGCGGCCTCTGGGTCGATCCGACCAACTCCAACCGCCTCGTCGTCGGCGGCCTCGATCTCTACCGCAGCACCAACGCCGGCGTGAGCTTCACCAAGATCTCGGCGTGGGCGAGCTATCCCTCCAGCGCCCACGCCGACCACCACGACATGGTGGCGCATCCCGCCTACGACGGCGTCTCGAATACGACGGTGTACTTCGCCACCGACGGCGGCATCCAGCGTGCGAGCAACGTGCTGACGGTGTCGAACACTTCGGGCTGGACCAACTTGAACCGCGGGCTCGCGATCACGCAGTTCTACGGCTGCGCCATCAATGCCAGCTCCGGAGTGGTGATCGGCGGCGCCCAGGACAATGGCACCTCGCGCGGCACGCCGACCAGCGGCGTCTCCGGCTGGACCCAGCCGGGTGGCGGCGACGGCTCCTATCCGGCGTCCGATCCGAGCGACCCGAACGTGTTCTACATGCAGTCCCAGAACATCGGGCTCAGCCGCAGCACCAACGGCGCGGCGACGGCGGGTTCGAACATCCGCGGTGCGATCTCGGAGTCGGACCCGAACTTCATGGCCTACATCCTGCTGGATCCCAACGACCCCAACCGGCTCTACGCCTGTGGTGCGCGGCTCTGGCGGACCAATGACGCGAAGACCGGCAGCCCACCGAGCTGGGTTGCCGTGAAGCCGGCGCTCTCGTGCAGCGCGAGCGCGCCGGGTGGACCGCGGCCCGACCACTACCTCGACAATCCGCCCTGCAACATCTCGACGGTCGCAGTCGCGCGCGGCAATCCGAACGTCGTGTGGGTGGGCCACAACAACGGCGACGTCTTCTACTCGACGAACGCACTGGCCGGCACGCCGACCTGGACCAAGGCCGACGACAGTCCGACCGCGCTGCCTGACCGCTGGGTCGCGCGCATCGCGATCGATGCAGGCGACCACTCGAAGGTGACGGTGTCCTTCCTCGGCTTCGCCTCGGGCAATGTCTGGCGCACGAACGACGGCGGAGCGAGCTGGTCGCCACGTGCCGGCAACGGAGCGACGGCACTTCCCGCGGTGCCGGTCTCGTGCATCGCGCAGCACCCGGTCGCACGGTCCCGCTACTACGCGGGCACGGATCTCGGCCTCTACTTCAGCGACGACGACGGCCTCACCTGGCAACCGGCGCTCGGCGGTCCGAGCATCGTCCCGATCGAAGACCTCGTCTGGAAGAACTCGCGCACCCTCGTGGTCGCGACGCACGGCCGCAGCATCTGGAGCTGCGACGTCGACCCGGCCGCCGTCACCCTGGTCGGGAGCGGCTGCGGCCTCGCGTCGACGCCGAGCCTCGTGGTCGGAACACCGGTGCTCGGTGCGCAGCAGGCCTATGCGCTGAGCGCGGCGACGCCGTCCGCGCCCGTGATCCTCCTGCTCAACGTCGGCGCCGCCAGCCCCACCGCGATCGGCGCGTGCACGGTGCAACCGTCGCTCGCCGGGCTGATCGCGCTCACGTTCGGCACCACCAATGCCGGAGGTGCGCTGGCCACCTCCCTGTCGATCCCCGCCGATCCGGCACTGATCGGCGGCATGATGAGCTGCCAGGCGCTGATCGCCGTCAACGGTGGGCCCTTGCTGGGGTTCGCCGAGCTCAGCAATGGTGCGGAGATGATCTTCGGCTTCTGAGAGGCGAGTTCGACCTGCTTCCGCGCGATCGCGCGCTGGCGGTCGGCGATGGCGTCCCCGCCGGGCGCTTCGAGCCTCACACGGAAGCGTGGGACGAGTACCTCCGGCGGCCGCGGAGCATCGGCGTCGGCATCACCGATCCCGATGCGACTCTCCCGCCATTCGGGAGCCGCGCCGATCGAACCGCCCCGCTCAAGGGCGGGCGCCGATCACGCCGCGCCCGCCGTTGGTCCACAGCACACCCGCCGGATTGGCTCCCGGCGCCAGCACCACCGATTGCACGAAGAAGCGCGCGCCGAGGAACTCCACACCGCGTGGGATCGCGAGCGTGCCCCAGACCCGGCCAGGAGCCCCGGCCACGCCGAGGGGTTCGAGGATGTCCGGCGACACGAGCAGCTCACAGCCCGGCATGCCGAGCATTCCGAGAGGCAGGGGCAGCCCCGTGCCGCTCCAGCTCGCGTCCGACATGCCCAGCGCCAACCACGCCCGCTGCGTCACGGGGACTCCGTCGACGCGGAGCGTGAAAGACCCGCCCAGCACGGGCGCCGCATTGATCGACGTCTCCGCTCCCAGGAACGGTGCGGGCACACCCACCCCGGCACAGCCGGCTCCGAAGCCATGGAACTCGGCCGGCGGCGAGAGTGCAGCGAGCTCCCAGGTCTCGTCGGTGAAGTCGGGACCGTGGTTCACGTCGCCGCCGAACATCACGAACAAACGCCGCTGGAGGTCGAACGCCATCGCGTGCAGGTGGAAGCCTGCGTATTGCGTGGGGTTCGATGCGATGCGTCCCCAGTACGAGCCATTCCAGAGAAACGTCTCCTGAGCGCCGATCCTGGAGGAGCTTCCGATGCCGCCGCTACCGCCTTGCAAGATGGGTCGCCCGAGAATCGGGTCGATCGCCATCGCGTAATCCCTCAGGGAGAAGCTCTCGGCGTAGGTGAGCCTGGTCCAGCCGCTGCCCGCCCGGAACAACATGGTGTCCGAGCCCAGCGTCGTCAGCACGCCGCCCATCGCGGCATCGAAGACCATCTCGGTGTCGTAGACCACGCTCGGGCTGAAGAAGGTGAGCGATCGCCAGCTCGTCCCGTTCCAGACCAGGTTGGTCATGCCGCTGCTGTAGAACACTCCACCGACGAGCGGGTTGAAGCACGCGGCGCCGTGGTCGTCCACGCCGAACATGGAGGTCGACACCTGCGTCCAGTCGAACCCGTCCCACTCCCAGACGTCGCTCAGCACGGTTCCGCCGGCGCCGCCGATCAGGACCACGCGTTCGCGCACGGGGTCATACGCCATCGCGGCTCGCGCACGTGCCGCAGGACTGTGCGCCGGCGTCAGACGGCGCCAGCCCGAGGCGTCGAGAGCCCAGGTGTCGTTCAGATAGCCGCCGTTGAATCCCCCGAAGAGCAGCGTCTGGGAACGCGCCGCATCGTAGGCCATGACGTGCTGATTCCGCGCCGGTGGCCGAGCGGTGCCGGTGTGCAGACGCCACTCGTATGGGCCCTGGGCAACAGCCGGAAGGCAGAGGGCGAACGGAACGAACAGGGCGAGGTGCAGGCGCATCGATCCTCCACGGTGACTGTCGACGGCCGGTCGAACGTAGCTCGTGAGCCGCGAGCCGTCGAGGGTGGGTCTCTCAGCCCCGGAGCGCGTCGCGAGTACGCGGGGACTCCGCGGAACGGCTGCCGTTCGCGTCGCACCGCTGAAGGACCGGACCCGCAGGCGACAACACCATCGCGAGCATGCGCGACCCGGCCTTCCGTCTGATCGTCACCATCGCGATCACCGCCCTCGCCGAGGCGCAGGAGCCGCTCGCTCGCGACCCGTTGCGCGACACCGTGCTCGGCGCCGTGCTCTTTCCCGGCAGCGAGGGCGAACGGGTCACGGCGACCCACGTCCATGGGGGGCAACGCGTGCGTGCTCCTCTTCCTGGAGAACGCGGCGGCGGGACTGCGAACTGCGCGCCGCGTCGACCGTCGTGGGTGTGCGAGCTGGACCAGGGGCAGCGTCCTGGGCGTGGCCGGGCTCGATACGGGTGACTCCGGCGTCGGCCAGGCATTGCTCGTTCGGCACGCATTGCGCGGCGACACCGATGCGCTCGTTCGCGTCGCCGCGGCCACCGGCGATTCCGAGTTGCACCTGGCGGACAAGAACGTCGCGGTGTGGCTGATCGAGAGCGCGGTCGAAGACGGCGATGGACCCAAAGGGGCCGACTCGGATCGCGGACCGGGAGCGTTCGCGGGCGGCTGGTGCCACGGCCCTGCGGGCACCGGACGTCGGTTCCGGTTGCTGGCCGCGGTCACGGACGAGTGGCGAGACCGCGAGATCGCGACGAAGAGCGCGACCATCGTCGTCGCATCCGCTGCGGCCGCCGAGAAAGCGGAGGTCGACGGCAACGGTCCGTAGGTGCCGCCGAGCTGCTGCGGCGGCGTCGCGGGCGTGCTCGACTTCCTCTGCGACCTCGCCCGCGTCACGACGGACGGGGCGTACGTGGCGTTCGCACGGACGGCCGGACGCTACCTGCTCGACGTCGCGATCCCGGATCGTGCGGTGCGGAAGTGGCGGAATGGCCCGGGCGTACCGGGCGTGCCCGTGGCCGCCGACGACCGCGGCCACAACGTGGACCGGATGCTCGGCGCTGCCGGCGAAGCACTCACGCTGCTGCGACTGCTCACGATCGACAGGACGTTCGATCCGGTGCGGGTCATGCCGGATCGCGCAACCGCGCCCGCGACGTCGGCGTAACCGGACCCGCTCGACGCGGCGGACGTCGCCCTCGCGACGTCAGGTCTTCCAAGGTGAGCTGGCCTCGATCCTCGGCCTATGCTCACGGCGGTGGGACGTCTCGCTCGCGGTCTCTACGAAGCCCTCGTCACCCTCGAGCTCCGCGCCGCGCTCGCGGACAGCGCAGCGCTCGTCGCCCTCGAGAAGAAGCTCGCCCCCGCCGATGCCGCCGATCGCATCGCGTTGCACGCGGCGCGCATCCTGCGCCGCAGCCTGGACGGCAGTCCGGATGACGAGCGCGTTCGACGAGGCGCTGCATTGCTCGGTTACCTCATGGCGGCGCTGCGCGAGCTCGCGGACGACGCCGCGGTCGACGGCGATCGACTCGTCGAGCCCGTGCAGGTCCTCCACGCGCTGCGCGGCCGGCTGCCCGACGGCCAGGCCGAGGATCTGCCGGCGCCCCTGATCCCGTTGCTCGACACGACGCTCCTGACGAACGCACCCGGCGAGCCGCGCATCGTGAGCCAGGTGTTGGCCGAGCTTCCCTCGGCGGATCGGGTCGACGCGGTGCTGGCCTTCATCCGGCGCAGCGGGCTCCGGCCGCTCCGCGAGCGACTCTGTGACCACTGCCGCAAAGGTCGCGCGCTCCGCGTGCTGACCACCGTCTACACCGGCTCGACCGAATGCGAGGCGCTCGAGGAACTCGCCGAGCTCGGTGCCCAGGTGCGGGTGAGCTACGACACGTCGGGCACGCGCCTGCACGCGAAGTCCTGGCACTTCCACCGCACGAGTGGCTTCTCGACCGCGTTCATCGGCTCCTCGAACCTCACGCACTCGGCTCAGCACGACGGCCTCGAGTGGAACGTGCGCATCTCCGGCGCGCGCAACCCGGATGTGATCGCGAAGTTCGAGGCGGTGTTCGAGTCGTACTGGCACAGCGGCGAGTTCGTGGACTTCGCGCCGGAGCAGTTCCGCGCGGCGCTCGGCGCGACGACGCGCAGCACGGGCGGGTTCTCGCTCCCCCCGATCGAGCTGCGTCCCGAGCCGTTCCAGGAGCGTCTGCTCGAGCAACTCGCGCTCGCGCGACGCCTCGGCCATCACCGGAACCTGCTGGTCGCGGCGACCGGCACGGGCAAGACGGTGATGGCCGCGATCGACTACGCGCGCCTCGGCGCCGAACTGCCGCGCGATCGCCTGCTCTTCGTCGCGCACCGCAAGGAGCTGCTGGAGCAGGGGCGCAAGACCTTCGCGATCGCGCGCCGCGACGCGGCGTTCGGGGAGCTCTGGGTCGAAGGGCAGCGGCCGAAGCGCTTCGAGCACGTGTTCGCCTCGATCCAGAGCCTCGCGGGCAACGGTCTCGAGGCGCTCGATCCGCAGCACTTCGATGTCGTGATCGTCGACGAGTTCCATCACGCTGCGGCCGCGAGCTACCGCGCGGTCCTCGAACGGCTGCGACCTCGCGAACTGCTCGGCCTCACCGCGACCCCCGAGCGCAGCGACGGCCTCGACGTGCTCGCCTGGTTCTCCGGTCGCATCGCCGCGGAGCTGCGGCTCTGGGACGCCATCGACCAGCGGCGGCTCGTGCCCTTCCGCTACTTCGGCATCGCGGATCACAGCGATCTGCGCGCGGTGCCCTGGCATCGGGGTCGGGGCTACGACGTCGACGGCCTCACGCGCGTGCTCACCGCGGACGACGCGCTCGCGCGTCACGTGGTCAAGCAGCTCGCGGACCTCGTGGACGACGTGCAGCGCATCCGCGCCCTCGGCTTCTGCGTGAGCGTCGCGCACGCGCGCTTCCTGGCGCGCGTGTTCCGCGAGAGCGGCGTGAAGGCCTCGGCGGTCTGGGGTGACAGTCCGGCGAGCGAGCGGGCAGAGGCGCTGCGCGATCTCGAGCGCGGCGAGCTCAACGTGCTCTTCTCCGTCGACCTCTTCAACGAAGGCGTGGACCTGCCCGCCGTCGACACGCTGCTGCTCCTGCGCCCGACCGAGAGCCCCACGCTCTTCCTCCAGCAGCTGGGGCGCGGCCTCCGGCAACATCCGGGCAAACGCTGCTGCACGGTGCTCGACTTCGTCGGGCAGCACCACGCCGAGTTCCGCTACGACCGACGTTTCCTGGCACTGCTCGGCGGGACGCGCAACGAGCTCGTCCGACAGATCGAGGGCGGCTTCCCCTGGCTGCCCGCTGGCTGTCATCTCGAACTCGATGCCATCGCGAGCGAGCGCGTGCTCGCGAACGTGCAGGCCGCGCTGCCCGCGCGCCTCGCCGCCCAGGTCGAGGAGCTGCGCCGGCTGCGCGCGGCCGGCCACGAGCCGAGCCTCGCCGAGTTCCTTTCGGCGACGGGGCTGGAACCAGAAGACGTCTACGGCAAGGAGCGTTGCTGGGCGGAGCTGCAGGAGCGCGCCGGGATCGTGCTCGCCACGGCCGGCCCGCACGAAGCCGCACTGCGTCGCGGCATCGGCCGCCTGCTGCACGTCGACGACGAGGAGCGCCTGGGAAACTTCGGGTCGCTGCTCGCCCGCGCATCGACGCTGCGGATCGACGACCTCGAACCGCGCGCGCGACGCTGCGCGCGCATGCTGCTCGCGGTCGTCGCGAAGCAGGTGCTCGATCGCGAGTCGGGGCTGCAGGAAGCCTGGGATCTGCTCGCCGCGCATCCGCAGGTCGTCACCGAGCTGAGCCAGCTCGTCGACGCACTCGCGACGCGACGCACGCATCTCGCCGCGCCGCTCGCACCCGACGCGAGATTCCCGCTCGCCATCCACGCCCGCTACGCGCGCGACGAGATCCTCGCCGCCTTCGGCCCCGAGCTGCGCGTCTTGCCGCCGCCATGGCGCGAGGGGGTGCGATGGTTCGAAGCCGAGCAGATCGACGTCTTCGTGTTCACGATCGACAAGAGCTCGGGTTCGTTCTCGCCGACCACGCGCTACCGCGACTACGCGATCAACCGCGAGCTGATCCACTGGGAGAGCCAGTCGGGCACGTCGGCCAAGAGCGAGACCGGCCGCCGCTACGTCGAGCACCGCGCACGCGGCACACGCGTCCTCCTCTTCGCGCGCCTGCACCAGAAGGAACGCGCGTTCCATTGCCTGGGCTTCGCGGAGTACGTCCGCCACGAGTCCGAGCGGCCGATGCAGATCGTGTGGCGCCTCGAGCGCCCGCTGCCCGGCGATCTCTTCGCGAGCTTCGCGGCCGCGATCGCGTAGCGCGATCCCGGGACGCGGCTCAGCGACCCGTCACCGCGAGGCGCACGACCGTCGTGCCCACGCCGTTGGTCTGGCGAAGGTCCATCGCGCCGAGCATGCCGCTCGCGAGCTCGTAGGCGAACCGGTTGGTCTCGTTGGGGCCCTGTTCGACGATCACCGCGTGTCCGTCCTGCACCCCGGCGAAGACCGTGCGGAAGCGCGTGATCGGGTCCTCGTCGAGCACCTGCTCCGGTCGCAAGGACCGCAGCACGGCCGGCGGGACGAAGAGTCCCGCGAGCATGGGTGCGCCGAAGACGCGCGTGGTCTCGCTCTCCTGCGGCGCCGAGTAGCCGGACTCGAGCCGCGAGCGCGTCTTCGCCACGACGAAGCCGCGCTGCGCCGACTCGATCTGCACCGCGAAGGAGTACTGCATCGGCATCTCGGGCACGCCCTGGATCTGCGTGCTGTAGCTGCCCGTGTAGCCGCGCTGTTCACCGCGGCGCAGCGCCGGCGCGGCCGCCCCCGCCCAGGGCAGCTGCAGGTCGCGCACGTTGCGCAGCATCATCGAGGTGATCGTCGTCGCACCGGAACCGGGACTCACGCGACCGTTCGGGTCGACGGTCGGCACCGACGCACCGGTCGTGCTGCTCGAGCCGACGAGGAGCAGGCCCGTGGCGAGGTCGTAGGTGTTGCGGAAGTAGCCCGAGGCGTTGCGCGTCTCGAAGACGATCGCGTCGAAGACCTGGCCTTCGAGCGGGTACTTCAGCCGCGCGACGCGATGGCCCGGGGTCTTCTCCTCCTGCGTCGCCGCGAGCTTGCGCGGGTGGATCCAGTACTCGCCGAGCGTCTCGGCATCGCCGACGAGGCCCTGCGTGACGGTGGAGGTCACGCTGCCGCGCGCGGGGTCCAGCATCACGAAGTTGCGCGTGTCGCCCGCGATGCCCTGCGCATCGGCCGCGAGGATCGTGAGCTGGAGGAAGCCCGCCCCCGCCGCGTTCGGGTTCTCGCGATCGGAGTAGCGTTGGCCGCTCTGCGGATCGACCCAGTTCCCCTGGTCGTCCTGCACGAGCTGGCTGCGCACGCCGTTCAGCGTCGCCGAACCGAGGTACCAGGTGACCCGCACGCCGGGCGCGATCGCCGGCGGCATCGAGCCGGCGTCGGCCGCCCGCCGCGGGTCCGCCGCAGGCCCGGCCGCAGCGCGCTCGAGGGACGCGCGCTCGAGCACGACGTCGAGCAGCTCGTCCTCGACCTCGACCGTCAGCGTGACGAGCTTGCCGATCGGACCGCCGATGCGCGCGATGACCTCGCGGAGCGCGAGTCCGTCGACCGACTGCCCGTCGACCGCGACGAGCACGCCGCCGGGCTTCAGTCCGGCGCGGGCAGCCGGCCCGTTCGCAGTCACCTGTTCGATGACGAAGCGCTGGTCGTCGGTGTGGCGCAGCGCGATGCCGACCCCGCCCGGAGCAGACGCCGCGCCGCTGCCCTGGGCCTCGCGCACGAGCCGGTGCTCGACGCCGTCGCTCACGAGCGTCAGCGTCTCGCCGCGCAGCGCGAGGCGGAACTCGTAGGCCTCGCCGTCGACCGTGAAGCTGCCCTGCGCGCCGCCGTCGCGCTCGTCGACGCGGCAGGGATAGCGCTGACCCTCGAAGCTCAGCGTGCCGCGGTAGCCGCGCTGCGCCGCGTCCCAGCGCAGCTCGAGCGCGAGGCCCTCCCCGCGGAAGCTGCCGGCGAAGGGCTGGGTCGCCGGGCTGCGGCGCGCGAGCGGGTTCTGCGCGGCGAGCGGCGCGAGCGGCAGCACGGCGGTGGCGCCGAGGACGGCGAGGGCGAGCAGAGCGGGTCGGCCGATGGGCAGGGCCGGGCGTTTGGTCGTGGTCGGCATGCGTGGTCTCGAGGACTCCTGCTTGCCGCGACGACCGCGGTCCTGACAGGCGGGAGGAAGTCCCGATCCGAGCGCGGGCGCGGGTCGTCTATGGTCGCGCCCATGGATCGACCGGCTCGATGGACGTACGCCGCATGCGCGTGGGCGGCGCTGCTCCTCGCCGCGGAGGCGGCAACCCAGGACCCGCTCGCGCGGCTGCCCGTGCAGCCGCGCGCGACGAACGGCGTCGCGGTCTGGATCGTCGACGCCGCCGAGCGCGCGGTCGAGGGCGCGGATCTCCTCGTCGTCGACGAGACGCGGCTCGAGAAGGAATGGCTCGCGCAGCTGCGCCTCGGCCAACCCGACGCGTTCGCCGGCGATGCGTCCGCACGCAGCGCGCTCGCCCGCGCGGCGCTGCGCTACCAGAGCGATCGGGAGGGGCTCGTGCGGCTGCCGCTCGCCGGCAAGGCCATCGTGGTCGCGCTGCAGCGCGGGCACGTCGCCGCGCAGCACGTCGACCCGGCGCGCCACGACGAGCTCGACCTCCGCGTCGGCCCGCGCGACGGCGTCGAGGTCCTCGTCGTCGACGGCGCCGGCAAGCCCGTCGCCGGTCTGCCGCTCTGGCTCGCGCCGCCCGGCGAACACGCCGTGCCCTGGCGCGGCGCGCTGCGCAGCGACTCGCTGGGGCGCGCGCGATTGCCGGCGAGCCGCGGCGAGGAGCCGCTGGCCCTGCAGCTCGGATTGATCGCCGCGACTCCGCTCGAGCGGCCACTCGCGGCCGACGAACGGCGCGGCGCGCGGCCCGTCACGGTGACGCTCCCACCGTTCGGCGCGGTGCGACTCGTCGCGCGCGACGTGGAAGGTCGCCCGCTCCGCGGACTCGGTCGCGCGGCGCTCGCGGCGATCGTGCAGCGACCCGACGGAGCGCTGCGACTGCCGACCTTGCCGGGCTTCGGCTCGATCCCGCCGAGCGCGGCGGAGCCGACGGCGCTGACCTTCGCCCACGTCGCGCTCGACCTCGAGCTCGAGGGCGCCGTGGTGATCGAAGGGCAGCCCGACGCCCAGACGATCTCCGGCCGGGGTCCGCGCCACGCCGGCGAACTCGTCGTGCTCGGCGTGGAGGGCATCGCGCCCGCGCCCGAGCTCACGGTCGCGGTGCTCGGCATCGACGGCCGGGCACTGGCGCGCACGGCGCTCGTGGTGCAGGTGATGCGGCCGGGGCGCACGAGAGGTCACACGCTGCGCACCGACGACGCGGGACGCTTCACGCTCAAGCTCGAGAACGAGCTGCGCGACCAGGACGACGTCGAGCTGATCGTGAGACTGCGCGGCGAGGACCAGCTCACCGAGTACCGCGGCGCGGCCCACCTCGCGCTCGGCGACGCGACCCGTCCCGGACCGCACGAGCTCGGCCCGCTCCGGCTGCAGGAGGAGACCACGATCGTCGCCGGAACCGTCGTCGACGACGTGGGTGCACCCGTGCCGGGGCTCCTGCTCCACGCCTCGGAGTCCTTCACCGACGGCGGCGGTCCGCAGTCGGTCTCCTGGTCCGGCGGCCAGTCCGGGCACCTGGTGCGCAGCGATGCGCAGGGTCGCTTCGAGCTGAAGTGCGGACCGCGCCGGCCGCTCGTGTTGCGGCTGAGCCCCACAGGTCGCGAGCCGTCCGGGAACTGGCTCGTGAAGAGCGGCGGCGAGGCGCGACCGGGGGATCTCGCGCTGCGCCTCGAGATCGTCCGCGCCGCAGTCGTGAAGGGTTCGATCGCGCAGCCGCTCGGCGAGGGCGAACGGGTCCGCCTGATGCTGCGGAGCGTCGCGGACGGGTCCTCGCAGGGCCGCAGCGTCGAGACCGGTCCCTTCGTCTTCGAGAGCGTGCTGCCCGGCCGTTACACGCTGCAGGTCTTCGAAGACGGTGAGTACGACGCGCCCGCCCAGGAGATCGGCGACCTCGTGATCGCCGCCGGTGAGACCTGTGAGGACCCTCGTCTGGCGGCGATCCGCTGGTCGGACGAGCGCGCCGAGTACGGCATCGAGCTCGTCGATGCCGCGGGCAAGCCGCTGCACGGAGTCCTCGTGGCCGTCGTGAACCGCGGCCACGGACGCTTCGTGCGCGGCCTCGGCACGAGCAAGGGCGAGCGCTTCGTCGCGCGCCTCGCGGCGGGTGAAGGGCTGCGCTTCTCGCATCCCGAGTTCTGCACGCGGTTCGCAGACCGGGTCGAAGACGGCCTGCGCGTCGCGCTGCAACCGCGACCGCGCGCGCGCGTGCGCGTCGTCGGTCTGCCGGCGATCGCCGAGGGGCTCGTCGTGGAGCTCTTCGCACGGTGCGGCGAGGGTGCAGGGACCTACGAGGAACTCGTCGGGGTCCTGGCCCGCGCCGACGAGGCGACGCTCACGATCCGGCCACCGGGCAGCGGCGCGATGAAGCTCGCGCTCCATCCCGCACCGCGCGGTGGCCAGCTCTTCGGCCGCATCTTCGACGACCGCAACGCCTTCGAGTTCAGCGTGGAGATCCCTGCCGAGGGGCTCACCGAGGACCTCGTCCTCGAACTCGACGCGGACACGCGCGAGGACCTGGCCGCCGCCCTCGAGCGCCTCGCCGCGGGCCGGCGCTGAGCCGACGCGTTCAGACCGGGGCCAGCAGCGCCGCGTCACGGCAGCGGCGCTGTTCCGTGACGAGCTCGCGCAGGGTCTCGTCCAACGGGCGCGAGGGCACGGTGCCGATCAGGCCGCGCAGCAACGCGAGCACGGGCACGCGACGGCGGATGTCGCTGCCCCCGGGCGGGAAGGCCTCGCTCGCCGAGACCGTGCGCAGGGGCAGCTCGAGTCCCGCCGCGGCGAGGACGCGCCGCGCGAGCTCGCGCACGCTGCACTCCTGCGTGCCGCCGACGTTGACGACGCGCCCGCGCGCGGCGGGCGTCGCGGCGAGCGCGAGCAGGGCGTCCGCCACCTCGCCGACGTCGGCGAAGCAGCGACGTTGCGAGCCGTCGCCGTGGATCGTCAGCGCCTCGCCGCGCAGGGCCTGCGCGACGAAGCGCGGCACGACCATCGCCTGGGATTGCCGTGGGCCGATCACGTTGAAGAGCCGCGTCACGACGACGGGCAGACCCTGCTCGCGCGCGAACGCGAGCGCGAGCCACTCGCCGTACGCCTTGCTGCACGCGTAGCCGCCGCGCATCCGCTCGCTCGCGCCGGGAAGGACCGGCGAATCCTCCGCGAGCGGCTCGAGCGAATCGCCGTAGACCTCGGAGCTCGACGTGAGGAGCAAGGGCGTGCGGGCGGGTGCGCAGGCCTCGAGGACGCGCGCGGTCCCCTCGGCGTTCACGCGCATCGCGAGCGTCGCCTGCTCGAGGCTGCGGCGCACCCCGACGACCGCGGCGAGGTGGAAGACCGCGTCGACCTCTCCGCACAGGCGCCGCACCAGCGCGGCCTCGGTGACGCAGCCGTGCACGAGCTGCAGCGCGCCGGGGTCCGCGAGGGCCGCCGCCGACGCGAGGTGCTGCGTCCGGCCCGAGGAGAGGTCGTCGAGCACGACCACGCGATCCCCGCGCCGGACCAGCCGATCGACGAGGTGCGAGCCGACGAAGCCGGCGCCGCCGGTGACGAGGATGCGCATCGTTCGAGGCGGACTCCGACCGGAGTCCGGCCGCGCATCTTCCAGCGGATCCGTGTCATGGCCAGCGACGAGTCCGAACTGGCTCCGAACTGGCGCCGAAGGGGCCGCGGATCCCGCGGCGCGGATCGTCCTCTCGGCGTGCCCAGCGGACGCTTGACGCGCGTCGGTCCAGCTCTAGACTCCGCGCCCCTCGGCGAGCCGCCGTGCGCCTCCGCTCTCGCAGCGGAGCGCGGGCTGCGCGTCGGGGCGGTGAGCGGCCTCCCTGGGTTCCGCGCGCCGCGTCCGAGACAGCGTTTGCGACAGCGTTTGCGACAGCGTGCCCCCTTCGTCTAGCGGCCCAGGATACGTGGTTCTCAGCCATGGGACAGGGGTTCAAATCCCCTAGGGGGTACTCGAACGAGAGCCCGTCCGGCGCGAGCCGGGCGGGCTCTTCGTGTTTCTGGAGTCCGGCATGAGCTACTTCCGGCGCGAGGACTTCGAGGACGAGGAGCTGCACCGGCTCTCCCGCCACGCGCAGAAGAGCCGCGACGCCGAGCGCCGTGAGCCCGAGGCTCCCGATCCGCTGCGCACCGCGTTCCAGCGCGATCGCGACCGCGTCATCCACAGCACGGCGTTCCGGCGCCTGCAGCACAAGACGCAGGTCGTCGCCGCCTACGAAGGCGATCACTTCCGGACGCGCCTCACCCATTCGCTCGAGGTCTCGCAGATGGCGCGGAGCGTCGCGACCGCGCTGCGCCTGAACCCGGATCTCGCGGAGGCGATCGCACTCGCCCACGATCTCGGCCACCCACCCTTCGGCCACGTCGGCGAGGAGGCCCTGAACGAGCTGATGGCCGAGCACGGCGGCTTCCGCCACAACGCGCAGGGTTCGCGCATCGTCGACCTGCTCGAGGACCGCACGGGCAACGAACTCGGCCTCAACCTCTGCTACCCGACGCGGCGCGCGCTGCAGAAGGGCAAGGTGCCCGAGGGCTTCCCCCTCGCCGCGGACCTCCGCGGCGAGCTGCCGCCGGCACCGCTCGAGGCCAAGGTCGTCGATCTCTGCGACCGCATCGCCTACCTCTGCCACGACCTCGACGACGGCCTGCGCGCCGGCGTCTTCGTCGTCGGCGAACTCGGCGAGCTGCGGCTCTGGCAGCGCGCCTGCGCCAGCCGCCCGGCGACCACGACCGGCCGCACGATCAGCGCGATGATCGGCCTGCTCGTCGACGACCTCGTGCGCACGAGTTCCGGCAGCTGGAGCGAGCGCGCCGATCGCCGGCCGGAGATCGCGCACGGCGCGCAGGCGACGGTGGACGCCCAGGACCTCCTCGCCTTCCTGCGCACGCGCTTCTACCGCTCGCGCCGCGTGCTCGACGTGATGGAGCGCGGCAGCGAGCACATCCGGACCGCGTTCGCGCGCTTCGCGGCGCGACCCGACGAGCTCCCGGCGGCGGCGCGCGCCCGGATCCCGAAGGACGGACTCGCGCGCGTGGTCTGCGACCACGTCGCGGGGATGACCGACCGCTACCTGCTCAAGGTCACGAGCGCGTGACGGCGCGCAACGCGAGCACGCGCTCGCACGCCGCCGCGAGACGCTCGACGGTGATCGAGGAGTTGTCCGCGTCGGAGCGGTAGCTGCAGTAGTCGGGCGCGGTGCTGATCACCTTCTCTCCCGCACCGAAGAGCTCGATCTCCGCGGCGGAGGTCGGCGCGAAGAACGCGACCACCGGCACGCGCCGCGCGATCGCGATGTGCATGCCGAGACTGTCGGAGGTCACGACGAGATCGCAGCCCGAGACCAGCGCGGCGAACTCGGGGATCCCGTTCGCGCAGCCGGTGTCGACGAAGTCGGGGCGCGGCGCGGCCGCCGCGAGGAGGGCGTGGATCTTCGCGTTGCGCGCCGCTTCCTCGGCGCCGCCGAGCAGGGCGAAGCTGATCGCGCCCGCCCGTCGCCGGTGCAGCTCGAGCACGAGCTCGACGCAGCGTTCGGGCGGGATCGCCTTCGTCGGCCAACGCCCGCCCGCGCCGGTGTTGAGGCCGACGATCGGACCGCGGGCGCGCCGCGTGACCGCGTCGAGGCGCGCCGCCGCGTGCGCGAGGACCTCCGCGGACAGGGGCAACTCGGGTCGCCCCGGGCGCACGCCGAGCATCGCCGCGAAGAGCTCCTGGTGCGACCGCGTGTTCGCGCGCTTGCGCGCGTCGGCGGCGTGCTTGCCATCGCGGGCGAGCAACCCCATGCCGAACCAGGGTTCGACGTCGTCGGTGTAGACCCGCCGCCCGGCGGCATCGAGGAACGCGCCGCTGCGCGCGCGCGCCGGGATCCGCGAGGCGAAACGGCAGATCGGCGCCTCGTCGTCGAACGAGAGCACGAGGTCGAAGCTCGCGTTGCCGAGCCGCGCCGCCGCGGCGTCGAGCGAGTCCTGCGACGACGGATCGACCGTGACGACCTGCGCGACCGCCGGGTGCGCGGCGACGAGCGGCTCCGCGCCGAGCGCGGTGACCCAGGTGATCTGCGCGTCCTGGTACCGCTCGAGCAGACCCGGCAGGATCGAGGTCGTGCGCAGCACGTCGCCCAGCGCGGCGGTCTTGACGATCAGGATCCGTGTCATCGGTCAGCGGTCGCCGCGGACCTCGTCCGCGCACGGTCGACGAGTCGATCGAAGAGCTCCTCGGTCGAGCGGACCATCCGCTCCACGGTGAATCGTTCGTCGACGCGACGCCGACCGGCCTCGCCGGTCGAGCGCCGCAGGGTGTCATCGGCCAGGAGCCGCGCGAGTCTGTCCGCGAAGGCGCGGCTGTCGCCCGGCGGGACGACGAAGCCGTTGACACCGTCCTCGACGATCTCGGGCAGCCCGCCGGCGGATGAGACGACCTGGGGCAGCGAGGCGGCGGCGGCCTCGAGGCAGGCGTTCGCGAGGCCCTCGTGCCACGAGGCCATCGCGAACACGTCGCAGGCCGCGAGCAGGTCCTGCACCGGGCGGATCGGGCCCGGCACCGACACGCGGTCGGCGACCCCGCGGGCCTGCGCGAACGCGCGCAGCGCGGCCTGGTCCGCGCCCGAACCGGCGAGCACGAGGCGCAGCGTCGGAAAACGCGACGCGAGCGCGGCGACCGCCTCGATCAGCGTGCGCTGACCCTTGCGGGGGCGGAGCGTCGCCGCGCAGCCGACCAGCAGGGCCTCCGCGGGGATGCCGAGCCGTTCACGGGCGGCCGCGCGCCCGGCCGCGAGGCCGCGGAACGGCGCGGCGTCGATGCCCTCGTGGATCAGCGAGACGCGCTCGGCCGGCACCCCGGCGGCGACGACCCGGTCCACCACCGCCTGACAGTTGCCGATCACGTGATCGACGAGGCGACGGTAGCGACCGGCATGCCAAGGCCAGCGGCCGATCGGGTAGTCGATGCGACGCGTGGTGAGCTTCACCGGCACCGTCGCGCGCCGCAGCGCGAGGCCTCCCCAGAGCAGCGAGCGCCCGCAGCCGAAGTGCACGAGCTCGGGAACGGTCCCTGCCGCGACGCGACGCAGTGCGGCGAGACCGCCGTGGCGCAGCGGGCGACGCAGGTCGACCTCGTGCACGCGCAGCCCGAGCTCGGCCGCGAAGGTCGAAAAGCGCGCCCCCGGCACGAGGGCGAACTCGTTGACGTGGCCGCGCGCGTGGAGTCGGCGCACGACGTGGGCGAGCTGCTCCTCGCCACCCGACCAGCCCGTCTCGGCCAGGACGTGGAGGATGCGCAAGGTCACTCCGCCGCGCGCTCGGTCCCGTTCGCACGCGGCCGCACGATCAGATCGGGCACCGCGAGCGGCGCGCGCGCGTACTCGGGCCGCAGCACGCCGAGGATCGTGCGGATGCGCTGCTGGAACTGGTGCTCGCGGCGGACGAGCTCACAGCCGGCGTGCGCGATGCGCGCCCGCTCGTCGTCGGCACCGAGGTAGCGATCGATGCGCGCGAGGCAGTCGTCGACGTCGTGGTACCACGCGAGGTGCTCACCGTCGCCGAAGACGCGCTCGAGCTTCGGGATGTAATGCGTGAGGTGGAAGCCGCGGCAGGCCAGCGTGAGCAGGGTGCGGTTGCTGAAGTAGAGCGGGTCGTCGTTGATCTGGTTGATGCCGAGCACGATGCGCGTCGTCGCGCAGATCTCGCGGTAACCCCGCGGACCGACCGGACCGCGCACGTCGAGCACCGGGTAGTGGCGGCGCCACGAGTCCCAGCCCTTGCCGAAGATCTGCAGCGGGTGCTGCCGCGCGATCGCGGCGAGGAAGTGCGCACGCAGGCCGTCGCGACCGGGGCCGCCGATGAACGCGAGGTCGCGGCGCTGTCGCCGCGGGCCGTCGACGGGATGGTGCCAGGTCGGCGAGAAGCCCTCGAAGGTGAAGGCCACGTGGCGGATGCCCTGATCGAAGAGCCAGGGGATCTTGGCGGGGTTCGTCATGAACACCGCGTGCACGTGGCGCATGTACTCGACGTAGCCCTCGTCGATGCGGTCGATCGGCTCCTCGAACCACATCACGACCGGCACGCGCGGCGCGAAGCGCTCGAGCAGCGGCCGCGGGAGATCGCGACAGAACACGAAGACGAGGTCGGGCTCGAAGCCGTCGAAGACGCGCGCCACGCGGCGGCAGGCGAGCGAGCGCCCGAGCCAGCGGCGCTGCTTCGCCACGTTCACCCAGCGCACCTCGAGCCCCTCGCCCTTCAGGGCCTCGACCAGGCCCGCGGTCGCCTTGGTGCGCGACATGCTCTTGCCGAAGAAGAGCACGCGGCGGGGAACCGTGTCGAGCGGGACGATGCGCGTCGGACGCCGGTCGAGAGGCGCGGCGAGCGCGGCGGTGCCGTCGATGCTGGGGCTTGGCTCAGATTGCATGGACCGAGCGGCTCACGACGATCCGACGGTCGTTCCGGCCGCCCGATTGGCTCCAGTGGCTCCTGTCGTGCCGTGTGGCGCGTGAACGCCAGAGGACTGCGAGGTTGCCCGCAGGCGTCGCCATCGCCGACAACCATCGAGGAGGTCTGACCGGCGGCGATCGACGACGCTCACGTCACCAAGGCCGGAAATATAGAGTCGATGCCGACCGCCGAGCCACCACGGATCGGCACAGAGGCGCACGAAACTCGGCGCGCTGCCATCGAGGACCTCGCAGGCGCGGTCGCCGAGCCAGAGCGCGCGCAGCTCGCGCCCGCCGCGGAGCGCGAGCTGTTCGGCGGCGTCACCGGCACTCGCGCGGCGGCGGTACTCCGCGCCCGCGAAGCCGCGGCGCGCGATGAACTCGGTGCTCGTCGTCCAGCAGCGACGGATGCGACGCTCGAGATCGTCCGCGCGCTGCGCCTCGGCCGCCCGCGCGAGGCGCGCGAGCTCGCCGTGCGCCACGAGCCCCGCCTCGGCCAGGGGTTCGAGGGCCTCGCCTCGGTGCTCGGCGGCGAGCTTCTCCGCCATGCGGAACCGCTCGCGCGCGCCGAGGGCGCGGCCACGCCAGCGCGCGGATTGGAGGTCGAGCAGACCGAGTCGACCGTCGGCGAGGCGCGGGAGGTTCTTCGCCTGGAGGTCGGGGTGGAAGAGCCCGAGGCGGGCGAGGCGGCTCGCGAGTTCCGCGGCCTCGGCCAGGCTCGCCGCCGGCCCCTCGGTCGCCAGCGGCAGCGCGCGCGTGACGAGCACCGAGACCAGGGGCAGGCCGAAGCGACGGCGGCCGAGCGCGGCGAGGGGCTCGGGCACGGCGAGCGCCGGGTCCGCCGCGGCGACGCGACGCAGCAGACCCGCCTCGTGCGGGGCCGGCAGGGCGCGGAATGCGTACCGAAGCCGGTCCTTGCCGCGCGGGAACGCCATGAGCTTCAGATACGCAGTCCCCAGCCCGGGAAGCTCGCCGCAGCCGACGATCCGGACGAGTCGCGACTGCACGACGCGGACGCCGTCCGGCAGACGCGTCGGATCCGCGACACAGTCCGCGAGCCAGCGGGCGAGGCGCTCGCGCGCCGCGGGCGGGACGCCGCTCACGGCCGGGCTCCCGCGCGCCGAGCCCCGCAGGCCAGCGCGAAGGCGAGGCGGCGGCGCGCCGCGGCGGCGGGCTCGGCGCTGCGCAGGGCCCGCGCGCGACCCGCCGCCCCGAGCCGTGCGCGCAGCTCCGGCTCCCGCGCGAGCCGGAGGAGGGCCCCGGCGAGCGCCGTCGGCGTCTCCGGAACCGCGAGGCCACAGGGCTGGAGCGTCGCATCGCCCGGCTGCGGTCCGAGCAGGAAGGGGATCAGCCCCCGCTCCGTCCCCACCGCGGGGATGCCGAGCGCGGTCACCTCGCGGAGCGCACGGCAGGTGCCGTCGCTGCCCGGAACGAGGAAGAGGAAGGCGTCGAACGCGCGCAGGGCGAGGCCGTACTCCGGCTCGTAGAGGTAGCCCGGCAGGATCGCGTGGCGCTCGAGCCCGCGGCTGCGGATCGGCTCGAGCACCTGCCGTTCCGTGTCCTCCGCATTGCCGCGCCCGAGCAACACGAAGCGCACCCGCGGCTCCTCGGCGACCAGCCGTGCGAGCACGTCCCACGCGAGGTCGAAGCGGCGGTGCGGCTGGATGCGCGCCGTCATGCCGATGACGAAATCGTCCTTCGTGAGCCCGAGCCGCGCCCGCAGGTCGCCGCGGTACCCGGCGCGGAAGTTCTCGGTCGGCGGGTCCTGCACGAGGACGCGCTCCGTCGCGAAGCCGAAGCGGGCCCGGAGCTGCTCGGCGAGCTCCGCGGTCGGCACGATCACGCCGTCGGTCGCTCCGAACGCGAGCCAGCTCCGCCAGCCGCGCCTGGGAGCGTCGGCGTCGTAGAGGCTGCGCAGGAGGACCGGCCGCTCGTCGCCGAGACCGCGGAGGGCGAGCGCGGCGATCAGGTGGTCGCCGAGGAGATGCGTGTGGACGACGTCGAAGCGGTCGCGCCGCAGCCGCGCGGCGAGGCGCCGGGAGTCGCGCAGGATGCTCGTCGGCCGGAAGTGCTTGCGCAGCTCGAGCCCCGCGACGACCGGCAGCCGCGCGTTCCACAGTTCGCGCGCCATGCGGTGCTCGGCGCCCGGCAGGGTCCAGGCCGCCTGCGCGAAGGCGAGCTCCGCACCGCAGCGCTCGTCCCAGACCGCGCAGCGCAGCGCCGGATCGGCGGGCCCCGTCCACTTGTAGTTCGCGAACAGGTGGAGCACGCGCAGCGGGGACCCGCTCACGGACGACCTCGCTTGGCGGCGAGCCGCAGCGCGCGCGCGTACTTCAGGAGGTCGTACCAGAAGGCGGTCGCGGCGACGAGCAGGCCGCGCCAGCCGTCGAGGAAGCCGCGCTTGAGGACGAGGCTCTTCACGAAGACCGCCGGCGGTCGCAGCACGAGGTCGAGGACCGAGACGCGCCGCCCGGCCGCGACGAGGTTGCGCGCCGCCTCGGCCGTGTAGCGGTCGATGGTGCGCAGGTGCGCGCGGAAGTCGCGGTAGTTCAGGTGCTCCAGCGGAGCCTCGAGCCGCGCCGGCGCCGCGCCGTCACGGAGCTCCACGACGTCGTGGGGATCGACGCCCCCGACCCGCGCATGACGGCGATCGACGAGGCGCAGCTTGCGGTCGGGCCACCAGAGGCCGCGGCGCACGATCCCGCCGAGGTAGTGGTTGCGCCGCGGGAACTCGTAGCCGTGCGCGGGGAAGCCGGCGCGCTGCTGCTCGACGATGCGCGCGCGCAGCTCGTCGGTGACGCGTTCGTCGGCGTCGAGCAGGAGGACCCAGTCGTGGCGCGCGAGGTCGAGGGCCGCCTGGCGTTGCGCCTTGAAGCCCGGGAAGGGCGCACGCAGCACGACCTCCGCACCGAGCGCGGCCGCGCACTCGCGGGTGCCGTCGGTGCTGCCGCTGTCGATCACGACGATCTGCTCGCAGAACGCCGCCGAGCGCACGCAGTCCGCGATCCGGTCGATCTCCTGGTAGGCGAGGATGCAGGC
>JADLHO010000011.1 GCA_020848735.1 Planctomycetota bacterium | reverse complement strand
GTGAGGCTGCGGCCGACGATCTCGGCGGTGTCGCGATTGCTGAGGCCGTAGATCGTGGGGATGGCAAAGGCGGCGCGCATGCGCCAGGGCATGCGGCGGAGCTCGTGGCGCACGCGCTCGAGGCGGGCCTGGGCGGCGGGGGGCGTCTCGGGCAGGCGCGGGGCGGCGAGGCGGGCGGCGCGGGTCTCGCCGTCGTCGTCGGGCCCGCCGCATTCGAGGTCGAGGGACTCGAGCAGCGCGCGGTCGGCCTTGGCCTTGCGCTTGTGGAGGATCCCGCGAGCGGTCTGGAAGACATAGGCGCGGGTCCAGGCCTCGGGCCGCGCGGCGGCGGCCTTGAGGATCTGCTGGAAGCACTGCTGGACGACGTCGTCGGCGTCGCTCTCGGCCATGCCGCGGCTGCGGAGCCAGGCGGCGAGGACCTTGGACTCGACGGCGTAGAACTGCTCGAAGCTGAGGGGAGCCATGACGAAGGGATTGGGCATTGAGGGTTCTCGCGGTTGGGGCTGGGCGGGGAAAGGGGGGAGCGCGGCGGGGTCTGTCGTCGACGGCCTGGAATTCCGTCTTCCGCGGCGCCGCAAGCGGTCCTTCGCGGCGCGGTGCCGACCCGCTTCCCAGGTGCTGCCCCAGGCTCCTCAGCCCCCTTGCTGCTTGAAGCGCAGGTAATCGAGATAGCAGAGGCTGGCCTGCATGTGCGTCGTGCCCGCGCTCTTGAAGGCCTCGAAGAACTCGTTGAGCGTGCAGCGGCGCATGGCGAGTTCCTCCGCGAGACGCACGACGGCGTCGAGCCGCGCGGCATTCTCCCGCTCGAAGTTCGACCAGAAGATCCTCGCCTGGAGCGTGGCCCGCTCGATCTCGAGCGCGGGCCGCAGCTCGGCAAGGCGTTGCTCGAGCCTGGCGCGCGGCCAGCCCTTCGTGTCGGAGATCTGCGACGGCGTCGGCGGCTTGACCGGCATGAGCTGCCGCGCTCGGCGGCGGAGTTCGAGGACGTCCCCGTCCGCTTCGCCCCGGAGCGGATGCTCGCGCCAGCGACCGCCCGCGAGGAGGCGTTCGAGATCGACGACGACGCGGCGCCCGCGGAGCGAACCGCCGAGCGCCTGCCATTCGAGCGGCGCGAGCGCCTCGGCGATCACGCGGTCGAGCGCGCGCGCGCCGGTGTCGAGCTTCAACGCGCGGCGTGCGATCTCCCGCAGGGCGCCCTTCGTGACCTCGAGCTGCACGCCGTGGCGCGCCAGACAATCCTGCGTGCGCCGCAATGCGGAGTCCTCGACCTCGGTCGCCAGTCTCGCGAGCTCGTCGACCGAGAGCGCATCCAGGTGACAGACGTGGCGGAAGCGGCCGATGAACTCGGGGATCAGGCCGAAGCTCACGAAGTCCTCGGTCGTGTAATCGGCTCGGGCGTCCGACGTGGCGCCGTCCTCGCCGGCCTCGGAGCCGAAGCCGAGGCGGGCCACCTTTCCCGAGCGACGCATGGCGATCGCGTCGAGCTCGACGAAGGCGCCGGTCGCGAGGAAGAGCATGCTCGACGTGTCGACGGTCCGGTTCTGATCCTCGCGCGCGACGGGCACGCGCACGCCGTCCAGCAAGGCCAGGAGGCTGTTCTGCACGCCGCGACCCGAGACGTCGCGCGTGCCCATGTCGATCGCCCGGATCTTGTCGACCTCGTCGAGGACGACGATGCCGCGCGACGCGCGCGCGAGGTCCCCGCCCGCCGCCGCGATCAGCGCGCGCACCGCCGACTCGACCTGCTCGCCGACATAGCCGGTCTCGACGAGGCGCGTCGCCGGCGTGAAGGCGACCGGCACGTCGAGCGCACGGGCGAGCTCGCGGATGAGATGGCTCT
The DNA here is from genome assembly GCA_020848735.1 of Planctomycetota bacterium. Taxonomy (GTDB): domain Bacteria; phylum Planctomycetota; class UBA1135; order UBA1135; family UBA2386; genus JACRLW01. The sequence continues at coordinate 36,900 of JADLHO010000011.1, read as the reverse complement.
TGCCGGAGCCCGTCGGCCCGACCAGCAAGACGTGCTGCGGACCGAAGGCCGGCGCGGGGCGTTCACCGTCGCTCGCCGCCAGACCGACGTAATGCTTGTAGGCCGCGCGCGCGAGGACTCGCTTGGCCTCCTCCTGACCGAAGACGCGGCGATCGAGCTGCGCGACGATCTCGGCAGGGCTGGGAAAGACGGGAATTGCGGCGGGCATCGCGGCGGGCGAAGGCTCGGCGGCCGCGCCCGCGTTGGGTGAGGGAAGATCCATGCCCGCGCAAAGGGGCGCGCGGCGGCGGATCTGTCGCGTGCCGTGTGCGGGCGTGCGGGGCGTGCGGCGGCGATGCGGCTGCGGCGCCGCTGGGAGCCGCAGACGTGATGGCGTTCTCGAGCTCGCTTGCAGCCGAAGGCGGGTCGCTGCATCGACGCAGGGCAAGGCCTCGGCCGCGCTGCTCCTCCTCTTCCGCGAGGTCTGGGGTCGCGAGCGGCCATGGCTCGACGGCCATGTGCGTGCCGAGGTCCCGCCGCGCCGGTCGCTGCTGTCGTCGCGGGCCGAGGTCCGAGCGGTCCTCTCGCATATGGACGGCGTGCCGCGGCCCATGGCGACCTTGATATGCGGAGCCTCGAGGTCTGCCGGCTCCGGGTGACGATGCTCCCGTCCGTCGCCCGTCCCGTGCTCGCCGCCTGGCTCGAGCGCGTCCGCGCGTTGCACACGCGCGATCTCGCCCGGGGAGCTGCTTGGGTCGAGCTGCCGGACGCCGTCGACCTCGAGCTCCCCGATGCGGGAAACGAGGGTCCCAGGCAATGGGTCTTCCCGGCGACGAGGAGATCCATCGATCCGAAGACCGGCCAGCGCCGCTGCCACCACCTGCACGAGACGGTCGTTCCGCACGCCGTCCGAGGGGCCGTCCTTGCCGCGGGCCTCCGCGAGCGGGTGAGCCGCCACAGCTTCCGACACTCCTTCGCGACCCAGCTGCCCGAGGACGGCTCGGACATTCGCACGGTCCAAGACCTCCTCGGCCCCGCCGACGTCTCCACGACGATGATCGACACCCACGTCCTGAACCGAGGACCGCCGGGGAGCGCAGCCCCACCGCCCGCTTGCTCGGAGATTGGGGGAGGGAGCGATGGTGATCAGGCAGGTCTGCCCAAGATCGGCGTTGCCCGGGCGCGTCGATGCCCGGGGCGGCGGTCCGGGCGGCTCGCGCGCCGGCTGTGCCGATCGCGGCGCCGCGTTGGACAGACGAGGCGGCTGCGTGACGCGGTGTCATGCAGGCCTGTCGCATAGAACTTGGGCATCCCCATGTCCTCGGTAGTCATGGACCTGCTGGAGTTCGCGACGCATGACCCGACTGAGGTCGTGCAGTTGTCCCAGGTCGAGAAGTTCCGGGACGGCGGCTAGTCCTGTCGCTTACGGATTTCGTCGGGTGGGTTCGCGTGCGAGCGCCGCTTCTATTTCGATGATGCATCGCTCTCCGCTGCTGTCCCGCAAATACGGCAGATGGCTGCTGGGACGCCCGGGGCCTGCGTGATCAAGGCGCAGTGGGAAGAGGAGTATCTCCGTCTTGAGTCGAATGCCATGGGGCACGTCCTGGTCTCCGGGGAGTTGTTCGAGCACGGGGAGTTCGAGCAGATGCTGAGGTTCGCTTTCCGGACCGACCAGACCGTGCTGTCACCGCTGGCAAGAAACCTCCAGATGTTGCAGGATGCCTGACTCGGCGCAGGAGCCGACGAGCGACGCAGCGGCGCTCGCGGCTCAGCGCCACAGACGTTGCACAGCCATGGCTCCATCGGACGTGAGCTCGATCGCATGCAAGCGCTGCGGGTGTCTAATGCCCGATGTCGGCGGCGTCGACGCCGAGACGCGCAGCAGCGTCGCGGCTACGGCTCGGAGCGGATCGAAGCTCGAGGCCGTGAGGCAGCTTCACGCGGCAGCCGCACTCGACCTCGAGAGCTGCAAGGTTGTCGTGTTTCATCTGACCGGATCAGCAAGCACATGCCATCGGTGCGGTCATCGCGTCGAGCATCAGGCCTGCCCGCACTGCGCATCGTTCAACTTCGACTGGTAGGAGGCTGTCCAACTCGACGCAGCAGGCGAGGAGCCGCGCGACCACGCAACCGCGAGATCAAGCCCATTGCGCGCGGCTCGCGCCTGAGCGTCAAAGACGTTGGGCGGGTCCCTGCGCGGCAAGCAATGTCTGACGATCACCATTCGCGGGTTCTGCGTCGCACCGTGTGGCTGGTGCTCATGCTCGCCTCCTGCGCGCTACCGCCGTCCAGCGAGAACTCGGTGCCATCCTCCCTGCGTCGGTACCGTGACGTAGCCTCGTTCTTGCTCCCGGGATACCCGAGTATCGCGTTCTACACCCTTCCGCTTGACGGGGTCTCCGCCACGTCGGTTCAGGTTGCGCTGTGCGCACGGTGTGGCAGCGATTTCCAGGCGCCCGATGGCGTCGGGTACGGGCCGTACCGCGGCGTCGAGGTCCTTGACTTCGGGCCATCTGGGATCGGCGACGACAAGCCAGCGGGCAAGCCCATCACGATCGGTGGCAGTCCAGCATGGCATCTGCCTGCTTCCGACAGGCCCGGGTCCAAGCCGACCGCCGATTCATGGGTTGCACACGTAGACGGCCGCTTCTCTGTGGCTTCATGCGACCGCGACCTGCTTGAGCTGGCCCTGCAGCGTTCCGGCCGGCTCGACCGGCTGCTGATGCCGTTCGCGAGCCTGCCGGCGCTGCCGCCTGATTCCGAAAGCGTGGTCTACTTGCTGCCGCGCCCTACAGACCGGACCTACTGGGGGCGGCCCGTGCCGATCGAGATGATGCGCGCGACTCTGTCCTCGGAGCAGCGGCTGCGCCTGTGGCACCGGCAACCGCTTCCGGAGCAGTTCACTAGCTGGAGCGCCTACGCGCAGGTGCCGCCCGCGACGACTTCGGAGGACGGTTGGCAGGTCACGACGATGGATCTTCATGTGGATCCAACGATGCGATGGTTGCTGCTCGACTTGCTCTCCGGCCTGGCGATTTTCATCTGACGTGAGGTCGATCATTCGGATCGCTGTACGTGATAGTCTGACTGCCCAACTACACGCAGCAGCCGACGGACCGCGCGATGACGCAACCGCGATATCAAGCAACACCGCGCGCGGCCCGCGGCTGAGCGTGAGAGACGTTGGGCGGACAGTTCCAAGTGCGCGGATGATTTCTCACCTAGTCCGGGTCGCCTCCTTGCTCTGTCTGGTCGTCGCGGGTTGCACGAAGGATCGTGCGGTGCCGTCACGTCAGCTCATGGCCGAGACGGTGCAGAAGGATGTGGAGTCGATGGTGCGAGCGCTGTACTCCGGGGACTTCGTGACCGTCCTCGACTACACGCATCCCGTCATCCTTCAGGGTGTTGGTGGCCGAGAGCGGGCGCTGGCAGCTATCGAAGATTCGATGTCGCCGATGCTCAAGAGGGGATTGCGCATCGAGTCGTTCGCGTTTCCCCGAGCTCCGGAGTTCGTGGAAACAGATCGTGCAGTGTTCGCGATTGTGCCGACCCTATCAGTCTTGGAGCTTGGAGGGCAACGCGTTGAGAGTCTCAATTACCAGTTTGCTGTTCTGGACGGAGACCGGGAGACGTGGCGGTACGTAGAGGGTTCTCGAATCAAACCCGACAACGTTCGGTTGCTCTTTCCGAGTTTTCCCGATGGCCATCGCTTCCCCGAGATCTACCGCAAGAATCTGTGACGCGTATGCTGCCGCCCAACAGGGCCATGCAACCGGCAAGCCCCAAGCGGCCCGCGGCTGATGGCCAAAGTCGTTGGGCGGACGGGGTGAATGAACGCCGATGACTGAATCACAGGCTCGTTCGATTCTGAGGCTGACGGCGATCGCCACGATCCTGGTCGGCACGATCCAGAGTGCGCAGTCGGCCATCACGTGGTTGATGTTTCAGATGCCTGTTGGGCCGTCGATGTACGCTTCCGAGGAGGACTTTGTCAGGCCGCTGCGCTTCGGCTTCTTTGAGGACCTTGTCGTGCCAGTCTGCGGATTCGTCTTGCTCGCTTTCTCTTCTGGCCTTGCTCGCTACGTGGCGCGTAGGAACTCCGCCCAACAAGCCCCAGGAGCTGACGAGGCGCAATGAAACCACCAGAGCAAGGAAGCCCCTCGCGACGCGGCTCGTGCCTCAGGGGAAAATGGCGTTGGGCGTCAGACATGAGTAGTGTGGGTTCCGGAAAGTCTGGCGTGCTGAGGCGGGGCCGAAGTTCCGCCTGCTCAGGCCAGAAAGTGCGGCGCTGCAGCGACTTCGTGCTCGAGGCGGGTGGCGAGGGCGGAAGCTGCGAGCTGTGTTCGACGCGGTGACGCGATTCGAGGTCCAGGCCCTCGTTGGCGCCGGGGTCCAAGTGTCGCTGGTGAGTGAGCGCACGGGCGTGAGAATGCGCTCGGTGCAGTGGGTGTCCGGCGAGGAGCCGATCGAGGACCCCGGCGCGGTGGACCGACAACGAGGCGAGCGGAGGGGTCTGCCGAGCGCGGTATGTCGATACGACGACGAGGTCAGCGTGACGGCGCGACGCGACGGAGTTCCGACCCCACCGGTCGGCGACGCCCGGTGCGTCGCGACGCCGGTTTCTCTCACGCCTCTTCCCCCTCCGCCATCGATGCCATTCCGATGCACGCTACCCTGAGCGAGCCAGGACGGCTGCCGTCGGTCCGCGAGGCAGGCCGCCGCGCGCCGTGCCGCGTTTGCAGTCGCTCCCCGATCACCGCCAGACCGCGAGGACCAACTCCGATGACCAAGGTCACACCGTTCCTGATGTTCAACGACCAGCTCGACGCGGCCATGGAGTTCTATACGAAGACGTTCCCGGATTCGGAGATCAGGAAGGTCGCTCGGACCGGCAAGGACGGCCCTGTCACCTCCGCCGAGTTCGTCGTCGGCGGGCAGCTCTTCATGGGCTACAACGGGGGGCCGTACTTCAGCTTCTCGGAGGGCCTCTCGCTCTACGTGGATTGCGTGGACCAGAAGGAGGTCGACGAGTACTGGGAGAAACTCGTCAGAGCCGGTGCGAAGCCGACGGCGTGCGGATGGATCAAGGACCCATTCGGCCTCTCCTGGCAGATCGTCCCGAGGCGGTTCATCGAACTGATCGGCGACAAGGACCCCAAGAAGGTCAAGGCCGTGATGGATGCGATGATGACGATGGTGAAGTTGGACGTGGCGGCTCTCGAACGCGCCTACGAGGAGGCGTAGCCGTCCGGGGTCAGCGCTCCGCAGAGCTTGTGCGGTTGATCGCGACCGGCGACCATGGCGCACGTGAGTTCCCTGCTGTCGCGAACCGGGCCGAGGCGCCGCACCGGCATCGGCGACCGGCGCCTGGCGGGGCGCGAGTCGCCAGTCCAGGCACGAATTGCGCGGCGGCCGGAACCGCTCCCGACAGGGAGCGGGCCCCGCGTCCTTAGGTCGCCACCTGCGAACGGAGGATCATGAGCGTCGTCTTCGTCAATATCGGACTCAGCCTCGACGGCTACATGGCACCGGAAGGGATGACCATGGGCAAGCCGGAGCACAGGAACTGGGCGGCCAAGTGGGGCGCGCTGATGGCCTGGATCGTCGATCAGCAGCACTTCCGGGAGAACCTCAAGCTCGGCAGCGGGGGAGAGACCGGTCCGGTCAACGACCTTCTTCGCCGCACCACGGAGCGCATCGGCGCCAACATCATGGGCAAACGCATGTTCGACCAAGGTGAGGTCGCCTGGCCCGAGGAGGCGCCATTTCACACACCGGTCTACGTGCTCACCCATGAGCGGCGCGATCCCTGGGTGCGGCCGGGTGGAACGACCTTCCACTTCATCCAGGAAGGGCCGGAGCGCGCCCTGGAGCTGGCTCGAGAAGCCGCAGGCCGTCGCGACGTTCGCATCGCGGGTGGCGCGGATGTGATCCAGCAGTACCTGAACCTGGGAGTCGTCGACGAGCTGGAGATCGCCCTGGCGCCCGTGTTGTTCGGCGGTGGGCGGCGGCTCTTCGAGAACCTTCGCGAGCCTGGACCACAATTTCGCATCGACCGGGTTCTCGACGGTCCCGCCGCCACGCACCTGCGCTATGTGCGTCGGTGACGGCGTCACGCGCCCGACTGGGTAGGACGGACCGCCATGCAAGCGTGCTTCTTGGGAGGATCGCCGGGTGCGACAGCTCGACCCCTCGCAACCTGACCGCGAGACCCCTGCGCCGCTCATGGCATGCCGGTGACAGTCCGGCGCATCCGCGCATGCGGATTGCGGTTCGTTGGCCGGGTTCGCCCGCCGGAGCTCGAAGCGATCTTCGTCGTGCCGAGGACGACGGGGGACGCCCTCGACGAGTTTCCACCGGTGGCCCGGAGCGCGTCGTCGGCTCGAGAAGGAGCTCTGCGTATCGCCGGGCCCGGCCATCTCGGCAAGCAATGGCGCAGGCGACACCGTCGGCGGTGCCGCGGAGTGCGTCGCGCCAAGACCGGTTGCGCGCGGGTCCATTCCTGGATCGAATCCGCCCCGCCGCGTCCCAGCGGCTCCGTCCACCACCGATCCATCCAGAGAGTCGCGACTTGCCCGCTTCGAGGGCGGAGCCTCGCTCGCGGCCTTCCCGGGATCTGGTCCTGTTCGTTCTGGGACGAAGCTCCGAGGAGACAGGTGATGAGCGCAGCCACTCTGGTCCCGAGTCTGATGCCGCTTCTCATGGTGGTCGCGATGAGACGCGCCGAGGCGCGCATCTACCGGCAGCTCGCGGACGCACAGGCGTTGACCGCTGAGTCGGCGATTCAATTGCCGCTGCAGCGTTCCTTCGACAGGCGACGGCTTCAGGGCCTTGTGAAGGGAGGTGCGGTGCGTCCGGCTGCGGACAGCCGCCATTTCCTCGACCCGGAGGGCTGGGATGAGTTCCAGCGTAGTCGTCGACGTCGTGGCCTGATCGCACTGACGATCGTCGTGGCGCTCGTGGGTGCGGTCCTGGCCGTGTCCTTCGCCATGCAGTGACGCAGCCGATCCCATGTGAACGCAGGACAACGGCCACGGGATGGACCGCGTCGGCGAAATCCGCAAGGACCTGTCCGTCAGGGGTGCGCGATCTGACGTTTCCGCGCAGAGGCCAGCGGGGAGTTTTCCTGTAGCACCATCGAGGGAATCGCTGCATCGTCGAACGCAGACGAAGGCCGCCCCGGCATCTCAATTCCGCACCTGTCGCATGAACCACCCCCCGCTCGAATCCGGCGAGGCCCTGCGCTTCCATGCCCCGGCGATCAAGGGCGCTGTCGCTCGCACCGGACCCACCTTTCGCGCCACCGTGAGCATTCCGGTCATCCAGGACCTGGATCTCTTCATCACCGATCGCCGCATCATCGTGCGGGCAGAGCTCTTCCTCGGGCTCTTCGAGTCCGACTACGTTGCATGGTTCCCGGGTGCCACGAGGCCCGCCGGGGCGGACCTGCTGAGTGCCGCCTACCTCACGCCCGACGGCCCGCTCGGCCCGCACCTCACCCTCGTGGCGCAGACGGGGCGGCCCTCGCTCCTCCGGGGACCGGAACTGAAGCTCGCTCTCTACCTCGCCAATGCTGCTGCTGCTGCGGCTGCCCTACCCGCCGACCTGTTGCGCTGAGCAGCGGATCCGGCTCGTCCTGGGGCCCTCGATCCCGCCCTGAGGCCCGAGGACCTTGGCCGCTCGCCGGGCGTGGTCCCTGCTTGGGACCGAACCAAGCGGGTCGACGCCGCGACGATCGACGAGCTGATCGAGAGTTCCGGACCGCGCGTGGACGCGCTCCGCAGAGGGGATGCCCGGATCGCCGCTGCAGCTTCCGCGGCGGTCCTTCCTCAGGCCGAGCATGATCCCGATCGGCTACGGGGATCTGGTCGGGCAGGGCAGGTTGGCTTCAGACGAGTGGGGGGTGACCGCGATCGCACCGCACGAGCATCGGGTCGGTATGAGATCGTGATCGGCGCCGGCTGGATCGATCCGCGAGGCACCGGGTGCCACGGCGTCGCATGCAGCTCGTCGAGGTAGAACCCGCACGAGTGAAGACGGCAATCAGGCAAAGCTCCCGACTCGCCCTGCTCCTGGCCATCGCCGTCGGGCTCTGGTTGTTCCTGTGGTTCGGCCCGACCGCGGTGCGCCAGGCGCGATGGATGGCGGAGTCGCGTGAGGTCCTGCCAGCGGTGCAGGCGAGCTTGATTGCGGATCAGCGATTCGGTGAGCTTCGAGCCTTCGTCAGCACGGGATGTAGCGTCGTCGTCTTCGGCACCATCCGCAGTGAGGAAGACGAGCAGGCGTTGCACGATGCTCTGAGGGCGATCGCGTTCCCGCACGGCCTGGTGCTCCTCGCGAGGATCGAGTAGCGGCACCTCGAGCGCAGTAGGATGCCGCGCCACTCGGCGCCGGAGCGGACGAGCGCCGCGTCGTCCGGGCGGTTTCGCGAGGACGACCACGGCAATCCGTCATTCTCCTTCGAGCAGGTCCCGAGAAAGGAACTCACGATGCACTTGCGCACTTGTCTGGCAGCAGCACTCGCAACCGTCGGCGCGCTCGCGAGGGCGCCCATCCCTCAGGAGCGCGCGGCGCAGGCAAGCGATCTGCGCGCGCTCGACGGCGAGTGGATCTACGTCGAAGACCGCACCGAGGGCCGTAGCCTCGAGCAGTTGGGTCCTCCGATGTCGTCGACGTTCTCGATGCGAGTCGAGGAGGGTGGCGCTGCGGTGATCCTGAACGGTCATGGTTCCGGGCATCGCAATGTGCGCGTCGCGATCGATGGCTCGGTCACCGAGGTCGCGGAGGCACAGCGGACCGTGCGCTATCAGGGTTCCTGGAAGGACGGCAGCTTCGAGTACGACGTGAAGTTCGAGCGCCTGCCGGGCAGCTCCACCGAGGGCATCGGGCTCATCCGCCGGACCTTTCGCATGACGGCCGACGGACTGCTCGTGAGCGTGGCCGTGGATCCGCCGAAGCGCGGCGTGTCGACCGCGCTCTATCGCAAGGCGGAGGACATTCCGATGCCGACGCCGACGGAGGCGGTGATCGATGACCTGGGTTGGTTGGCCGGTGCGTGGGTCGGAAAGCGGAGCTCCGGCTCGTCGGTCGAGGAGCGCTGGAGCCCACCCTTGGGCGGCGCGATGCTGGCCGTGTCCCGCACGGTCAATACGAGCGGCAAGATGGTCGCGTTCGAGTACCTGCGCATCGTCGAGCGCGACGGCGGCCTGGTCTATGTGGCGCAGCCCGGCGGTGCCAAGGCGACGGAGTTCGTGCTGACCGAACTGACGCCGTCGCGCGCCGTCTTCGACAACCCGCGCCACGACTACCCGAAGCGCATCGTGTACGAGTTCTCGGCCGAGGGCGGATTGAGCGCCACGATCGGCTACCTGAAGGGGGGGACACCGCGGCGTTTCGAGTTCACGCGCGAGGGTGAGTAACGCTGCCCTGGTCGAGCCCCGATCGGTGACGAGGAGGAAGTGGGGCGCTCCGTGGCCACGGGCTCGGGGCGCAGGTGAGCGGGGTCGAAGACGCAGCTCCTGATCACGCGCAGGCAAAGGACCGCGTATCGCAGGATCTGTCGCGGCACCCAGTCCGCGCGCGCCGCGACAGATCGCGCGCGCCGGGTGCCTTCAGGCGTGGGACTCCATCGAGGAACCACGCATGAGCCGAAATCCGTCTCGCGCGGTGCGCACGTCGCGTGCCGCGCCTCTCGTTCTCCTCTCGGCGAGTCTCGCCGTCCTCGCTGCCTGCCATCGCTCGCAGCGAGGCCGCGAGCTCGCGATCCAGGGTCAGGTCCTCTCGCTCGAGGGTGAGCCGATCCGCGCCGCGGCGATCCGCACGCTCGACGGCGAGGACGCCGCCCTGAGCGACGCGGCGGGGCGCTTCGTGCTGCGCACCGCGAAGCGGCAGACGCGTGCGATCGTCGTCGATCTCGCGACGGCCGCGCCGCGCGGCAGCTTCCGCATGCGGATGAACCTGCCCGAGGCGCAGGGCGACGTGATCCGCCTGCCGGCGCCGATGCACGTGCCCGTCGACGACGTGGCCGAGCAGACGATCCCGCATGGGCTCGCGGAGCAGACGATCGTCTCGACGCTCCACCCCGGCGCGTCGATCACGATCCAACGCGGCAGCCTGCGCGACCAGGACGGCGTGGTGCTCGACCCGCCGCCGGCGATGTCGCTGCTCTACATCCCGCCGCATCTGCTGCCCGGCGGCATGCCCGGCGAGCAGATCTCGTCGGTGGTGTTCTCCGTGCAGCCCTCGGGTCTGCGGATCGATCCGCCCGCGCGCATCAGCTTCCCGAACTACGACGGCTTCGCGCCGAACGAGACGGTGCCGCTGATGGCGATGAACCCCGACAGCGGTGAGTGGGTCGCGATCGGGACGGCCACCGTCGACGCGAGCGGCACGAGCATCGTCTCGGATCCCGGCTCGGGCATCCGCTGGACTTCGTGCACGGGCTGCTGCTATCCGCCTTGCTTCGTCGATCTCGGTGGACGCGTGACGCGCGAGGTCGTGCGCGGCCAGAACACCGCGGAGGAGCCCGTCGCCGATGCGCTCGTGATCGGCCCCGGCGGCCGTCAGGCGCGCACCGATCGCGAGGGTCGCTATCGCCTGAACCGCGTGCCGCTCGCGCGCGCGCGCTTCGGCGGCGGCTCGCAGACCGTCACGCTCACGGCGCAATTCGACCCCGAGGGTCCGATCCCGCCGCTGCGGAAGACCGAGGAGCGCGAGCTCGCGTGCGATGCGTCGGCCAACGTCGACTTCCGCTTCGAGGGCATCGTGCTCTCGCTCTTCGACGATCAGAACGACGGACAAGCCGGCAGCCCACGCACGACGGGCATCGTGAAGGGAGTCACGGCCGACGGGGATGCCAGCGCTCCCGAGCGCGGCACGCACGTGGACGTGAAGCTCTCGATCGCCTCGCCACCCGAGGGCCTGCAGGTGCGCGTGGCGCTCGCCGCACCCGAAGGCGCGCCGGCCGGTGATCTCGGCCGCCTCGCGGTCGACTCGTCGCCGGGCGACGGACGGATCGATGGCCCTGCCGGCCTCGAGACCGAGCGGATCGACTTCGGCGCGCTGCGCACCGAACGCATCAAGCTGCGCTGGCTCGCGCCGGTCGAGTTCGGCGATGCCGAGGATCGGCGTCGCGACGGCCGCGAGCGTCGCCGCGTGCTGCTGCGCGCCGAGGGCTTCGTCGACGGCGAACGCGTGCTCGCGAGCCTCACGCCGCTGGAAGCCGACGTCGTGCGCCCACAGGTCCTCTTCCTGCACGGTTGGGGTGGCAGCAGCGAGTCGTTCACGACCGACTTCAGCGGCGAGTTCGAGGGCACGCTCGGCCGGGCGCGGAGTTCGCGCCGCGCTTCACCGCCCTTCCTCGACTACGGGGCGGCGCACTCGAGCACGATGAGCGTGGTCGTGCGCATCCTCCTGCCGCAGTTCGCGAGCTTCGACGCGGAGCTGCTCGACGGCGACCGCCTCGCCTCGACGCGCTACGACGTGGCCGCACACTCCTACGGCGGACTCCAGGCGCGGCGCCTGATCGCGCATTGGCACGCGGCCGGCGAGCTCGTGCGCATCCGCAGCCTCGCGACGCTCGGCACGCCGCACCTCGGCGCGGAGCTCGCGGATCGCGGCCTCAACCTCGCGCAGGAGCCGGCGGTGCCCGGTTCGGCGGCGGATCTCTCCCTGCTGCGCAATGCGGGTGGGCAGTTCCTCTCCGAACAGACGATCGCCGACCTCGACGCGAGCGACGCGCGCAGCGGCGCCTGGCACGAGCTGAGCACGCTCGTGCGGATGCGCGAGGAAGGTCGGCGTGGCGACTCACCCCCGCTGCCCGGAGACCTGTCGGCGCATCTGCTCCCGCTCGACTTCGGCTTCATCGGCGGCGTGCGCTATCGGCTCTTCCGCAGCGCGGCCTCGGGTTGGGCGGATCGTCAGGCCACGGGGATCGTCGAGTGGGCGAGCGGCTGCCGCTCGCGCGCGGGCGACGGCATCGTGCCTGCGCCGAGTGCGAGTGCCGGCGTGGAGACGCCGGGGCTGCGCGAGGAGCTGCCCGGCTCGCTCTTCCACACCGACCTCACCGACGACGAAGGCACGGCACAGCGCGTGCGCGCCTTCTTCGCGGGGGTCGCGGCGACCGCCGTCCCGAGTCCGTCGTTCGACAACTCCGGACCGATCCTCCGCTGGATGGATCGAGTCGACGCCTCCGATCTGCCGGGCCACGAGACGAGCGTCGTGTTCCGCGGCCACGCGTTGCGCGGGGTCGAGAGCACCCAGCTCCGCTTCGAGACGCGGCGCGGACCGCGCACGGTGACCCTGCTCCCCAATCAGGTGGGCGACGACGAGGTCCGCTACGACTTCCGGCAGTGGATGAGCACGCCGAACGAGAGCGAACGCATGGCCTCCGGCTACGTCCGCGTGATCGTCGACGGCGTCGCGAGCAACGGGCTCTACCTCCAGTTCCCCGGCGAGTCCCTGCGGCGACCCGGCGTGAACCAGCGTGGCCCGGTGCCGGCGGGTGTCGGTGGCGCGTCGACCACGCGCGTGCTGGAGATCGATCACGGTGATCCCGTGCTGCACGACCCGGTCGTGCTCCTTTGGGATCTCGTGCTCGTGCCGCGCATCGTGAGCACGCAGCCGCTGCAGGGCGATTACCGCTCCGTCGCGGAGATCGAGTTGCCAGCGCGCCTGGTCTCGGGCGAGCTGCGCGTCGCCGAGGGTCTGCGCGAGGCGTCGGAGCCGGTGGCCTTCGGCGTCACGCCGAGCATCCACGGTCTCGAACCCGCGTCGACCTGCGTGGGGATGACCGTGCGGATCGACGGGCGCTGGTTCGGCACCGCGCGCGAACGCGTCGAGCTGCACATCGGTGGCGTGCCGCAACCGGTGCTCGAGGTCGTGCCCGATGCGATCCGCTTCGTCGTGGCCGATGGCACGCGCAGCGGGCCGGTCGAGCTGCGCGTCGCCGGCGTTGCCGCACTCGAGCAGCCGCGTCTGCAGCTCGGCGAGGACGGCGACTTCGACGGCATGCCCGACGCGTATGAGCTCGCCGAAGGCCTGCGCCCCGACGATCCGCGCGATGCGCTGCTCGATCTCGACGGCGATCGCGTCGTGAACCGCGAGGAGTACCGCCGTGGTCTGCGCGCGGCGCTCGCGGACAGCGACGGCGGTGGCGTCGACGACGGCACGGAGCTGCGGCTCGGTCTCGATCCGCGCGATCCGGCCGACGACGACGGTGACGGCGACGGCGACGGGCTCACGCGGGGCGAGGAGCTCGCGCTGGGCACCGACCCGCTGCGCTTCGACACCGACGGCGATCAGCTCGGCGACGGCACGGAGGTCCGCGGTGGCATCCGCGGCATCGTGACCGACCCGCTCGACGCCGACGGCGACGACGATCGCCTGGTCGATGGCGAGGAGCTGCTGGGCGCCGGCACGGATCCGCGCGTGCCCGACACCGATGGCGATGCGCGTGGCGATGGCGACGAGCTGCACGGCCTCGACGGCGCGCCGCCGAGCGACCCGCTCGATCGCGACACCGACGACGACGGTCTCGAGGACGGGGCCGAGGTCGGCGTGCACCGCACCAATCCGCGCCTGCGCGACAGCGACGGCGATGGGCTCGACGATCGCGACGAACTGCAGCGCGGTCTCGATCCGCTCCGCGCCGACAGCGATGGCGACGGCCTGGGCGACGGGCTCGAGCTGGCGGCCGGTTCGAACCCGCTCGTCGCCGGTCCGAGCACCGTCCTCGTCGGGCGCGTGCAGTTCGCCGACGGCAGCGCGGCGCCGGCTGCAACGGTGAGCGTCACCCGCGTGCCGCTCGCGCGCTTTGGGACGCAGAGCGCGGCGGATGGCAGCTTCGCGTTCGCGTCGCGGTTCCCGGCCGATGTCCCGCCGATCGTGGTCACCGCCTCGGCGCGCGATCCGAACGGCGTCGTGAAGGTCGGCCGCAGCGGCGGAGTCGCATTGCAGCCCGGCACGACCGATGCCGGCACGCTGCGGCTCGATCTGCTGCGCGCGCTGATCGTCACGGGCCTGAGCCGCTCGAGCGAGCCCGGCAACACCCAGGTGATGACGAGCTACTTCCAGAGCGGCCTCAGCGCCCTGGCGATCGAGTCGGACCTCGCCGACGAGGTGCCGGTGGAGATCGATGCGGGCTATGCGCTGGTCTGCGACCTGCGCTTCAGCAACGTCTTCGGTCTGCCCGCGCACGAGCGCAGCACGTTCGCGAGCTGGCTCGCGCCGGGACGCACGCTGATCGTGCACGGCGAGAACTCCGGCTTCGCGGCGCGCAACTTCGCGATCCAGGACTGGCTCATCGAGCTCGGCGGAGGCTTCGTCAGCGTGGCCACGCAGAACGGGGCGCAGCAGCAGGCCTGCACCCACCCGCAGATCGGCAGCACGCCGAACCAGGTCGCACAGGTCGGTTTCGCCGTGCCCGGCAGGATCCTCGACCCGGGGCTCGGTGCGCGCGTGACGAGCGAGAGCATCGCGGCGTGGAGGCAGGGCCAGCTCACGCAGTCGCCGAACGCCCGCATCGTGCTCGTCATGGACATCAACATGTGGACGGGCGCGCTGGGCACCGGCAACCGTCCCTTCTTCGAGAACCTGATCCATTTCGCGACGCGCTGAGCGCGCGCCGCGCTTCCGCGGCCGTCGTCGCGCGGCATGATGCGCCGCCGATGACGGCCGCAGAGCTCTCCGAACTGGGCGCGATCGCGGAGTGCCTCGCGACGATGGCGCCGGGCGGGGAGTCCGGCGGAGCGGACGCCGAGGTCTGGCTGGACGAGCTCGTCGAAGCGCGTCTGCCGGAGCTCGCTCCCGACGCGATCTTGCAGCACTTCGCGGCGGTTCCCGGTCGACCCGAGCACGCGCTCTGGCGACGGGTCCCCGCGCAGGGGGTTTCGGGCCTGGCCTTCGCGATGGGCAGTCCGAGCGAGGAGGAGGGACACGCCGCGGACGAGGCGCTCGTTCCGGTCCGCCTGGGCGCACCCTTCCTCGTCATGGCGAGCGCCGTGAGCTTCGGGCAATGGCGTTGGTTCGCCGGCAATGCGGCGCATGCGGCGCGATGGGGCGAGGACCCGCTCTTCCCCGTGACGCACGTGGACTGGTTCCTGGCCTGCCTCTTCGCGCATTGGCTGAACCACTCGCGGCGGCGGCAGCCCGGGGTCTGGGCCGATCTGCTCGGCGGGGACTGGCCCGATCACCGCTTCGCTCTCCCGAGCGAGGCCCAGCGCGAGTGCTTCGCGCGCGCGGGAACGGGCACGCGCTTCTGGTCGGGCGACCGCGAGGTGGACCTCGCGCGCGTCGCGTGGTTCGCGGGGAACTCCGGCGACCGCCTGCACCGTGTTGCCGGCAAGGAGGCGAATGCACTCGGCGTCTTCGACGTCCACGGCAACGTCTGGGAGTGGTGCCGGGATCGTTATCGCGACGAACTGCGCGGCGGTCTCGACCCGCTCGAACTCGAGCGCGGACTCGGCCGCGTGCTGCGCGGGGGCTCGTTCCGCGAGGTCGCGCGGCGGTGTCGCGCGGCGTATTGCTACTGGTTCGAGCCCGAGGAGTCCTGGGATGACATCGGGTTCCGCCTGGTGCTGACCGCGGCGCGCGGCCCGCGCTGAGTGGCCGACGCGAGCTCCCCGAAAGTGCTGCGTCGGCGCAGGCGTTCCGTTCCTGCCGGTCTCGCCGCCTGGCGAGAGCCGGCCGTTCGGAGCTTCCTGCAATGCTCGACATCCGCCTGCTCGTCCTGTGTGGCGCTCTGGCCACCGGACTCGTTCCCCAACAGCCGACGGGCAAGCCGGCGCCGCTGCCGCCGTCGGTCGAACCCGATCTGAAGCTCGGCCCGACCGAACCCTTCGTGCCGCCACCCGCGACGGCGCGGCCGCGTGCCGGTGCGCTGCGTTCGGCCAAGCCGGTGTCGCGACCGGAGGAGGGCCCTGCCGCCCTGCTCGAGGGCGATCGCGTGCTCTTCGACTCACCCGAACCGAACAGCATCTGGGCCGCGACGGCGACGTACAAGATCGGGTTCGCGCGCGGCACGGCGAGCTTCGTGCCCTTCCTCGGCTCGACGGTCGCCGGCGATCACGCGGTCCATCTACGACTCCGCGATCTCGAACTCGGAGGACGCCGTCTGCCGGCGAAGGAGTCCCCGGAACCGCGACGGGACGGCAATGCGGTCGAGTTCGACCATGGCAGCTTCGTGGCGCGCTATGAGACGCGCGCGGACGGAGTCGAGCAGAGCTTCCGCTTCGATCGCCTGCCTTCGCGTGGCGCGCTCGTCGTGCGCGTCGGGGTGGAGACGGCATTGCTTGCCGAGTCGACGGGGGATTCCCTGCGCTTCCTCGGCGCCGCCGGCGGCGTGGACTATGGCCCGGCACTGGCCTTCGACGCCGGCGGGCGACGCCTCGCCCTCGAACGACGATTCCACGATGGCGTGATCGAGATCGCGGTGCCGGAGGCCTTCGTCGCGGACGCGAAGCTCCCGCTGGTGATCGACCCGGTGATCGGAGCCGTCGCGACCGTGCACTCCGACACGGCGGTCCTCGGACAGTCGGATCTGTGCTTCAGCGAGGCCGACCGACGCTACACCGTCTGCTTCGAGCTGGTCTATTCCGCGACGGACACCGACGTCTATGCCTACGACCTGGATGCCGACGGTGTCCCGATCGCCGGGAGCATCACGCCGATCGACGTCTCGACCGATTCGTGGCAGGCACCGCGCATCGCGAACAATGCGCTCTCCGGCCGCAACCTCGTCGTCGCGCAGGTCAGCACCGGCAATGTGTCGCCCTTCGTGATCCGGGGCCGCACGCGCTCCGTCGCGGAGCTCGGTTCGCAGTTCACCGTGGAGGATCAGACCAACGCGAGCGGCGACAAGATCCGACCGGACGTGGGCGGTGACGGGCACCTCTCCCCGCCGACCTACTTCACGGTCGTCTGGGAGCGCGTCTTCTCGACGAGCGACCACGACATCCACGGCGTGCAGCTCAGCAACGACCTCACGCCGGTCCGCCGCACGACGACACCGATCCTCTTCGACAACTCCGGCAGCTTCGAGACGGAGCCGCAGATCAGCAATGGTGCCGGCGCGCCGATCCCCGACGCCCTCGCCCAATGGTGGACCGTGGTGTGGAGGCGCTCGACGAGCGTCGGGCAGATCTTCGCCAGCACGCTGCGCTGGGACGGCCTGCGCGGAGGCACCTTCCTCGCCGGGAGCGGTGACGTGCTCCTCGGCTGGCCCAGCGTCTCGACGCTCACGGTGCCGGATCCGCAGGGCAATGCGCTCGCGCTCATCGCCTGGGAGCACGGCTTCCTGACCGACGGCGGCGACACGCACGACATCGACGTGGTGCTGTGCACGCGGCAGGGCCCGGTGAGCCCGGTCTACGACCTGCAGGTGCTCGAGGGCGACACCACGGCACGGCAGTGGGACCAGTTCCAACCGCGCGTGGCGAGCGATGGCTGTCGGTTCGTGGTCGCCTATGGCGACGATTACGCCGACAGCGGCGACCTCGACGTGCGCGTCACGACCCTGCACGCGCTGGCGCCCGGCACGGGCGGCGCCTGGGCGCTCGGGATCAGCGAGGCGCGTGCGGCGCCGGCCTTTGCCAACCGGGTGGAGACGAAGCATGGTCTGTGCGCGGAGTTCGAGTCGCACGGTTCCTTCAGCGGCGGACCGATCGAGCGGTCCAACCGCCATGCGCTGAGCTGGCACGATGCCGGCGGCACGGGAGTCGACAATTCGATCCGCTTCGTCCGCTACGCCGGGATGCGCTCCTTCGGCGGCATCACGACGCTGCCGACGGGCTGCGGCTCGGCGACGATCGTGCACAGCGGTGACCCGGCTTTGGCCCTCACGATCCGCATCGCGACCTCGGGCCAGGCCCTGCTCGTCGGCCTGGCGCGGGGCGTGCCGCTCCCGATCTGCAGCACCTGTGCGCTGGGCCTCGATCCCTTCGACTCGATCTCGCCGCACACGACGCTGGTCGTCCCCTGCGACCCGAGCCTGCTGGGCGGCATCCTCGCCTTCCAGGGCGTGAAGGTCGCGAGCGGGGAGCCGTGCGTCGGGAACCTGATCTCGCTCACCGACACCCTGCTCGTGCAGGTCCGCTGACGAGGCCGGGCTTGACCCGTGAAGGCGGCGGGCGCAAAGAGGCGCTCGCCGCGCGCGAGTTCGCGCCGAGCTCGCCATGGGCCGCATCCTCGCCGCGTTCTACGACCTGATGCTCGCGCGCGCGGAGCGGTCCTGTCTGCGTGCATGGCGGGCGGAGCTGTTGGCGGACGCCGGCGGCGAGGTCCTCGAGATCGGCGCCGGGACCGGCCTCGATCTCCCGCATTACCGGCGTGCGCAGGTGCGTCGCCTCGTGCTCGCCGAGCCCGATCCCGCAATGCGTCGTCGGCTCGGCCGTCGCCTGGCGGCGGACGCCTTCACCGCGGGCGAGATCGTCGACGCCCGGGCCGAAGCGCTGCCCTTCGGCGACGCCTCCTTCGATTGCGTGGTCTCGGCGCTCGTGCTGTGCTCGGTGGGCGATCCGCGCCTGGCCCTCGCCGAGCTGCACCGCGTGCTCCGGCCGGGCGGTCGTCTCCTCCTGCTCGAGCACGTGGCGGCGGCGCCGGATTCACGCCTCCATCGCTGGCAGAGGCGCATCGATCCGCTCTGGCGCCGTTGCGCGGGAGGCTGTCGCCTCGTGCGGGAGACGCGCGCCGCGCTCGTCGACGCGGGCTTCGCCGTCGACGCGCTCGAGCGAAGGGAGCTCCGCGGGGTCCCGTCGCTCGTCCGCCCGGCGATCTTCGGGAGCGCGCCTCGCCGCTGAGCTCCGGGACGCTGCGCCTCAGCGCCAGAGCGAGTGCACGACGAGCGCGCCGGTCGCCGAATCGACGATCGCGAGGATGGGCTCCGGCACGCGGTCCGGCTGGCGGGGGCGAGTGCCGACGACGATGCTCGAGCGCTCGCCCGGCAGGAGCTGCTCGACGGTGAAGTGGTCGATGCCGGTATCGGTCCGCCAGAGCGGTTTGCCCTGCAGGTCCACGCGCGAGAGGACCACGGTGCTGCCGGTCGCGCGCGACGACTCCGAGAAGAGCAGCAGGCTCACGGGGTCGCGGAGCACCAGGGGCTCGCCGTCCGGATCCTGTCGGAGCAGGCCCGCGCGGTAGTACGCGGTGTCCGCCAGCGACTCGATGCTCGCGATCCGCTGATAGGGTGCGGGGTCGAAGGGCTCGATCAGGGCCCGATGGAGGCGCCGGCCGTCGTTGTCGTGCAGCAGCGAGTTGCCTCGCCGCACCAATCCGCCGACGCGATAGGAGTTCTCCGCCTCGCTCGCGGAGACGAGGCCGAGCCACTCGCTGGTCCCGAGGAAGGCGGCGCGCGCGAGGAAGTGCTCGGGTCGCGGCGGCAAGGACGCACGCCGGGCGCCGAGCAGGTTCTTCGGTTCGGGGCCCGTCGCTTCGTGCACGCTGAGATCGGCGAGCTCGATCCGGCGCAGACCGT
Source organism: Planctomycetota bacterium (assembly GCA_020848735.1). Classification (GTDB taxonomy): domain Bacteria; phylum Planctomycetota; class UBA1135; order UBA1135; family UBA2386; genus JACRLW01. Next base: position 17,453 of record JADLHO010000011.1, on the reverse strand, counting down.
GGCCGTCGACCCAGAGCGAGGTCCCATCGCTGCCGAGGATCTGCGCGAGGCTGAAGGAGTTCGGCTCGAGGCCGCGATGGACCGGGACGAGCTGCGGCTCCGCGCCGTCGAGCGGGATGAGCAGGACGCTGAGCGTGTAGCGGTTCTTGCTCGGATCGCGATGAAGGCTCGGGATGTACGGCTCGAGCGAGCTGATCCAGGTCGCGACGTGCCGGTCGGTCCGCACGCAGAGGCCGATCGGATTGCCCGGGCCGGGCTGGATGCTGAGCATGCTCTTGGCGAGCCAGAGGACGACGGCGAGGGCGACGGCGGCGAAGGCGACGAACATGGCGAAGCGCGAGCGCAGTCGCGAATGGCGGGTGACGAAGGCGCGCGCGGCCTCGGCGGGACCCGCGGGCCGTGCGGTCGAGGGCGCCGCCGGCCTCTCCGCGCCGGACGGCCGCAGGCAGATCGTGCCCGAGTCCTCGTCGATGTCGGCCCGACTGCTCGGCGACCTCTGCCGGCAGACCTCCTCGCCGATGAAGCGGAGGATCTCGCCGCGGCGCGCGAGGGCCCAGGCCGCCCGGCTGCGCCACTCGGCAGCCGATCCCATCGAGAGGATCGCCGTCACGTCACCGCCGCCGAACTCCCAATGGCCGGCGATCGAGCCGCCGGGCTCCTGGTAGATCACGCGGCCGCTTCGGCCTTCCTCGATGATCGCGACGCTGGGGTTCTGGGCGCGGGTGCGGAACACGGACTGGTCATCCGGCGGGGGCGGGCGGCGTTACTTCACGGTGGAGACGCGTTCGGAGTCGAGCACCAATTCCACGAGCTCGAGCTCGACGGCGTCGCCGAGCGGGCGGGGCTTGAGGACCGCCCGGGCGACGTGCTCGGGTTGCACGCCGCGTTCGGCACAGGCGCGGCCGACGGCGGCCCGCGCCTCGTCGTCGAGCCTGGTGTCGGGGATGGCCAACGCGAGCTCGAGACGGAGCTCGCCGGGAATGCGGTGCAGGGCGCGGCCGCGCTCACACCACGCGCCGTAGCGCAGGCGGCGCGCGGCGGAGTGCGCGGGCAGCAGGAGATAGCGCTCGGCCTTCGCGGGATGACCGCCCGGGATGCCGACCCGACCCTCGCGATCGACCGCGAGGGGCCAGCTCCTTCCGCTCATCGGATCGAGGAGCACGAGACCGAGGTCGCGGGAGGCCGCGTAATCGAGGACGGCCGTCTCGTCCTCGACGCGGTAATCGAGGATCAGCGTCTCGCGGAGTTTGCCGTCGGCGGCGAGGGTGCCCTCGTCCCCGGGGCCGGCAGCCGTCGCCGGCGCTGCGGTGTCGGCGGGCGCCTCTGCCGCGCGGTCCTGCACCACGACCGCCGGATCGTCGGCCACGTGGGTCGCATCGGGCTCCTCCTCGACGACCACCGGCACGGTGGGAACCGTGCGCTCGGGCATCGGCCAGAAGAGCCAGGCATGCAATGCGCCGCTCGCTGCCAGGGACAGCGCGGCGACCAAGGCGGAGACCAGGTTCATTTCGGATGCTCCTCGACGAGGGGAATGCGGACGGATTCGAAGCCCACCCGACGCAAGACGCCGAGCACGGGCACGAGCCTGGCGACGGCGACCTCGCGCGAGGCGGCGACGACGGCTTCGTCGGCGCCGCGATCGCGTGCCGTCCGCGCGGCGGACTCGAGGTCGTCGGGCGCAATGGCAATGCCGTCGACGCTCAGCCCGTCCGCATCGATGGCGACGAGCACGGCGCGGCTGTCGCGCGCGAGGCGTCCGTCGACGCCCACGCCCTCGGGCAGGCGCAGACGCAGATGATCGAGGCCGCGCTCGAAGCCCTGCGCGACGAGCAGGACGCTGCCGAGCACGAGGAAGACGAGGTCGAGGGCCGAGACGGCCCAGATGCGCTTCTGGTTCACGGGGCCCGCCTCGCCGTCAGGAACAGCGTGCAGAGCGCCAGCTTCGCGAGCACGAGGCCGAGCGCGGTGCTGTAGAGCGCCGACTTCAGCGAGGCGATCATCGCGTCGCGCGTGTCGGCACCGCCGACGATGCCGAAGCCGAGCGAGAGCCCGCAGACCGTGCCGAGGATGCCGAGCATCGGCCCGAGCTCGGCACCGAGCGCGAGGAGCTCGCGCGTCCAGTCCTCGCCCGGCAATGCCTTCGCGGCGAAGCGGGCGAGGAACAGGAAGAGCGCGCCCGCGACGAGGACGACGGACAGACCGACCATCGTCCACATCAGGCCGGGCAACGACTGCGAATCGATGAGCCAGCGGAGCATGGCTCAGCCTCCGGCCTTCGCGACGCGATCGCGGAGGCGAGCGGCGTACTCCTGCATGCTCCGCTTCTGCTGTTCCTTGCTGCGGGGTTCGCCCATGGGCTTGCCGCGGCCCTTCTGCAGGCGATCGAGCAGCTCACGGATGACCTTGGTCGTGGCGGTCGAGCCGCCGGCGTCGCGCTTGAGGAGTCGCTTGGCACCTTCGCGCGCGGCGAGGCCGACCTCGCGCAATGCCTCGAGGTCCTTCGCGGAGAGCAGCAGATCCTTCTGCAGCGCTTCCGAACGGCGCAGGGAGCGCAGCGCGTGGAAGGCCCGGGCCTGCTCCGCATAGGAGAGGTAGAACTCCTTGCGCATCGCGTCCAGCGCCGCGAGGGTCTCCTGCATCATGGCCTGCTCCTGCGCGGAGAGTTCGTCCATGCCGGCCTCGTCGAGCTCGAGCAGCTCGAAGGCCATCTGGAAGAGCTCGCGCCATTCGGGCGGAGTCGCCGGATCGAGCGCGATCGCCGCCGCGACCTCCTTGCGTTGCTCGCGGTGGACATCGGTCGTGCCCGCCTCGGCGCGCAGCGCGCCGTCGCCGGCAGCGCGGGCCCAGGCCCCGCGGAGCGCGTCGATCTGCGCGCCGAAGAGGCGCTTGGTCTCGGCCTCGCGGTCGAGGATCGCGTCGAGCGAGGCGAGGACGGCGTCCTTCGCCTGCGCGGCGCGCGCCAGGCGCTCACGTTCGGGGATCGCGGTATCCGCGTAAGCGGAGTCGACGGCGCGGAGCGCGTCGTCGAGCTTCTGGTACTCGGGGCTCATCGCCTCGCCGATGCGCTCGAGCTCCTTCTGGTGCTGCTCGACGATCCGCAGCGTGCGGCTGACGACGGACTCACCGTCGCCCGCCGGTGCCGGCTGCTGGGCGCCGAGCAGACCCTGCACGCAGAGCATGGCGAAGATCACGATCGGCAGGGCGATCTCCGGGGCGGAGACGGCCTCGGTGCGGGAGCGCTTCATCGCGCACCTCCGGCGATCGCGGCGACGCCTTCGGGGAGCGGGGTGCTCGGGTCGTCGACGAGCGCGCGATAGAGCGCGTCGTAGCGCGAGTCGCGCGCCTCGTGGAGCTGCTGCACGAGCTCCGGGGGCAGCGCGCCGTCGCGCGCATAGCCCGCGCGCAGCTCGCGCTCGAGGTCCTGCTCGCGCTGGATCGCGGAGCGCAGGGCTTCGGCCGAGGAGTCGGACGAGTCGCCAGGCTTCGGCTCGGGCGCGCGGAGCTTGTCGAGCTCCTTCGCCAGGGCCGTCTCGAAGGGTGCCCGCGGCGGCGCCATGATCGACTCGAGCTGCGGGAGCTGCGGGCGCGGCGGGCTCGAGCAGGCCGCGAGCAGGAGGACGGCGACGGCGAGCGTCGCGAGGCGGGGGATCGGCTGCATCTTCTGGTCCTGTCTCAAAGGGCTCTCGTACGGAGCGGGGTCTGCTCGACGGCCAGTCGCGCCACCGCGGCGAGACTGGCGACGGCGAGCGGGGAAGGGGTCCGGAGGCCTCGTTCGACGAGTTCGTCCGGACCAGCGGGTGAAGGCGGCAGGGGCACACCGATCTGTCGCGCGCGGGTGGCAATGGCGTCCTGCAATGCCGGCTCGCGGGCGGCGGCGTGCCAGAGATCGAGGAGTCCCTCGCGGGCACCGTCGCGGCGAGCGGCGGAGATGCGCTGGGTCTGGACCGACTCGATCGCATCGAGGCGTGCACCCAGCCAGGCGGCCGACGGCAGCACGTCGCTGTGGGTGATGCCGTCGAGGCGCTGGCGCGTGGCGACCAGATCGCCGTCGCGGAACGCATCGAGCGCGTCGAGCAGCTTCTCGAAGTCGCGCACCCAGCTCGTCTGGCCCTCGGCGCGCATGCGGCCCTTCGCCGCCTGCAGCGCCTTGCGCGCCGCAACGCTGCCCTCGAGCCGGAGATCGAGCACGGCCTGCGCCTTCCAGGTGACGAAGGCGGCGGGCGCGATGAGGCGGAGGCGCTCGACGGCGAATGCGGCCTGCTCGAGGTCCTTGCGCGCGAGCTGCGCCTCGAGCTGCATCGCGAGCACCTGCGCGCGGTCGTCGTTGGAGCGCGCGGCGGTGAGCGCGACGTCGAGCCGCACGGCGGCTTCGTCGAAGCGCAGGGAGTCGAGACAGGCGGCGGCGGCGTCGAGCTCGGTGACGAAGCTCGGCGGCGCGCTGCACGCGAGGGGCAGCACGGCCGCGAGGACGGCCAGGGTGTGCGCTCGGCGGCGCGACGGCAACGGATCGGGTCGGGGCATCGTGGACCTCCGCCGCGGAGAAGGTCACGAGCGCCCGCGATCTGTCGCGCGCGCGCCCCCTCAGGCGCGCAGCCAATCGCCGTCGTTGAACGCCGAATGGAAGAGGATGGGCGACAGCGCGAGGAGCGCCGCGAGCGCGAGGATGAGGACGACGCGGACGAGGGCGAGCACGAGGCTCTCACGGGTGATTGCAGTCATCTGAGGTCGGTCTCCGAAGGGGCCGACCCCGGGAAGGACTGCTGGTGCCGCGATCTGCTCGAGCGAGCGGCGGATTCCGCAGCGCTCGCCTGGATCCGTGGATCAGCGCAGGCGCTCGACGCGGAGCTCGACCGCGTCCTCGATCTTCAGCTCGAGACCCGAGAGGAGCGCGAGCCCATCCAACTCCTGCGCCTCGCTCCCGCGCGTCACCCGATAGCGCCCCTCGGCCTCCACCGTGAACCACTCCGGGAACTGGTTGATGCGCGGGTAATCCGCGGGCAGGTGCATGACCGTGCGGTGACGGATCGCGTCGAAGACGATCCGGCCCTGCCAGGGTTCCTCGACGGCGAGGCGCAGGGTCAACGCCGCGGCGTCGCGCACGGCGCCGAGCGCGAGGTCCTGGCGCCAGGGCTCGATGCGACAGCCCTGCTGCTTCCAGAGCGCGTACATCAGCGCGGTGCGCGCGAAGTTGCCGTCGCCGTGCCAGCCCTCGACGATGCCCGATTCCTGCTGCTTGCCGAGCATCACGAGGATCTCGGAGTCGAACCACGCCGCGGCGCTGCGCACGGCCGCGCTGTCCTGTTCGCGGGCGAAGAGGTTCAACGCACCCTCGATCGCATCGGCATAGCCGTCGGCGCTCGTGCCCTCCCAGGCGTAGCCCCGGTAATGGGCATCCAGGTTCGCGAGCTGCCGCAGGACGAGCTCGCGGTGGCGCTCCGTGCCGTCGACGGCCGCGACGGTCCAGAACGCGTCGCCGACGTAACCGAAGCCGTCGCTCCAGCCCTTCTGCAGGACCGTCCCGCTCTGCGGGTCGATCTGGTTCCACATCATCCCGTGCTCGTTCACGCCGACCTCGAGGATGCGGTCGAGCAGGGCGTGCAGCGGTTCGCGGTAGAGCTTCGCCTTGTCCTTCCGCGCGTGGGCGCAGGCGAAATAGAGCTCGGAGAGCCCGGAGATCAGCTCGCAGCCGTGGTCGCGCAGGCGCAGGACCTTGCCGTGCCGCGTGGGATGGCGATCGCCCAGCAGCCAGAAATCCCCGAGGCGACAACCGAACTCGAGCCACCTCTCCTCACCCGTGATCCAGAACAGGCGGGACACGACCTGCAGCTGCTCGCCGGTGACCTCGGGGTCGTCCGCCGGAATGGGGCCGGCCGGCGTGTCGATCGCGGCGTGCTTCCAGACGTCTTCCTGGATGCCGAGCATGCGCGCGGTGAAGGCGGTCCCGCCGAGCAGCTCGTGGATCGGCATGAGGCCGTCCTTCACGTATTCGGAGGCGGCGAAGATCACGCGCTTCATGTCGACCTTCGCGCCCTCGGCCGTGTCGTGCGCGAAGCCCTGCGTGGAGAAGCGATAGGTGTCGGGCAGGCGATCGATGCGGCTCGTGAGGCGCGTCTCCGCGGCGAGCATCTCGTGCATGCGGCCCTCGTAGAGCGCGCGGTCGGTCAGCGCGGCGACCAGCACCATGAACGACCAGTTGTCGGCGGCCGCATTGTGGGGCTCGAAGAGGTCCTTGCCCCGCGTCAGATTGCTCGGGATGAGACCGGAGCGCTCGTCCGCCTGCGCGAGCCACGCGTGCAGGTAGCGATGCGCGTGCTGCCAGGCGCTCCGCGCCGCCCTGCCGTTCGCGGCGCATTGCGTGCGGAGCTCCTCGGCGAGCCGATCCTGGGCGCCGAGACCCGGAAGCAGGAGGCCGAGGGCGACGAGCGCAGGCACGCGGGCAGGCTTGCGGAGCATGCGCGGATCATGCCGGTCCCGGCGCTGCCGCTCGACAGCCGGATGTCGCCGGCGCGTCGCTCAGGTCCCGCTGCGTCGCCGGAGCACGGCGCGCTGGACCTGGTGCGGCGGCCAGCTCGACGTCGCCTCCGGTCTGCCGTCGGCGGGTGCCGTCGCCACCGGCACGGTGCTCGCGGCGAGGATCTCCAATTCGACCCGCTCGTGCGGCGTGCCCGCGGCGAGCAGCGTCTGCCGCCAGAGGATGCGCGCGCTCCCGACGTCGAAGCAGCAATGGAAGGTGCCGTCGAGCAGGCGTGCCTCGATGACGATGCCATTGCGCTCGTCGATCGCCCAGGTGCCCTCCGCGGGATTGCGTGCGAGCAGCTGGTATGGGCGCTCCGAGCGACCCGCGCGGCCTGAATAGACGAGCGTCCAGTTCCAGCGGGACGGCTCGTCGCCGACGGCGATCTCGAGCTCCACGTCGATGCGATCGCGTTCACCCTCGGGGCCGAGGATCCGCAGCTGGCCCTGCCAGGTGCCCAGCCAATCCTCGGGGAAGCGGCCGGCGGCGCGTTCGGGGTCCGCCGTGACCGCGGTGCAGGCCGCGAGCCAGGATGTGGCGAGGACGGCGAGCGTCGTGCGAGTGCGTCGAGACATGGTCGAGATCAGGGCTCCGGGATCCTGCGGGCGTCGACGCGCGTCTCCGCCGCGGCGCGGATGCCGCGCAGCATGCCGCGGAACACATGGCCGTGCAGAGGTAGAACCGCATACCAATACGCGAGCCCGAGCAGACCGCGCGGCTTGAAGCGGGCGACCTGGCGGAGGCGGCAGCGGCGGCCGTCGTCGAGGGGCTCGAGCTCGAACTCGAGGCGAGCGACGCCGGGCAGCTTCATCTCGGCGACGAGCTCGAGCCGGCGCTCGGGTTCCACCGCGAGGACGCGCCAGAAGTCGAGCGCGTCGCCGTAGCGCAGATGCTCCGGATCGCGGCGCCCGCGGCGCAGGCCCGGCCCACCGACGAGCTTGTCGAGGATGCCGCGGAGTCGCCAGAGCCAGTTCGCCGCGTACCAGCCGTGCCTGCCGCCGAGCCGCGCGATCGCGGCGAACACCGCGCCCGGCGGTGCATCGATCTCGAGCTCGCGGGCATCGACGAAGACCGTCCCGCCGGCCCAATCGGGATCACCGGGGACGACACCGGCATCCGACCACCGCGTCTCGGTCGTCCCCTCGGCCTCCTGCCCGAGCGCTGCGGCCATCGCCTCGCGCACGGGCAGGAAGCGGTGGGGCAGCAGCTCCTGCGCGAGCGCGTCGCGACAGACCACGCGATTGCGCAGGCCCTCGGCGAGCGGGCGCGCGATGCGCGCGCTGATGGGCGTGACGAGGTGGATCCACAGCGAGCTCAGCTTCGGAGTGAGACAGGGCAGCGGCACGACCAAGCGTCGCCGCAGTCCGCGCAAGGCGGCGAGCTGCTGGATGAGGTCGAGGTATGTGACGACATCGGGCCCGCCGATGTCGATCGTCCGCCCGAGGGTGCGCGGCTCGTCGAGACAGGCGACGAGGTAATGCAGCACGTCGCGCACCGCGATGGGCTGGCATTCGGTGCGCACCCAGCGCGGGGTGACCATCAGCGGCAGACGCTCGACCAGATAGCGCAGGATCTCGAAGGACGCCGAGCCTGAGCCGACGATCATCGCCGCGCGGAAGACGGTGAGCGGCACGGCGCCGTTGCCCAGCTCGCGCTCCACCTCGCGACGCGAACCCAGATGCTCGCTGAGATCCGCGCCGGTCTCGCCGAGTCCGCCGAGATAGACGATGCGCTCGAGCCCTGCCGTTGCCGCCGCGCGTGCGAAGCCGCGCGCGAGCTCGCGGTCGACCGCGGCATAGCGGGGTCCGGCCGCGAGCATCGAATGCACGAGGTAATAGGCGGCGCGACAACCGCGCAGCGCGAGCGCGAGCGCGGCCGCGTCCCCGAGATCGCAGGCGACGATCTCCGCCCCCGGCTCCTTCGCCCACGCCCGTTCCGCGAGCTTGCCGGGATCGCGCGCGAGGCAGCGCACGCGGAATCCCGCGGCCAGCAGGCGCGGCACGAGCCGTCCGCCGATGTATCCGCTCGCGCCCGTGACGGCGATCGGTGCGCGACCGTCCATCTCAGTTCCTCGCACTGCGCCGCGCAGGCGCCGGATCTCCTGCCCACCCGGACACCTCGCCGGCGACGTGCCAGGTGCCGTGGCCCTCAGCCGTCATCGCTGCGCAAGCCCGGTTCGAAAGCCCTCGCGCGGCACCTCCAGTAGCGCTGCTTCCAGCGGGCGAAAGCGAGGCGGTCGATCCGGGTACTTCCAGGTTCATGGAGGATGCCCGAATGCTCCTGATGGAATGAGCCCGGCAGCTCGAGGATCACCCCGTCGTCGTCCTGGCTCACGTGGTGGAGCTGGATCGGGATCTCGTCCGGGCCGAGGGGTGCACGCCCGCGTCGCATCAACTCGAGGCTCGTCTCACCCGACCGAGCGCGCCGCGAGGGATCGATCAGGCCGTCTTTCTGGACGACCTCGGTGCCCTCGAAGCGGACCTGGCGGGTCTTGAACTTCCCGCGGACGGGCGTGCGCTCAGTCATGGCCGAAGGTCATCGCGCCGCCGTCACTTCGCCGCGGCGCGGATCTCCGCCTCGCTGAGCAGGCGCTTGCTGCCCTTGCCCGCGTCCAGCACGCGCTGCACGCGCTCCTCGCTCGGGTCGAGGCCGAGCTTCTCGAGGCACCAGACCACGTTCGACTTCCCGCTCATCGGGCCGATGCCGATCTTCTGTTCGAGACCGACCATGCTCGCGGGCACGCCGCTGTAGACCGCGTCCGCGAGCGCGACGTCGCCCTTGCGGAAGGCCTTGATGACGGCGGCGGCGTGCACGCCGGTCCCCGTCTCGAAGGCGTCGCCGCCGAGCACGGGGTAATTGCTCGGGATCGGCACGCCGACGGCGGCCGAGACCTTGCGCACGTATTCCGGCAGGCGGCGCAGGTCGTTGTCGATCCAGCCCTGCAGCTTGCAGTTCACGAGCAGGAGGTCCATCGGCGCATTGCCCGCGCGTTCGCCGATGCCGAGGGCCGCGCCGTGCACGCGCGTGGCGCCGGCTTCGATGGCGGCGAGGCAGTTGGCGATGCCGAGGTCGCGGTCGCGATGGCCGTGCCAGTCGATGCCGACGGCGGGATCGAGCCGGTCGACGATCTCCGTCTTCACGAAGCGCACGACGGCCGCCGCGCCCTGCGGCGTGCTGTGCCCGACCGTGTCGCAGACGCAGACGCGCTTCGCGCCGAGTTCGATCGCCTCGCTGTAGAGCGCGCGGATCGTCTCGGGGAACGCGCGCGAGGTGTCCTCGGTGACGTACATCACCGGCAGGTCGTGGTCGCGGCAGAAGCGCAGCGCGTCGCGCGTGTTCTGCAGCATGCGCTCGAGGCTCCAGTCCTCGGCGTATTGCCGGATCGTGCTGCTGCCGATGAAGGCGCAGACCTCGATGGGGATGCCGGCCTTCTGGCTCATCTCGACCACGGGCTCGATGTCGCTGACCACGGTGCGGCAGGCGACGTTCGCGCCGATGGCCAGGCGCGAGGACGCGATCTCGCGCGTCATGCGGAGGATGTCCTCGCGGGGGCGCCCGCCCGCCCCCGGGAGCCCGAGATTGGCGGTGTGGATGCCGAGCGCATCCATCACGTGGAGCAGCTCGAGCTTCCGCTCGATCGGTGGGTCGACGACCGACGGCGACTGCAGGCCGTCGCGCAGCGTCTCGTCGTCGAACATCAGCTTGCCCTGAGGCTGGCCGAGGCCGCCGACGCGGTTCCAGTCGTGGATGAGTTCTTCGACGCGGACCATCGTCCCGATGATAGGTCAGTTGCCTTCGAGGTCGCGGAAGAAGGTCCGCGCGTCCTCGAGCTTCTCGAGGTAGAGGTGCCAGTCGAGACGGTCGTCGGCGTCGATCGCGCCGTCGCCCAGCGGCGCACCGAAGAGCTGGTTCACGGCCCAGTCCGAGAGCTGGGCCTCGCCGGTCAGCGTGCGCCCGTCGAGCTCGGCACTGACCTTCACGATGTCCTGGCGCAGCAGCCGCCCGTGCTCGAGGAAGTGCCGGCGGTTGCGCAGCAGCTCGAGCTCGTCGCCGCTGATCAGCCGGATCAGCTCCGCGACGTCGGCGTAGGCGATGCCCTCGAAGAGTTCACGGAAGAGCAGCGCGACGACCACGATGGTCTCCGCCCGGCCGAGTCGGTGCTCGCGGAAGAAGCGCACGCCGGGGAACTGGGCGGCGTCCGGACCGAGCGCGAGGCGGCGTTCGATGCGGTTCCAGAAGGCCTCGATGCGCTGGCCGAGCTGGCGGCCCGGCGCGACCACACCCGGATGCGCGCGGTCCCAGCGCTCCTGCTGGAAGACCCGCTCGCTGCGGTGCAGGTAGAGGTTGTGCAGGATGCGCAGGTCGAGCAGGTACTCGTGGTTGCTGGCGTAGGCCTCGACGGCGCCGCGCCCGTCGTCGACCACCACGCCGAGCACCTCCTCGCGGAAGGCCGTGAGGGCCTCGTGACCGAGGCGGTAGCGCGACTCGAGCAGGTCGAGGGCGCGCTCGTCGCTGTCGTCGACGACCACGAGTCCGCTGCGCCGCAGCGCCCCGTTCTCGTGGAGCAGCTCCATGCCGGACAGCACGTCGAACGAGCTCTCGAACACCGCGGCGAGCAGCTCGCGCCCTTCCATCGACGACTCGTCCTCGGCGCGGAGATGTCGCTGCAGCAGTGTCGCGAGCACCTGGAACTGCACGAGGCTCAGGCGGTGCTCGCGCATGAGGCGGCCGAGCGGTCCCTTGAAGCGGTACGCGGCGAGGTCGCGCGCGAGTCGTTCCGTCTTGCTGCGCATCTGCCGCACGAGGCGTGCGCGCGTCTCGCGCGGCAACGCGGCCGCCGCGAGGCGTGCGCGCAGGCGATGGAGGTCATCGCAGAGGTCGAGCAGCTTGCGCAGCGCGTGACTCCGTCGCGTGCTTTTCATAAGTGCTTGTATTTGCTACAGTAAGGTCGATGGCCCAAGAGACGGGTGTCCCCCTTAGCGCTGCCGCGGCGGCGTCGCAAGACGGCGCTCGGACCCGCGGTCGACCGAGTCTCGGGTCGACGCTCGGAAGCCCTTGCAGGGCAACGGCGCGGCCCGGACTTGCGGCCCAGCGCAGCGGCCAGTTTGTGGAAACTTTTCCCGGAGGCCAGCGGCCGAGGACGGCCCGGTGAGCGGCTGGACCGCCCGGGGCCTGGCCCTCGAGCTCCTCGCGATCGGGCTCGGTTCGTGGATCGTCTTCCACAACCTGCGCGCGCACGTCGCGGAGCGCTACGCGATCCCGAGCCGGAGCATGGAGCCCACGCTGCACGGCGACCCCCGCGACGGCGACCGCGTGCTCGTCGACAAGACCGCGTTCTGGTCCTCGCCGCTCTGGAGCTGGCACCGCCGCCCCCTGCGCCGCCACGACCTGATCGTGCTGCGCAACCGCCACCAGCGCGACGGCGCGCACCTCGTGAAGCGCTTCATCGCGCAGGGTCCGGCCGAGCTCGCGCTGCGGGAGGGCGACCTCTTCATCAAGGAGGGCGAGCAGCGCACGCTCGAGCGCGACGTGAAGCACCCGCTGGAGCAGGCCGGCTACCGGCAGACGGCCTTCGTGGTCGATCCCGCGGCGCGCGCGGTGGAGTCCGGCGTGCTGGTCGGGCAGGACGCCGTCGACGGCGACGCGCTCGTGCTGGCCGCGCTCCCGCGCGACGCCCTCGTCGCCCAACTCACCCCCCAGGCGCAGGCCGCGCGGCGCACGCAACGGCCGCCGACGCAGCAGCTCGCGGGCTTCCTCCGCACCGGCGCGGCGATCGACACCGCCTTCCTCGACGCGACCGGCGAGCTCCTCGCGATCCGCCGTGGCGAGGTGCGCGACGTCGGTCTCGAGCTGGAGCTCGCGCTCGATGCCGGCGTGGAGTCGCTCCTGCTCGTCCTCGAGGCGGTCGAGGTCTACCACGCGCTCGAATACTCGGCGGCAGGGCGTCTGCGCTGTTCGGTGATGGGTGCGTCGGCGGGGGAGGAACTCGTGGTCCCGAGCCTGCCCCTCGGCCGCACGCTGCGCCTCGCCTACGGCTATCTCGACGGCCGGCTCTTCGTGATCGCCGACGGCGTCCTCATCGCCTGGTTCGAGCACGCCGTCGAGTTCCGCTCGCCGCGCGAACTGCTGCCGGGCGAGACCTTCGAGCGGCCGGAGGCGAACCTGCTGCACCTCGGCGTCGCCGGCACCGGCCGCGTGCGGATCACCCGCGCGCGCGGCTTCCACGACGTGCATTGGCAGCCGCGGAGCGAGAGCTTCCGGCTCGAACCCGGCGAGCTCTTCGTGCTCGGCGAGAACTCGTACGACAGCAGCGACTCCCGCGACCATCCCGGCGACGCGTTCCGCATCGAGGACCTCGTGGGCCGGCCGATCGGCGTCCTCGCACCCGCCTCGCGGCGCCGCTGGCTCTGACGCGCGGCCGGTCCCGTCGTTACGCGAGGCGGCGGGGCCGATATGGTCGCGGCCGATCCACCGGCCCGATGCCGCTCCTCGCCCACGCCCTCGTCTGTCTGTCCGTCCCGTTCGGCGCTGCCGAGTCCGCGCTTCGGCAGGTGCCGACCCCGCAGGATCCTGTCGCGCAGGACCCGCCCGCGCAGAATCCGCCCGCCCGGCCGGTCGAGCCCCTGCCCATCCCGGAGGCCGGCGTGTTCCGGCGCGGCAAGGCGCGCATCGTGATCGATGGCGCGCTCGACGACTGGCCCGCGCTCCCGGTGATCCGTCTCGACGACTCGCGCCAGGTCTCGGGCACGGCGCTCGGCGCCTTCCGCTCGCTCGACGACTGCGCCGGGCGGCTCTTCCTCTGCTGGGACGACGAGGACCTCTACGTCGCGGCCCGCGTGAAGGACGACTGGCACATCCGCCTCCCCGCGGAGCGCGAGCAGGTGAACGAGATCCCGCCGGCCGACTCGGTGCTCGTCTGGCTCGACCCCGAGCGCGACACGCGTGCTTTGGGCAACGACAGCGGTCGTCGCGAGGACAGCGCGTTCTGGATCGCCGAGGTCGAAGGCCAGGGCAATCGCCTCGTGAAGTGGGACCGCTTCCGCGGCGAGGCGCGCTTCGCCGCGACGGCCGCGGCGGTGGTCGCACCCGACAAGCAGGAGAAGGTCACGACCTACGAGGCGCGCATCCCCTGGGCCGAGATCCTCGGCGTCGGCGAGAAGCCGGTCGCGGGACAGATCCTCGGCGCGCAGTTCGTGCTCTCGGACTACGACGACCCGACCGACCCGATGCCGCAGACGCGCATCGGCTGGACCTTCGGCATGGGGCCGCGCATCGACCCCGGCCTGCTCGGCTCGCTCCTGCTCCTCGACAGCGCGGCCGAGGACGCGAGCCGCAGCGGATTCGTCCTGCCGGCGATCCCGCCGCCCGCCGTGCGGGCCGAGCCGCCCGTGCCGGAGGCGGCGTATTGGGTCGGGCTCGCCAATCGCGTCGCCAGGCAGCCACTCGCCTGGGTCGAGGCGGGCACCGCGGACCCGTCCTTCGCCGGCGGCACCGACTGGCGTGCGTTGCTCGACGAGCTCGAGCTGCGCGTCGCCGAGTTCCCGCGCGTCGACTACGTCGAGTTCGTCCATGCCCAGCACCGCCGTATGAACCGGGAGTGCGCCGGCCTCGCCGCGAGCGGCCTGCCCTATTTCTGGGACCACGTCCTCGAGGGCACCGTGCGTCGCGCGACCGCCGAACCGCCCGAGCACGGCTTCGTGCTCTGGCGTCTGCCGCAGGGCGGCTGGCTGGTGCGCAGCAAGCTCGCCTCCTTCGCGGTCGATCCGGCGGGTTTCCGTCTCGACCACCTGCTCGGCGCGGCCCTCGACTTCGTGGTGCTGACCTCGCCGGGGGACCCGACCCGGCGCAACGACCAGCTCCTCCTGCGGGCCCTGGCGCGCAAGGTCGAGCTGCCGGTCTTCTCGCACATCGCGCTGAGCCTGCCCGGCCTCGAGATCGAGAAGTTCCCGCTCGTCATGCCGGGCAAGGACTATGCGGCGCAGGGCCTCTCGATCCACGTCTGCGGCGACGTCGACGAGAAGGGCCTCGTCGCCCGGAGCGTCGGCTACCTCTTCCGCTGGCCGGACGGCGCCACGCTCCTCTTCAGCGGGCCCGAACTCCTCGCGGAGACGGTCGATCGGGAGCGGCCGGTGGACTGTCACGTGCTTTCGGCCCTGCACCCCGAGGCGCGGGTCGTGGGACAGCGCATCGAGGCCAAGGCGCTGGTGATCGATGACGTCCTGCGCTGCGCCGACCTGCCGGGAAGCGGCGGGCGCGTGCGCCTGGCGGAGGCCTTCGAACTGCAGAAGGGCCTGCGGCCGCGGCGCTCGACGATCGTCCTGCCCGGCCAATCGGTCACGATCGAAGCGCAGCGCTGAGCGGACTTGCGCGTGTGGCGAAAGACCGGCGACAGGCGGCGCATTGAAATCACCGGCGCAGGAGCGCTATGACGCTGGACTTCGCTTCGTTCGGTTTCCGAACGACTGCCTCGTCCATCCCTCTGCGGTCCTCCCACCAAGCTACCGAGGCCGCACACCCCACCCCGATCGCGGAAAGCACCCAGTGGCCGCCAAGAACAAGTCCGAGTCCTTCGACTTCGTCGTCAGTCTGCTCGAGAAGAACCCGACGATCAGCTACGCGGACGTCGCCGCCGCCGCCCAGAAGAAGGGCTTCAAGATCTACCCCATCGTCTACGGCCGGGCGAAGGCGAAGCTCGGGCTCGTCCCGACGGCGCCGCGCGGCACCGGTCCCACGGCCCGCGCCGCCAAGAAGCAGAAGGCCGCCGCCGCCGCGGCAGCGAGCCCGGCGCCGGCTGCGGCGCCCGCAGCCCGCGCCGCCGTGCGCAAGGCGCCGGCTCCCAGCAGCAGCAGCAGCGTCGGCACCGATCTCGAGGGCATCATCGCGCACGTGAAGGCGAGCGAGACCGCGCGCGCCCGCTACCGCGCCGCCCTCGAGCGCATCCGCGACATCCTCGAAGACGTGATCAACTGAGTCCCGGCCCGCGTCGCGGGCCGCGCGTGCGCCGCGGCGCCGACGCGAGCAGGCGTTCGTGAGTGGTCCGGGCTAGAGTCAGCCCTCCTCGCGTTCCGCGGCCCAGCGATCATCACGATGTGCGGATTCATCTCCATCCTCGCGCCCGACGGCGCTGACGTCGTCCAGGACGTGCTCACCGGCCTGCTGGCCATCCAGCACCGCGGCCAGGACGCCGCCGGCGTCGTGACCTTCGGCGACAAGTTCCAGGCCAAGAAGGGCCTCGGCCTCGTCCGCGACGTGTTCGAGCAGCGCCATCTCGCGCGGCTCACCGGACACATGGGCGTCGGCCACGTGCGCTACCCCACGGTGGGTGGCGGCGAGGACACCGACGTGCAGCCCTTCTGGGTCGACTACCCGGTGGGCATCGCGATGGCGCACAACGGGAACGTCACGAACTTCCACGAGCTGCGCCGCGATTACTTCCTCAAGCACACGCCGCAGGCCCGGCTCGCGAGCAACTGCGATCTCGAGGCGGTGCTCTACGTCTTCGCCGGCGTGCTCTTCCAGAAGCGCGCCGATCGGCTCCGCGGTGAGGACGTGCGCGATGCCGTGGCCGAGGTCTTCCGCGTCGTGAAGGGCGCCTATTCCGTCGTCGGCATCGTCGCGGGCGCGGGCATGTTCGCGTTCCGCGACCCCTTCGGGATCAAGCCGATCATCCTCGGCAAGAAGGACGGCCCCGACGGTCCCTGGTGGGCCGTCGCGAGCGAGTCCGTCGTGCTCGACGTGGCGGGCTACCAGCCCGTGCGCGACGTCGAGGCCGGCGAGGTCATCTGGATCGACAACTCGCGCCGCGTGCAGTCGTTCAAGGTGAGCGATCGCCCGCACCGCCCCTGCATCTTCGAGCACGTCTACTTCGCGCGTCCCGACAGCGTCCTCGACGGCATCTCCGTGTATGAGGCGCGCCTCAGCCTCGGCGAGAGTCTCGCCAAGGCGTGGAAGAAGTCGGGCCGCGAGGTCGACGTCGTGATCCCGGTGCCCGAGTCCGCACGGACCGCCGCGCAGCGCATGGCCGAGGAGATCGGCGTGCCCTACCGCGAGGGCTTCGTGAAGAACCGCTATGTCGGCCGCACGTTCATCATGCCGAACGACAAGCAGCGGCAGGCGAGCGTGCGGCACAAGCTCAATCCGATCCGCGTCGAGTTCGAGGGCAAGCGCGTGCTCATCGTCGACGACTCGATCGTGCGCGGGAACACCATGCGGCAGATCGTCCGCATCGCCCGCCAGATGGGCGCGGCGGAGGTCCACCTCGCCTCCTATTCGCCGCCGCTGCTCCACCCCTGCCCCTACGGCATCGACATGTCGACCAAGCGTGAGTTCATCGCGCGCGGTCGCACGCACGAGCAGATCTGCGCCGAGCTCGGTTGCGACAGCGTCGTCTATCAGGACGTGCAGTCGATGGTCGAGGCGGTCCAGACCGCCGGCGGCTGTGCGAAGAAGTTCTGCACCGCGTGCTTCACGGGCGACTATCCGACCGGCGACATCACCGAAGCCATGCTGGCCGACATCGAGGCCGACCGCCTCGCGGCCTCCGGTCGCGAGACCAGTTGACCCGATGAGCGAGTTCGAGACCTTCCGCGCCGCCGTTCGGGAACAGATCGAGACGAACGGCTGGCACGTCGTCCTCATCGAGGCCGAAGACGGTCGCCCGGCCTACGGCTTCACCCTCGGCCTCTTCGAGCGCTTCCACCACCCCGAACTCTGCGTGATCGGCCTCGACGACGGCGAGGAGGGCGGCCTCATGCACGAGCTCCTCGACTCCGCCGCCGAGTTCGTCGCCGA
This sequence comes from Planctomycetota bacterium, assembly GCA_020848735.1. Lineage (GTDB taxonomy): Bacteria > Planctomycetota > UBA1135 > UBA1135 > UBA2386 > JACRLW01. Next base: position 148 of record JADLHO010000011.1, on the reverse strand, counting down.
AGGCGGCAAGCTCGTCGTCGGCGTCCGCAACACCGAGCTCTTCGTCGGCCACTCCGTCGGCGTCCGCAGCATCGGCCCGGCCCAGGCCGCCGACTGGCTCGCCCTCGGCGTCGCCGTCCTCGGCCAAGGCGAGTTCCCCGCCCTGCAG
>JADLHO010000010.1 GCA_020848735.1 Planctomycetota bacterium | reverse complement strand
GCCCCTGGCTCCAGGGCCATCTCGCAGGCGCGCAGGTCGTCGAGCCAGGTCGACGACGGGTCGCATGCGCAGCTCTCGAAGTATCGGAACAGGTACTCGCAGCGGCTCGCATGGACGATCGACGCGCGCGCCGACAGCGCGTCGAAGATCGCCTCGATGCCGTGCAGTCCGTGGTCGAGATGACGGCGCCAGACGGCGGCGAGGTCGTCGGCCACGCTCAGCTCCGCGAGCAGCGAGCCCGGGGCGGGCGCGATGGCACCGAGCGCGATCGCCAGCCTCGCGGACGCCGCGGCGAACGCGAGCGTCGCGGCGTTCGGGCCGTCGAACGCGAAGTCCTCGACGACGATCGCGCCCCCGGGTCTCAGCAGCGCGCGGGCGGAATCGAGCGCCGCATCGAGCGAGGACATGTGGTGCAAGGAGCGCGTGAACAGCACCGCGTCGAAGGGCGCCGCCTCGAACTGCGGCCAGTCCGCGACGTGCGCCGACACACCGCGCGCAAGGGCGCGCTCGACCGCGCGCGGGTCGCGATCGAGCGCCGTCACGTCGTCGCCGCGCGCCGACAACGCGGCCGCGAGCTCGCCGTCCCCGCACCCGACCTCGAGCACGCGGCTTCCCGGGGACACGAACTCCGCGACGAACTCGAGCGTCGCGCGCGCGCCGGTGCCGGGTCGCGCCGCGCTCGGCGGAGTCCATTGCAGCACGAGCCGGGACTCTCCCGGACCGAAGTACCCGGCGTCGGACGCGACGAGGCGATACCCGAGTGACTCGTAGAGCGCTCGCGCCGCGACGTTCTCCGCCGCGACGGTGAGTCGGACCTCGGGCGCGCCGAGTTCGCGGAGGCGCTGCGTGACCCGCTCCGCGAGCCGACGGCCGATCCCGCGTCCGCGGGCCTCGGGCACGACGGCGACGCTCAACACCCAACCGCAGCGGCCGGGGGTGACGAGACCGCCGACGGCCATGCCCAGCGCCCTGCCGTCCTGGTCCTCCGCGACGAAGATGCTCCGCGGGAACAGCGCGATGAACTGCCGCAGCGCATAGCGGTCGTAGGCGTGATCGCCATAGGCCGCGCGATCGACCGCGCAGAGGCGTTCGAAGTCCGCGGCGCTCGCGTCGCGCACGATGGGCTCCGCTCCGTTCATCCGTTCGCCTCCAGGATGCGCGCGAAGGTCGCGTCATAGCGCACGAGGCCGCGCAGTCCGTCGAGCGCGCCGCGGCGGAGCTCGAGCACCATGAACTGCTCGCCCGCACCGTACTCGTTGTCGAACCCACGACGATCGGCGCGCTCGAAGCCGAAGCGGCCGTAGACGCGCGGCTCGCCGAGGACCACCACGAAGGCGGCGTCCGCGCGGGACGCGGCCTCGAGGCCGAGCTCGATCAGCCGACCGCCGATGCCCTGCCCCTGGCACTCCGGCAGCACCGCGAGCGGTGCGAGACCGAGACCGGGGACCTGCGGCGCCCCGGCGATGGTCACGGGGCTGAACGCGATGTGGCCCACGAGTCGACCGTCGAGATCGGCGACCAGTTCGACGATCAGGCGCCCCGCCTCGCGGAGCGCGGCGACGAGGCGCGCCTCGAGGGGCGAGGGGAATGCGACGCTCACGACGGCGGTGATCGCATCGGCGTCCGTGGGAGTCGCGCTGCGGATGCGGACGGCGGCGGCCATCGGCGCATGATGCGCGATCGATGCACCGGGCGCCCGCATCGGGCCCTCGCGCTAACGATCGCAGCCGGAGATCGTCTGCCTCCTCATGCTCCGTCGCCCACGCGCTCCGCGTTCCTCCCCGCCGCTCGCGGCGCTCGGCCTGCTCGGCGCGTCCGTGCTCGCCGCAGCGCCGCGCGCGCAGGAGACCGCACCGCTGCTCGTGCACGAGTGGGGCACCTTCACCTGCCTGCTCGACGACGACGGCGCCGTGATCGCGGGCGTGAACACCGAAGACGAGCCGCTGCCGGACTTCGTCCATCGCCCGCTGCGCGATCGCATGATCAACGCGGGCCTGCTCGCGGCCCATGACCTCGCACCCGTGTTCTTCCAGGGCGCGCCCGCCTGCCATCCGCAGGTCACGATGCGCCTCGAGACCCCGGTCCTGTACTTCCACGTCGCCGACGACACCCCTCCGTTCTCGATCGACGTCGAGGTGGCGTGGCGCGGCGGCTGGCTCGCCGAGTTCTTCCCCCGCGGCGAGGCCGTGCTCCCGGGGATGGAGGTCGGACCTCTCGGCGATCTCGACGGCGAGCGCAGCGGCACCCTCGCGTGGAAGGGCGTGAGGGTCGGCGGCGAACGCAGCGCGACTCCGCCGGACACCGATGCTCCCGTCTGGCTCGCGCCGCGCCGGGTCGCGGCCGCGGATCTCGAGGTCGGCGGCGAAGCCGAGCGCTTCCTCTTCTATCGGGGCGTCGGCAACGTCGAGCCGCCGGTGACCATCGTTCGCGGTGCGGATCGCAAGACGCTGCGCCTTCGCGAGCGCCGTGACCCGCGGCTGTCGCACGCGGCGACGAGCACCGGCCCGGGTTGGCTGCTCGCCGTCGATCGCGAGCGGGGCTGTGCCTTCCGCGAGCTCGCCCCCCTGCCGATGGGGCGTGACGGCGACGGGACGGCCGCCGAGGCGCGGGCAGGATTCGACGCGACGGAGTTCTCACCCGCGAACCTCGATCGCCTCCGCACGCTCATGCGCACGGCCCTCGTCGAGGACGGCCTGTTCGCCGACGAGGCCGACGCGCTGCTCGACACCTGGCGCGTCTCGTACTTCCAGAGCCCCGGCCTCCGCGTCTTCTACCTGCTCCCGCAGGCCTGGACCGATGCCGTGATGCCGCTGACCCTGTCGCGCGAGGCGCGGATCGAACGCGTGATGGTCGCGCGCATCGAGCTCGTCGACGACCTGCAGCGCGGCAGGCTCGAACGGCTGCGCCGCGGACCAGCATCCGACGGCGCCTGGTTCCACACGCTCACGATGGAGCTCGCGCGCGACGACCCCAAGGCCTTCGCCGCGCTGTGGGGCGAGCTCATCGCGCGACCCGGTGCGCTCCTCGAATACGCCGCCCGTCCCGGTTCGCGGCTCGTGCTCCCCGAGGACTACCGCGCATGGCTCGAACTGGGCCGCTTCCGGCAGGCGCTGGTGCTCGAGGAGCTGCGCCGCCGGCCGACCGAGGCCCTGGGCGCGTTCGCGACCGCATACGGCCTCGCTCGCTGAGCCCCACGCCGGTCGCGAGTGCGCTCAGCTGGCGTTCCGCGCGAGATCCTGGCAGCAGGCCGGCGGTCGGCGCACGCGGCCGAAGTGCTTGCACAACGCCGCGAAGAGCCGCTGGCGCGCGCGCATGATGCGGATGCCCACGGTGCCCGTCGGGATGCCGAGCGACCTGGCGGCGTCCGCATAGGACGCGCCGTCGCGAACGCAGAGGTTGAACGCGACGCGGTAGCTCTCGGGCAGGCGATCGACGGCACCGTGCAGCGCCTCCATGAGTTCCTGCTCCTCGCGCGCGTGGTCCTCGTGCGGATCCGGAAGTTCGGCCAGCACCTCCTCGGGCTCGATGCCCTCGAGACCCGACAGCGCACGCGGCCGGTGCCTCAACGCCCGCAACACGGTGAGCGCGTGGTTGCGCGTGACCTGCAGGAGCCACGCACGGAACTGCGTCCCCGGGTGATAGGTCGCCGCCTTGGTCAGGAGCTTCGCGAAGACCTCCTGCGTGATGTCCGCCGCGAGGTGCACGTCACCGACCATGCCGCGGACGAAGGCGGTCAGCCGCCTGGCGTAGCGGGCGTGCAGACCGGCGATGCCGGCGTCGGCCTCACCGCGGACGATCATCGCGACGAGCTCGTCGTCGCTCGCATCGCGCAACGGCCGCGCGGGCGGCTGCTCGACGACCGCATGGCTCAGCGGATGCACGGGACCCGGCAGGTCCACCTCGCCAGGCGGCGCGGCGCGGTGCACGTCGCTCACGTCGGGCGCGCGCCGCGTGCGGCTCGCGGGGTCCCGAGTCCCATCCACACGAGTCTCTTTCGAGGCTGTCATGCCGGTGCTCCTGACGTCTTGGTCACCCGATCGACGTCTCGCACCGTAGCGACGCAGGGTCGATGGCGAACCCGGCCCGAGTGCGTAGTCGGGTCGGGAATCAGTGCGCAGCCGGGATCCGCGCCGCGCGCGCCGGGAGCCGCGTCATGGGCCGTCTGCAGGGTGCTGCCTACGCACTCGTGCGTAGGTCTCCTCAGCCGTCGAGCAGACCCTCGCGGATCGCCAGGCGTGCGAGCTCGGCCGCGGAGCTGCACGCGAGCTTGCGTTGGAGGTTCTCGCGGTGCTTCTTCACCGTGCCCAGGCTGATCTCGAGCGTCTTCGCGATCTCCTTGTTGCTCTTGCCGATCGCCACGAGCTGGAAGACCTCGCGCTCGCGAGCGGTCAAGGCCGCGAGACTCGGGCCGGGGGCGACCGGCCCGCGCGTCGCCGCACGGATGCCTCGCACGAGTCCGGCGGTGACGTTCGGACAGATGTAGGGCGCTCCGCGCCGCACGGCGTCGATCGCCAGCCGTAGCTCCTCGGGTTCCGAGTCCTTCGACACGTAGCCATCGGCACCCAACCGCAACGCCTGCTCGACGAACGCATGGCCTTCGTGATGCGTCAGCATGATGACCCGTGCGTCCGGCGCGACCTTCCGGATCATCGGCAGCGCATCGAGCCCCGACAGCCCGGGCATCGAGATGTCGAGCAGCACGACGTCGGGACGCAACGCGCCGATCTCGTCGACCGCCGCACGGGCATCCCCGCTGTCACCCACGATCTCGAGGTCCGGGCCATCCCCCAGCAGGCTGCGGAGCGCCGCGCGGATCATCGTCTGGTCGTCGACCAGGTAGACGCGCAGGGACACGGCGTTCATGCGCTCCCGCCCTCGTCGCCCGGGTCGAACGTCGTGGGCGTCGCGCAGGAGATCGGCAAGGTCATCGTGAACCGCGCGCCGCCGAGCGCACCGTCGGCGGCATCGATCGCACCGCCATGCTGACGGACGATCTTGCGGCACAACGCGAGCCCGAGGCCGGTGCCCGACTGCTTGCCGGAGACGAACGGCTGGAACAAACCCGCACGCACCACCGGCGAGATGCCCGGTCCGTCGTCCTCGACCGCGACGGCGACGGTGTCCGCGGCTCCACGTGAGCAGGTGACGCGGATGCGCCCACCCGTGGCGATCGCCTCGATCGCGTTGCGCACGAGGTTGGTGATCGCCTCGGTGACGTACTGCGCGTCGACGGTCACCTGCGGCAGCCCCGGTGCGAACACGCACTCGATCTTCGCGCCGCGGGCGTCGCTCTCCGCCCGCAGTTCGCCCAGCGCGCGGGCGACGAGCACGGGCAGCTCGACCATCGCGAGCTCGAGATCCAGCGGACGCGCGAAGGAGAGCGTGCGGCGCATCGTGGCCTCGAGCTTGCGCAGGCGCGTCACGAGCTCTTCGAGCGCGGCGCGTTCGTCGCCGCCGAGCTTGCTGGCCACCGCGCGCAAGGCGAGATGCGTCGCGGTGATCGGCTCCTTGATCTCGTGGGCCAGGAGCGACGCCGACTCGCCGATCTCGGCGAGCGAGCGCAGCATCGCGCGCTCCCGCTCCTGGAAGAGGCGCAGATGCGTGAGATCCCGGCCTTCGGTGATGAGGAACTCGACCTCGCCGTCCTCGCCGAGGATCGGCTTGAACGACAGATCCACGACATGGCGCACCTTCTCGCGAGAGGCGAATTCGAACTCGAAGCGGTCGAGCCGACCTCCGGCGACGCACCCGAGAGCGGTGCGCATGCGCGCCGCGGTCGTGGCGGTCACGCCCGGCCAGAGCGTCGCGACGTACTCGCCACCGACGGCCGCATCGCGCACCGCTCCCGCCAGTTCGAGCAGCGAGCGGTTCACGTCGAGCACGCGACCGTCCGGCGAGAGGAGTGCGACGTAGCAGAACTCCTGGTCGAAGATCGCGCGGAGGCGGCGCGCGCCCTCGGCGAGCGCGCCGACGAGGCGCTCGCGCTCCGTGACGTCACGCAGGGTGCCGACGAAGACCGGCTGCTCGAGGAGTCCGTCGAGGCGCGCGATCGAGATCTCGACCGCGAACGGGCTGCCGTCCTTCCGCAGCGCGGGGAAGGTGCGACGCCGGCCGAGGATCGTGGTCTTGCCCGTCTCGCGGTAGCGCCGCAGGTGCCCGTCGTGAGCCGAGCGGTGCGGCTCCGGCATGAGCAGACGCACGTTGTGCCCCAGCACCTCCTCGCTCGCGTAGCCGAACATCCCGCAGAACGCCGCGTTGACGTAGAGGATGCGCCCGGCGAAGTCGATCGTCACGACGGCGTCGAGCAGCCCGTCGAGCAACGAGTTCGCGAGTTGATGGAAGTGCATCGCGGAGTCGCCGGGAGCGCGACCTGCAGGAGAACCGCCGGATGTTAGCGAGGCATGGCGGCGATCCGCAGTCGCAGGTGTATGAAGCTCGCTCGCATGATCGCCGTCCGCCGACGCCGCCCTTGACCCACCCGAGACCCGCGAGCCCCGACGCACGGGCGCTGCCCGTGTCGCCGATCGAGCGCTTCCTCGCACTCGTCGATGCGAGCTGCGCCGAGGATCGCTTCGTCGAACTCCGACTCAGCTCCCCGCGCGCGGGCACTGCAGGACCCGAGCGCGTCCTGGTGCGCCTCATCCGGCTCGGCGGCGCCGCGCAGCTCTCGTTCACGCGCCGCGAGACCCGGCGCGACACGACGCAGAACCTGCCGCTCGCCCAGGGACTCGCGCAGATCCGCGGCGAACTCGGTGCGCCATGGCGCTCGGCCTGGCTGTCGACGACGAGCGGCGACTGGCAGCTGCAGTTCGATCGCCGTGATCGCCCGCGCCTCGTCGCGCACGCGGCGAAGACCGCTCAGGCCCCGGACCGCGCGCACGACGCGAAGAAGCAGCATGTGCTGGGTGCCGAGGCGAACGACTGGCTCCTCGCGCTCGGCATCCTCGATGCGCGCGGCCAGACGGCGCCGGGCATGGGCAGCAAGCGCCAGCAGATCACGCGCTTCGTCGAGGTGCTGCATCACCTCGCGCGCGACTGCGGATGGGACGCGGCGGAGTCGGCGCCGGAGACCCCGCTCACCGTCGTCGAAGCGGGTTGCGGCAAGGGGCACCTCAGTTTCGCGGCATGGCATCTCCTCCACCGCGTGCTGCGGCGGACGACCCGCGTCCTCGGCGTCGAGCTGAGGCCCGAGCTGGTCGCGACCGCGAACGCTGCGGCCGTCCGACTCGGCGCCGAGGGACTGAGCTTCGTCGCGGGCGACATCGCCGAGCCCGACGTCCTGCCGGCCGTCCTGCCGCGGGTGGACGCCTGGATCGCACTGCACGCGTGCAACACCGCGACCGATCACGCGATCCGCCGCGGCATCGAATGCGGGGCCACCTTGATCGCGGTCTCGCCCTGCTGCCACCAGGAGCTGCGCCCGCAACTCGGTCTGCCTGCTCCGCTCGAGGGCGTGCTGCGTCACGGCGCGATGGCCGAGCGGATGGCCGAATGGGTCACCGACGGCCTCCGTCTCCTGGTGCTCGAGTGGGCCGGCTATCGCACCAAGGCGATCGAGTTCGTCGGCTCCGACCACACGCCGCGCAACCTGCTCCTCGCCGGTGTCCGCGCACGGGCCCCCTTCGCGGATCCCGCACGACGGCGCGCCATCGACGAGTTCCGGGCCTTCTACGGCATCACGTCGCAGGCGCTCGATCCGCTGCTCGCCGCGCGCGACGGTTGATCGACGAGTCCCGAGGTCGCGCGTGCCGCGTGTCGCGGCCGATGCGGGGGAGGCTCGACCTCCCCCGCCCGCAAGGACCATCGCGGGCCTTGGAACGTCGCTCGGCTCGCGGGCTGATGCCCGCGCCGAGGCTCAGTCCCAGGCCAGGCTCGCCCAGACCGCGAAGTGGTCGGAGGGCTGCCGCCCGTCGATCAACCGGCGATCGATGCCGGCGCCGCGGACCGCGAGCCCGCGCGTCACGAGGAGGTGATCGATCTTCCGCGAACCACCATCGCTCTCGGGATCGAAGCCGTTGAAGGTCCCGGCGAGGTCGGAGGGGTGGATCGCGCGGTAGCTGTCGACGAGCTGGAGCGGATCCTCGGGCGCCTGCGCGAACAGGCTCGTGAACGCGGGGTTGTCCTCGCCGGCGTTGAAGTCGCCGAGCAGCACGGCGGGCGCCTCGAAGCCCACCCTCGTCACGACGGCGCGCATGCGCTCGCGCACGAGCCGCGTGCTCGCGACGCGCGAGTCCTGGCCGCGGTGGTCGAGGTGCACGTTGAAGACGTAGCACGCGCGACCGCCGTCGAGTTCGACGAAGCGTGCCCAGGTGCAGATGCGCGGCAGCGCGGCGTCCCAGCTCTTCGAGGCGACGCGCTCGGGTGTCTCGCTGAGCCAGAACGTCGCGGACTCGGCGACGGCGAAGCGCGCGCGGTCGTAGAGGATCGTGCACGACTCGCCGCGCGTGCGGCCGTCGTCGCGATGCACGCCGAGCGCCGCGTAGCGCGGCAGCGCGGTGAGCAGCTCGCGCACCTGGAAAGCCTCGGCCTCCTGCAGCGCGACGAGATCCCCGGCGAGTCCGTCGATCGTCGCGATCAGCCGCGGACCACGGAGCTCCCACCGGTCGAGCCCGTCCGTCGCGGAGCCGTAGCGGATGTTGTAGGTGACCACGCGCAGCTCGCGGTCGGCTGCTGCTGCGACCGCCGCCGAGGTGCCGGGCTCCTGCGCGACGAGCGGCGCGATGGCGAGCGCCAACGCGACACAGGACAGCAGGGCCGTGAGCTTCGGCAGCGTGAGCTTCGACGGCGTGGGCTTCGACGGCGTGGGCTTCGGCAGCGTGGACTCCGGCATCGTGGACTCCAGCATGGCGCGTGGACCGAACACGCCCGGCAGGACTTGAACCTGCAACCCTCAGATCCGAAGTCTGATGCTCTATCCAATTGAGCTACGGGCGCGAGGCCGCGCAGGATCGCGGCGCGGGGGTCACGGCGCAAGCCTCGGCCCGCGCACGCTCAGGACGCGTTGCCGCCCGCACCGCCGCCCTGGATCGCCGCGCGCGTCGCGAGCCAGCGGCCGAGCACGCCGAGCAGCTCCGTGCGATCGATCGGCTTCGTGACGAACGCATCGCACCCGGCCGCGAAGCAGCGCTCGCGCTCGCCCTCGATCGCGTGCGCCGTCAGCGCGACGATCGGCCGCTGGAAGCCGGCGGCACGCAGGGCCCGCGTGGCCTCGTAGCCGTCCATCACCGGCATCATCATGTCCATGAAGACGACGTCGATCGGCGCACCGGTCGACTGCGAGAGACGTTCGACCGCGGCGCGACCATTCCCGACGACCTCGAACTCGACGCCCGCCTTGCGCAGCACGAGCGAGATGAGCTTCTGGTTGTCGAGTCCGTCCTCGACGACCAACACGCGGCCGTCGAGCTGCGTGCGCGTCGAGGCACTCCCGTTCCGTTGGGTGGCGCCACCGCCGCCCGAGCCATCGACCTCGACGTCGATCGGCAGCGACACCGTGAACGCGCTGCCGCGCGCGTGTTCGCTCTTGACCTCGATCGTCCCCCCCATCATCTGCACGAGGCGCAGCGAGATGGACAGGCCGAGCCCCGTGCCGCCGTAGTGACGCGTGGTGCTGGAGTCCACCTGGCTGAACGGCTTGAAGAGCCGCGCCATCTGCTCGGCGGTCATGCCGATCCCCGTGTCTTCCACAGCGAGCCGCAGCGTGCGGGCTGCGCCCACGCCGTCGACCTGCGCACGGAGCGTGACCTTGCCCTGCTCGGTGAACTTCACCGCGTTGCCCAGCAGGTTCACGAGCACCTGCCGCAGCCGTGTCGGGTCGCAGTGCACCAGCCGCGGGACCTCCGGGGCAGCGTCGAGCACGAGCGTGACACCCTTCGTGTCGGCACGCGCCCGCATCATCTGCAGCGTCTCGTCGAGCAGTCCGACGATCGCGCAGGGCACGCGGTGGATCTCGAGCCGCCCGGCCTCGATCTTCGAGAGGTCGAGGATGTCGTTGAGGATCGTCAGCAGGTGCTGCCCGCTGCGCTGGATGGTCTGCACGCAACGCACGCGTTGCTCCGGCGACTGGTCCTCCTCGAGCAGGACGTCCGCGAAGCCGAGGATCGCGGTCATCGGCGTGCGGATCTCGTGGCTCATGTTCGCGAGGAACTCGGTCTTCGCGACCGTCGCCGCCGTCGCCGCCGCATTCGCCTCCTCGAGGGCGCGCCCCTTGGCCGCGAGCTCCTCGTTGCTGCGTTCGAGCGCGGAGGTCTTCTCCTCGAGCATCGCCTGCGCCACCAGCCGACGCTTCAGCTCACCGCGCACGACCATGACCACCGCCCCCGCCGCGAGCACGACGAGGACGAGGAACCCCCCCATGGAGAGCACGACGATGCGGCGCGTGGCGATGGCCTCCACCATCGTCGCCGCGTCGTAGTCGACGCCCAGCACGCCGATCAGCCGGCCATCGGCGGCGTGGAGCGGTGCGAACGCACTGACCCAGGTACCCCAACGATCCGTGACGGGTTCCGGGGCGAACACGGTGGCCCCGTGGAACGCCTCGACCAGTTGCTCGTCGAGCTCGTCGTAGGGCTCGCCGATCGGAGTGCGCGCCTCGCGGTCCTCGTCGAAGTCCCCGTCGTGGTCGTAGTCCGTCTCGCTGTCGATCAGCAGTCGGGTCTGGCCCTGCGCGTCGCGGATGAACGTGTAGATGTCGTTCGCGCTGCGATTGGCCGAAAGCCAGCGCTTCTGGGCCTCGATCAGGCCCAGATAGGTCGGGTCCTCGGCCGGAGTCGTGAGACCCACGCGCTCGATGCCGAGCTGCTCCATCTCCCGCGCGTAGGTGGGAGCGAAGCTCATCAGCATCTGCGCGATGCGTCGGGCCTCGCGCTGCCCCGCGAACTCCGCGAGCACGCCCGCCCCCACGAGGACGAACACCACGAGCAGGCCCACCGCGCGCCGTGTCGATGGCTCCGGATTCCAGCGTCCGAGCAGGCGGAACACCGTCACCACCGCCAGGCCCGTGGCGAGCACGAGCATGCAGAGGTCCATCCGATCGCGGAGGAGGTCGCTGAACATCGTCTCGGGCCGCACGTCGGGGGACGCTCCGGCCCGCTTCCCGTGATGCAGGAATCGACAGTTCCCACGCCGGGGTGATGCGGGCGCCGGACCGGCCGCTGCGAAGGCGGCCTTCGGCACAGGGTTCAGCGATGCGACGGCGCTCCACTTCGCCGATCGACGCCGGGCGCGACAGCGAGCCGGGCGCATTGCCCCTGGGCCTCACCCACCCCGGTGAGGCGATCGGCCACCTCCGGTCCTCCGCTCGAGGCTCGGTTCGATCCGCTCTGCCACGCGAACGTCGAACCGCACCGGATCGAACGCGAGCGCGCGCAGGCCAATGGCCCGCTCCGCCTCGTGCTCCGGACTCCTGCCGTCATCGGCTGGGTCCGCCGCGTGACCCTCAGCCTCGCGGTTCGGAGAGGCGCTGGCCTCGTTCCTGGCACCGCGGATCACCTCGCTCGCTCGCCCCCGCCGAGGGTTCCGCGGTGCCCGCTTCCACGACTCCGGGCCGCGTCCACGGCGTGATCGCGACGGCGCATGCGAGGGCACGGTCCGGCGCCGGGCGCGACGTGAGCCCCGACTCGCCACTCCGACCCTGCGCAGGCGCGCGCACCCTCGAACGAGACGAGCACCCTGGCCCGCGACTTCGCTATGGCGTAGACTCCTTCGCTCGATGGCCCGCAGCCCCGCCGAGCCCGCCGACATCGGTCCGAACGTCCGGCGCCGCCGACTCGCCGCCGGCATGACCCTCGAACAGCTCGCGGACGCGAGCGGGGTCAGCACGGCGATGCTCTCGGAGGTCGAGCGTTCGGTGAAGAACCCCACCGTGAAGCTCGCCTACCAGATCGCGCGGGCGCTGCGCTGCTCGCTGACCGATCTGCTCGACGACAGCGACGCACAGCCGGTGCTGGTGGTGCGGGCCGCGAAGCGCCGCACCCTGAACGACCGCGAGACGGGCGTGGTGCGACACGGCCTCTCTCCCGAGCTGCTGCGGCGCGGCATCGACCTCGTGCTCTACGAGCTGCCCAGGCGCAGCACGACGGGTGAGCTCGGTGCGAACCGCGCGGGCATCCTCGAGCACGTCGTGGTGCTCGACGGCACGCTCACCCTCGTGCTCGGCGGCGAGGCGACGGTGCTCGAGACGGGTGACGGCGCGACCTACGGGCCGCAGACGACGACCGAGTACCGCAACGACAAGGCCCGCCCCTGCCGCTTCCTGCTCGTCGCCGATGCGACGCGCGCGCTCTGACGGATCCGATCGCCATGACCACCCAGACCATCCGCGTCATCGACTCGCACACCGAAGGCGAACCGACCCGTGTCGTGATCGACGGTGCGCCGGCGCTCGGCCAAGGCACGGCCGCGCAGCGGCGCGACGCCTTCCGCCGGCATTTCGACGGCTTCCGCTCCGCGGTCTGCAACGAGCCCCGCGGCTTCGACGCGATGGTCGGTGCGCTGCTCCTGCCGCCGAACGACCCGCGGGCGATCGCCCAGGTGATCTTCTTCAACAACGTCGGCTACCTCGGGATGTGCGTGCACGGCACGATCGGCGTCGGCGAGACGCTGCGTCACCTCGGCCGCATCCGCTCGGGGCGACACCGCCTCGAGACCCCGGTCGGCGACGTCACGATCGAGCTCGCCGCCGACGGCTCCATCGCGGTCGAGAACGTCGAGTCCTGGCGCACGCAGAAGGACGCGGTGGTCGAGACGCGCCACGGGAAGATCGCAGGCGACGTCGCGTGGGGTGGGAACTGGTTCTTCCTCGTGCAGGCGGAACAGCACCGGCAGGAGCTCTCGGCCTCGCGCATCGGCGAGCTCACCGATTGCGCCTGGGCCATCCGCGAGGCCCTGCCCCGCTGCGGCATCACCGGCACCGATGGCGCCGAGATCGACCACATCGAGCTCTTCGGCCCGCCGCGCACGGTCGGCGCCGACAGCCGCAACTTCGTGCTCTGTCCCGGCCGCGAGTACGACCGCTCGCCCTGTGGCACCGGCACGAGCGCGAAGCTCGCGTGCCTCGCCGCCGACGGCAAGCTGCGCGACGGCCAGAGCTGGCGACAGGAGAGCATCCTGGGCACCTGCTTCGTCGGCTCGGTGCGGAGCACGGCACGCGGCGTGATCCCCACCGTCGCCGGCCGCGCCTGGATCACGGCCGAGAGCACGCTGCTGCTGCACGAGAGCGATCCCTTCCGCGAGGGCATCCGCAGGTGAGCCGGATCGCGGACGCGATCGTCGTCGGCGCCGGCATCGTCGGCGCCGCCTGCGCCGAAGCGCTCGCGCTCGACGGCTGGCGCGTGCGCGTCTTCGAGAGCGCACGACCGCACGGTCGTGCGACCGCCGCGGGCATGGGGCACGTGCTCGTGCTCGACGACAGCGAGGCGCAGTTCGCGCTCACGCGGCTCGGCCGCGAGCTCTGGCGCTCGCGCACGTGGCAGGACGAGGTCGAACGCGACGACTGCGGCACGCTCTGGATCGCCGCCGACGACGAGGAGTTCGCGGCCGCGCGCGCGAAGGCGCGCTGGTACGCCGCGCGTGGGGTGACGACCGAATTGCTCGACGAAGCGCAGCTCCGCGCCGCGGAGCCCGAGCTGCGCCACGGCCTGCGCGGCGCGCTGCGGATCCGCGACGACCTCGTCGTCTATCCGCCGGCAGCGACCGTGCAGATGCTCGCGAACGCGCGCGCGCACGGCGCCGTCGTCGAGCAGGAGCGCCCGGTCGCGCTCGTCGGCGACGGCGGTCTCGAGCTCGTCGACGGCACGCGCCACTCCGCGGCCCTCGTCGTCGTGGCCGCGGGACTCGACACGCCCGCCCTGCTCGCGCGGCGCCCCGACGCGCTGCGCCTCCGCGCCAAGAAGGGTCATCTGCTCATCAGCGATCGCGTGCGCCGCGCGGACGGCCGTGGCTTCGTGAGCCACCAGCTCGTCGAACTCGGCTATCTGAAGAGCGCGCATGGCGGCGCCTCGGAGTCGGTGGCGTTCAACGCCCAGCCGCGCCGCACCGGGCAGGTCCTGCGGGGTTCATCGCGCCCGTACGACGTCGTCGATCCGCGGATCGACTCCGCCATGCTCGCCGCGATGATCGCGCGGGCGATCGAGTACCTGCCGCGCATCGGCAGCCTCCCGGGTCTGCGCGCCTGGACGGGACTCCGTCCCTCCACCGCCGACAACCTGCCCTTCGTCGGCCCCCTGCCCGAGGCACCGCGCACGTTCGTCGCAGCCGGCCACGAGGGCCTCGGCATCACGACCTCGCTGTCGACGGCGCGGCTCGTCGCGGACCTCGCGGCGGACCGCGTGCCGTCGCTCGACCCGATGCCCTTCGCGCCGGGTCGCGCGCTGGAGGCCACGCATGGCTGAGCCGCACGCCGCGACCGTCGAGATCCGCGTCGATGGGCGCAGCTTCCGCGTGCCGGCGGGGATCCGTCTCGCCGCGGCACTGGCGAACCTGCGCCTGCCCACGCGGAGCTCCGTGCGCGGCGAGCTCCGCGCGCCGCTCTGCGGGATGGGGATCTGCTTCGAGTGTCGCGTGCGCGTCGGCGAGCGTCGGCTCGTGCGCGCGTGCATGGTCGACTGCGTCGACGGCATGGAGGTCAGCACCCGTGATGCGTGAACACGCAGCCGACGTCGTCGTCGTGGGCGCGGGGCCCGGTGGTCTCGCCGCCGCGGTCACCGCGGCGGAGTGCGGCCGCTCCGTCCTGCTCGTCGACGACAACGCGGCACCCGGCGGCCAGATCTGGCGCGCGAGCTTCGACCACGGCATGGCAGCTCCGGCGCGCGCCTGGCACGCGCGTGCGGAGCGCGCCGGCGTGCAGCGGCTGTCCGGGACCCGCGTGGTCGACGCGCGCGACGCCCGCACGCTGATCGCCGCCGGGGATGCGGGCATGACCATCCTGCGCGCGAATCGCATCGTGCTCGCGCTCGGCGCGAGCGAGCGCTTCCTGCCGTTCCCCGGCTGGACGCTGCCCGGCGTCTTCGGCGTCGGCGGCCTGCAGGCGCTCGCCAAGGGCGGCTTCGACCTCCGCGGTGCGGTGATCGCCATCGCGGGCAGCGGGCCGCTCCTGCTCGCCGTGGCCGCCTCGCTGCGCGCACGCGGCGCGCAGATCGCCGGCATCTTCGAGCAGGCGCCGCTCGCCCGCGTGCGGCGCTTCGGAATCGGACTCGCCGCGCGACCCCGCAAGCTGGCACAGGGACTCGCGCTGCTCGGCGCGTTGCGCGGCATCGAGCGCCATCACGACGCATGGCCGCTCCACGCGGAACCGGCCTTCTCGGGACTGCGCGTGACCTTCCGCACACCGCGCGGCAATCGCGTGCTGCCGGTGACGGCCCTCGCGGTCGGCTTCGGACTCGTGCCCAACACCGACGTCGCCGCGCTGCTCGGCTGTCGCATGAAGGACGAGCGCGTCGTCGTCGACGAGCTCACGTGCACCACGATCGACGGCGTGCACGCGGTCGGCGAGACGATCGGCATCGCCGGCGTCGACGCGGCGATCGCCGACGGCATCACCGCGGGTCTCGTCTGCGCGGGTCGCGACGACGAGGCGCGCCGTGCCGCACGCCGCCGCTTCCGCGAGCGACGCTTCGCCGCGGCGCTCGAGCGCACCTACGCGCTGCGCGACGAGCTCCGCACGCTGGCGACCGGCGACACGCTCGTCTGCCGCTGTGAGGACGTCCCGCTCGCTCGCCTCGCGGACTGCATGGACGCGCGCGACGCCAAGCTGCGGACGCGCTGCGGCATGGGTCCCTGTCAGGGCCGCGTCTGCGGCCCGGCGCTCGGCTTTCTCCGCGGCTGGCCTCGCGACGACGTGCGGCCACCGCTCATCCCGCTCACCTTCTCTGCATGGCTGGAGCTCGGCACGACCGGGCCACGAGGACGAACCGATGAAATGGCAAGGAGTGATGCCGGCGATCACGACGCAGATCGCGGCGGACGGACACATCGATCATGACTTCGTCGCGCGACACGTCGCGTGGCTGATCGACCACGGCTGCAGCGGCATCGTGCCCTGCGGCTCGCTCGGCGAGGGTGCGACCCTCGATCCCGACGAGAAGGTCGAGCTGATGCGGACCTGTGTCGAAGGCCTGCGCGATCGGGCACCGGTCGTGCCCGGCATCGCGGCGACGAGCACGCGCACCGCCGTCTGGCTGTGCGAACGCGCGAAGGCGGTCGGCTGCAAGGGGCTGATGATCCTGCCGCCGTACGTGCACAAGGGCGAGGCGCACGAGATCAGGGCGCACTTCGAGGCGATGCTCGCGGCGACCGACCTGCCCTGCATGCTCTACAACAACCCGATCGCCTACGGCGCCGACATGCGCCCGGAGCAGATCGCGGAGCTGGCCGAGCGCCACCCGAACCTGCGCGCGGTGAAGGAGTCGAGCGGCGACGTGCGGCGCATCACCGCGATCAAGGCCCTCTGCGGCGAGCGGCTGGCGCTGTTCGTCGGCCTCGACGATCTCGTCGTCGAAGGCGTGGCCATGGGTGCGAACGGCTGGGTCGCGGGGCTCGTGAACGCGTTGCCGGCCGAGTCCGTGCGGCTCTTCGAGTTCGCCGTCGCGGGCGAGCACGAGAAGGCCTTCCAGCTCTATCGCTGGTTCCTGCCCCTGCTGCGCATGGACACCGTTCCCGAGTTCGTGCAGATCATCAAGCTCGTGCAGCAGGAGCTCGGTCACGGCACCGAGCTCGTCCGCGCACCGCGCATGCCGGTCAGCGGTCGCGCGCGGGAGACGGCGCTCGCGACGATCCGCGAGGCGCTGCGCACGCGCCCGAGCCTGCGGTGATCCCATGACGGACCC
This sequence comes from Planctomycetota bacterium, assembly GCA_020848735.1. Classification (GTDB taxonomy): domain Bacteria; phylum Planctomycetota; class UBA1135; order UBA1135; family UBA2386; genus JACRLW01. The sequence continues at coordinate 45,405 of JADLHO010000010.1, read as the reverse complement.
CACTCCCCTCGTCGGCCGTCATCGCATCGACGGCCGGCCGGTGCGCGCCGGCACCCCCAGCTTCGCCGCGATCGACCCACGCCACGGCACCGCGATGGAGCCGCGCTTCGCCGACGCGACCGCCCACGAGATCGACGCGGCGTGCACGCTCGCCGAGGCGGCCGCGCAGCCCTTCGCTGCGGCCGGGCGCGAGGTCCGCGCCGCGTTCCTCGAGTCCGTCGCGGCGCGCATCGAAGCCCTGGGCGACGCGTTGCTGCAGCGCGCGCACGCGGAGACCGCGTTGCCGCTCGCGCGGCTGACGAACGAACGCGGTCGCACCTGCGGCCAACTCCGCCGCTTCGCGCAGGTCGTGCGCGACGGGGCCTGGCTCGATGCCAGGATCGACCACGGCGATCCGGCACGCACACCGCTGCCCAAGCCCGACCTCCGCTCGATGAACGTGCCGCTCGGGCCGGTCGCGGTCTTCGGCGCATCGAACTTCCCGCTCGCGTTCTCCGTCGCGGGAGGTGACACGGCCGCCGCCTTCGCCGCGGGCTGTCCCGTGGTGTGCAAGGCGCATCCTGCCCACCCGGGGACCTCCGAGCTCGTCGGCCACGCGATCGTCGAGGCGCTCGCGGAACACGATCTGCCGCCCGGCGCCTTCGCGCTGCTCTTCGGTGCGGACCATCGCGTGGGGCAGGACCTCGCCGCACACCGCTCGCTCCGTGCGATCGCCTTCACCGGCTCGTTCGCCGGCGGCAAGGCGCTGGTCGAAGCGGCGGCGCGACGACCGACGCCGATCCCCGTCTTCGCCGAGATGGGCAGCACGAATCCCGTCTTCGTCCTGCAGCAGCGACTCGCGCGCGACGGCGCGACGATCGCGAAGAGCCTGTCGGCGTCGGTCACGCTCGGCGTCGGACAGTTCTGCACGAACCCCGGACTCGTGGTGCTGCCGCGCGGCGCGGCCGCCGAGGACTTCCTCGCGATGCTCGCACGGGAGCTCGCCGCGACCCCGGAAGGAACGCTGCTGCACGCGGGGATCCGCAGCGGCTACGAGCGTCGGCTCGGCGAGCTGCGCGCGGTTCCCGGGCTGCGCGCGTTGGTCGACGCCGGGGCCGCGAGCGGCGTGTGCGGTGCACGCAGCGCGCTGTTCGCCGTCGACGCGCGCACGTGGCTCGCCACGCCGACGCTGCACGAGGAGGTCTTCGGACCCGCGACCCTCGCGGTGCTCTGCGACGACGCCGCGCAGGTGCTCGCGCTCGCACGGGCGTTGCCCGGCCAGCTCAGCATCACCATCCTCGGCGACGACGCGGATCGGGACCTGCTCGACGCGCTGCCGCCGATCCTCGTGCAGAAGACGGGACGCATCCTCTTCGCGGGCATGCCCACGGGCGTCGAGGTCAACGATGCGATCCAGCACGGCGGACCCTGGCCGGCGACGAGCGATGCGCGCGGCACCTCGGTCGGCACGCGCGCGATCGCGCGCTTCCTGCGCCCGGTCGCGTGGCAGGACTGCCCCGCGGCGCGGCTCCCCGACGAGCTGCGCGACGCGGGTCCGCCCGGAGTGCCGCGGCTCGTCGACGGTCGTCGCGTCGTCTCGTGAGCGACGGACCGCACCATGCGCCGCCGCCGCGTCCTCCGCGTGGGTCTGTGGGTCCTGGCGCTCGGCCTCGCGCTCGCACTCACCGGTGAGATCCTCGTGCGCGCCCTCGGGCTCGCGACCGTCCGCGGTGAACCGATCACGTGCTGGGACGCGGTCTACGGCAAGCGCGTCCGCAGCGACCTCGACGGCGTCCGCACCACGCCGCGGTACCGCATGCGACTGTCGACGAACGCCGCCGGCCGACGCGGCCCTCTGCCACGGGACGGTGTGCCGATCGTCGTCGTGCTCGGCGACGACGTGAGCTTCGGCATGGGCGTCGACGACGGCCAGGAGTACCCACGCCTGCTCGAGGCCACGCTGCGCACACGCGGCCACGACCTCGACGTCGTCTCGCATGCGATGCCGAGCGACGCGAATGGGCGCGCGCTGCTGCGGGTGCGCCACGCGCTCCCGGCGAGGCCTCCGCGTGCGGTCGTGCTGCAGATCAGCGGCGACGACTTCCGCGACAACGCGCGCGAGGCGCTGTTCGCGCTCGACGGCGCCCGCGGTGTGACGCCCCGCGCGATCCCGTCGCGCAGCCTGCCGCGCGCCGTGCAGGACCTGCTCGCACCGCTGCCCTGGCTCCACGAGAGCCAGCTGCTCGCCTGGCTGCGCGAGGGCGTCGCGGCGCGCGACTCCGGTGCGGATGCCCCGGCTCCACGCATCGCGGGCGGTGGCGTGCACCCCGTCGACGTGGACGCGCTGACCCTCGCCCTGATCGACGCCTCGCTCGCGGAGTGCGCGCAGCGGGGCTGGCCCGTCCTCGTCGTCCTCGCGAACGTCGACGAGGCCGCACACCAGGACGCGCTGCGCGACCTCGCCGCGGCGCGCGGTGCCCGTCTGCTCGTGCTGCCACCGCGCACGCTCGCGCCCGAGCATCACCTCGCCGGCACGGAGCTGCTCACGGTCGCCGGCCATCGCGATGCCGCGACGCGCATCGCCGATGCCCTGGAGAGTCCACCGTCGCTGCTGCGGTGACGCGCTACATCACGCGCACGAGTTCGACGCGCGCGCCGTTCGCGACGCGCATTCCGCGGAAGAGCGCGATGCCGCTGCTTCCCGGCGTGCTGCGCATCGACGCCACCAGGTCGAGCAACCCATCGCCGTCGAAGTCGCCGGGCGCGGCGTGCACCACGTCGAAGGGCCACCATGGGCTCGCGAGCGACCACGTGGCCCCGGTGAACCAGAACGCCTGGAAGCCGCGGGCGATCGGCTGCGGATCGGTGACGACCAGCAGTTCGCCGAAGCCGGGGATGCGCTCGAGCACGGCGATCTCGTCGGCGCCATCGGCATCGAAGTCCGCCGCGCTGCCGGAGAGCAGTGCCGCGGCCGTCGAGGTCCCGAGCCAGTGCCCGCTCGCGAGCACCCACGGCGCGCTCGGGGTCGCGTCGAACGCGATCGAGGGACCGGGTTCGAACTGCACGACCGGCGCGCCGAAGTACGTCGCCGGCGCGAACGCGCCGTAGAGCGAGCGCGCTCGCTCGTCGAAGCCGCCGCGGGGGCGCGTCGGAGGCGCGTTGCCGAAGGTGATCACGCTCGTGAGCGCGGGTTGCCCGACACCGCGCCCGAGCGCGGCGAACGCGAGACCGTTCTCGCCGGTCCCCGACGGTGCCCCGAGGACCGCCAGCAGCTCGTGCGGCGCCTGACCGACGTTGCGGCTCGGGTGCAGGCCCACGACGTCGAGCCAGCGCGGCGCGATGGGCAAGGCGGGCAGATCGACCGTGGGACTCGCGGCGGCCACCGAGAACCACGCCGCGCGCGCCGAGCCGTTCCCGGGCGTGGGCGACTCGGTCCAGACGGCGAGGATGTCGTCGTGACCGTCGGAGCCGAAGTCGTACGGCAGCGCGGCGATGCGCAGCGAGATGACCGACGAGGTCGGGTTCGTGGCGATGACCGCATGCGTCGCCACCTGCGTCATGGAGCCGTCGAGTGCGATGCGCCAGGCATCGACGAACCACACGGGACCGGGCACCGGACCGCGCCGCGCGACCCACAGATGTCGTCCGACGATCACCGGTTCGCACGCGCGCACGACGGCGAACATCCCCGTCGAGGGACCGGGGCTGAACCACGGCGCGCTGCGCCGACCGAACCACACGTGCAGGGCCTCGGTCTCGCAGACGATCGCATCGAGGCAGCCGTCGTAGTCGACGTCCGTCGTGATCACGAGTCCTGGTCCGTGGTTCGCGGGGAGCTGCGCGACGCAGCGTGTCCAGGAACCGAAGGCCGCGCAGCACGCGCTCGCGACCAGGACTCGCGTCCATCGACCCATGACCGCACCTCACCGGTCGGGTGACCTCGCGAAACGCGTGCGCACCCGCCAGGTCTGGCTCGGTGCCGGGGCGCCTCGGGCTGAGATGACGCGTGGCGTCGCGCGATCCCGCGTGTCGCAGGACGCCACACGCGATCCCCACCGCGCGCGCCCGGCACGTCGGCTGCACGCGCGCGGCAGCGCGGCACGGGCGGCGGGCAGCAGCGCGAGTGCGTCGCGAGGTGCGACACGTGAGACGGCCCCCGCGGCCCCGGGAAAGGTTCCGTGTCCGCGGACTTCAGTTCCGCGCGCCGCGCATCGTCTCGACGCGCACGCGCGCGAGCGGCGCGTCGAGCGCGAGCTCGCGCGTCCACGCGATGCTCCCGTCGGCGAGCGAGCACTCGACGCGCGCCGACGCGCCACCCGCCACGACGAGTTCGCCCGCGAGCGCGGGCGCGACGAGCTCCGGTCGCTCGGTGCCGAAGGTCGGGAGCAGGATGCGTGCGAAGCGCTCCTCACCCACGGCCACGTCGATCGTCGCGCCCGCGTCGCGCACGGGGTCCCACGCGCCGACGTCGACGAGCAGTCGGACGGCCGGTTCGAGGGCGATGCTCGCCTTCTCCGCATCGAGGGACGCGGGCGCCTTCGCGAGGAACACGCGCGTGCGGCCGTGGACGACGAGACGGTGCTGGCCGCGCAGCGCCGGGACCACAAGCCGCGCCGTGTGCCAGCGGAACGGTCCCCACCAGATCTCCGTCGGCCGATCGTCCTGCAGTCGATCGACCGGCACGGGCACGACGCGCGCCGGCAGTTCGTCGTCGGGCAGGCCCGTCAGCGTGAGCTCGATGCGCCGCGGGTTCTCGTCGAGGTGCAGGGTCGCGGTCGCGCCGTCCTTGGCGAAGCGGACGAGCCGCTCGTCGTCGCGCAGCAGGAGATCGCCGAGCGGACGCGTCGTGACCTCGTAGGTGCCGGCGGGTACGCGCAGCACGACGTTCGTCGCACCGGGCTCGACGACGCGCGGGAAGGGCAGCTCGCGACGCGAGCCGTCGTCGGTGCGCACGAGCACGAGGCGCGTGCTGAAACCGTCCCGCGGCGCGAAGCGCGCGAGGACCTCGCAACGCACCTCGAGGGTCGCGGGCGCCGCGGCGACGGTCACGAGCGGCGCCTCACCGGTGGCGCTCGTGGTCGCGCGCGCCGTCGCCGGCGCTGGGTCACCCGGCGCGACGCCCGGCGCGCACACGAGCCAGGGGCCGGGGGTCACGTCGGTGAGCTCGGCCAGGCCGTCGCGATCCGTGCGCAGGACGAGCGGATCGCGCGGCAGCTCCATGCGGGCCGGGTCGTGACGGAACACGCGCAGCTCGGCGTCCGGGAAGGGGCGGCACCAGTCCTCGCGCAGGACGCGGATCCGCAGCGCGACGCGCGCGGACCGCGGCGCACGCGGTGCGTCGGGCGCCGCGTGCGGTGCCGGCGTCGGCTCGGGATCCGCGCCGCGCCGCCCGACGACCTTGGGCTCGCGTTCGGGTGCCGCGTCGAGCGCGAACCACGCCGCGAGTGCGAGACCGACGACGACCAGCGCCGCGAGCGCCGTGCGGAGACCGGGGTTCATCCGCCGCCACTCACGCCGGGATCCCGTGCTCGACGATGTCGTCGACCGCCGCGCAGAAGCGGTCGATCTCCTCGAGAGTCGTGTAGACGCTCGGCGAGACGCGCACACCGCTGCAGTCCGCGTGCCCGATCGCGGTCGTGAAGATGCGGTGCTTCTCGAAGAGGTGCCCGGCGATCGCCACCGGGTCGAGCCCCTCGATCGCGAAGTTGCCGAGGCTGTTGCTCATGCCGGGCTTCAGAGAGGTGTTCAGGCGCACGCGCGCATGCCGTGCGATGTGCGTGGCCCAACGATCGCGCAGGAAGTTCAGCCGCGCGCGCTTGCGCGCGGGCCCGAGCCGCTCGTGGAACGTCAACGCGTCCGACACCGCGAGCGCATAGGCCGCAGGGTGCGTGCCGATCTCCTCGAACTTGCGGATGTCGGCGTCCTGCTTCGCGTCGCAGGCCATCAGGGGCCACAGCGGCAGGATCCGCTCGCGCCGCACGTAGAGCAGGCCGGTGCCGATCGGCGCGAAGAGCCACTTGTGCAGGCTCGTCGCGTAGTAATCGCAGTCGAGATCGCGCAGGTCGACCTCGAGGTTCGCGAACGCATGCGCCCCGTCGACGAGGACGGGGATCCCGCGCGCGCGCCCCAGCGCGACGAGCTCCTTCACGGGCACGACCTGGCCGGTGAGGTTCACGACGTGGCTGCACAGCATCAGCTTCGTGCGGTCGGTGAGCGCCTCGCGGTAGGCCGCGACGATCCGCTCCGGCTCCTCGCAGGGCACCGGGATCCGCACGGTGCGCAGCACGATCCCCTCGCGTGCCACACGCTGCTTGAAGGTGTTGATCATGCGCGGGTAGTCCTGGTCGCAGCAGACGACCTCGTCACCGCGCTCGAGATCGAAGCCGAACTGGCAGATCTGGAGGCTCTCCGAGGCGTTCCGCGTGAACGCGAGCTCCTCCGCATCGACCTTCAGGAAGCGCGCGAGCTTGGACCGCACCGCCTCGCGATTGGGCTGCTGCAGGCGCCACATCACATAGGCCGGCGCCTGGTTCGCCGCCTGGAGATGGCGGGCGAGCGCGGCCGTCACCGGCTGCGGCGCGGGGCTCACCCCGCCGTTGTTCAGGTTGACGATGCTGCGATCGATCTCGAAGGCCGAGGCCACCGCGCTCCAGAAGTCCTCGTCGCCCGCGAGCTCCTGCGGCGTGCCGTGCCGCTCGGGCAGTTCGAGGCCACCGGCCTCGCGGAGGCGCACTCCCGACGACCCGGCGAAGGGAGCGGCGACCGGCAGCGCGAGGCCACCGAGGAAGGCGCGGCGGGTGGGCGTCGTCATGGAGCGCGGACTCTACTCCCGCCGCGGCGGACGCGAACGACGTGCCCACTGCGCGACAGAGTCGGGCATCGCCATCTCGCCACCGCTGCCCGCTGCGCGCAGGGCACCGCGCGCATCCACGAAGAGCACATGCACCTCCTCTTCGGGAGCCGCGGCGCGAGGATCCGTCACGACTTCGAGCTCCTTGCCATAGGCCTCGCGAGCCGCGGCCTGCACCTTCGCGAGCGCCTCGGGCGAGAGGCCCGACTGGACCATCAGGACCCAGGGCTGCGGGTGAGCCAACACGTCGCGCATCGCCTTGCTCAGCGTGCGGAGCCAGTGTGTGGCGTGCATGGCGAGCCAGTCCTGGTCGTCGCTCCTGGGCAGCCAGAGCACGAGAGTCCCCGACGGCGCGAGCGGCACACCGGGCAGTGGGCGATGCAGGAGATCCGTGAACGTGCTCGCCTCCGTCGTCGGCGGCGTGAGCGCGCCCCGGTCGAGGCGCTGCACGGTCGGCGCCTGGACGCGCACCGCACCCTGGCCCATGGCGAAGCCGATCGCGCCTTCGATGGGTGCGAGGTCGGTCGTCGTGTGTCGAAGTCGATGCCGGCCCATCGCCCAGACGTCGAGCGTCGGACCATCGATGTGGAGCTCGAGGTCGACATACGACGACGGCAGCTCGAACTCGACCTTGGTCGCGCGCATCGGGTTCACGAGGTGGTTCTCGCGCTCGAAGGTGCCGTCGAGCGAGAGGTCGACGGCCTTCGTCTTCCCGTCGTCGTCCTTGCGACCGATCGAATAGAGGAAGTCGCCCGCGCTGAAGTGCACGCGGAGGTTGCGGTCGCGCCGCGTGTAGCCGACGACCACGGCGCCCGACACGAACGAGGTCGTGAAGTGGATGCGCAGGCGCACCACGTAGCGGCCGGGTCCGAGCCACTCCGCGCTGCGCGTGAACGCGTGGCGCTGGTGCGCGGCGCGGTCGGTGAGACCGGTCTCGTCGCGTGGCTTCTCGCGGCCGACGTGCAGATCGCCGTGAGGCGTCTCGAACCAGAGATTCGGCACGCGGCGCTCCTCGTAGCCCGTGAGCCCGTCTTCGACCCAGCCGAATGCCCCGAGCACGTGGGGCGGCTCGATGCGTGGCAGCTGCGAAGCGGACTCGACGGGGGCCTTCGGCGCCGTCAGCGGCGAGCCGAGCCGGAAGGCGACGCGATCGCAGCGCTCGTCGAAGGTCGCCGCGGCGAGCGGACGCCCCGCCGCGCGGTGTTCGACCGCGGCCTCGCGCAGGAGCTCCAGCAGGCGGCGGGTCTTCGCGAGCCTGGGCGCGATCGGCGGAGCATCCGCCGGGATCGGCAGCGAGGCGAAGCGCAGCGCGCCCTCCAACCGCGCGACCCACGCCGCGTCCTTGCGCTGGGCCGCGTCGAGCATGCGCGACGCGCGATCGAAGCGCTCGAGGTCCGGTCCATCGACCAGCAGCGACCAGCACGCGGCGGCGCTCGCGGCGCGCGGATCGCCGAGTTGTTCGAAGAGCCGCGCCGCCTCGTCGGCATGACCCTGCCCGAACCAGGGTTCGGCGCGGTCGCGCGACCAACCGAGGCTCGGTGCATCCATCACCATGCCGTAGCCCTTGTCGCCCTCGAGCCCCATGCGGTAGCGAGAGAGCCACGCGTTCGCGGCGTCGCGGTCGTTCCAGCACCAGCGATAGCACTGGTGCAGGAACTCGCGGAAGCCGTCCGCGAAGGCCGGCAGACCTTCGGGCCGCCCTTCCTTGCCATCGGCGAAGTGCTCCACGAAGTACGCGACGGGCTCGCTGCGCCCACCGCGGGCGTACCTGAAGTACTTCTCGAGGCGCGCGGCGAAGAGCGGCTTGCCATCCTCGCCGCGCCACGATCGCAGGTAGGCGAAGAGCGCATAGCCGGCGGTGTAGTTGTCGCGGTAGTCGTCGATCGTCCCTGCCAGGAGCCTGGTCAGATTCTCGACGCCGCCGTAACCCTTCACGAAGGGTGTCTGGATCGTGTAGGGCGCGAGGAAGTCCTCGGCGAAGGCCGGATCCGTGATGCGTCCGTAGCTCGCGCCGGTCCACACCGCGCGGCCCTCGACCGCCCACGAGGGCAGGAACGGCACCAGGGTCCCGTCGAAGCGATGCGTGAGCTCGTGCGTGAGGCCGCGGCCGAGGCCGGGGATCGAACCCCACGCGAAGCGCAGCGTGGTGATGTCGCCCGATTGGAAGCCACCCGCCCACCAGAAGGGCGCACCGTTGCTCTCGAGGCCCCCGTGCTCGGGCTCGATCCTCACGAGTCCCGGTCGCGACGTGAACGGATCGGTGCCGTACCACGCGACCAGGCGCGCATGGTGCGACTCGACCGTCTTCGCGGCGCCGAGCAGCGTCTCGAAGCCACAGACGGTCTCGATGCGGTAGCGGCCGTTGGGACTCAGCGCGATGCCCGGATCCGCCCAGGTCGAGTGGGCCGCCGTGAACTCGCTGCGCGCGACGGGATCGAGCGCCTCGAGGCGCGCGATGGTCCACGGTTCGCCGCCGAGCGTGTCCACCTCGCGACGGAGCGCGTCGATCGCCTCGTGCGCGTCGCGCGACAGCGTGCCGAGCTCGGGCGGCTTCGGGCCGTAGAGGTCCTTGCCGAAGCCGGCCTGCGCCACGAGCCCGAGCGCGATGCGGGCCGCGCGCATCGCGCGGTCGATCGCGTCGCGCGACGCCGCCGCGCCGCCGTCCTTCGCGGCCGTCGCTCCGCCGCGGAGCTCGAACGCCTTCTGCAGGGCGGCGAAGACCGTCCCGTGCTCGGCGCCGTGGCGGGCGAGCACGCCATCGATCTCGACCGCGCGCGCCGCGAGCACGTGCGGCATCTCGCGACCGAGCTCGATCGCGAGATCGGCGAGCCAGCGCGCGACGAGGCCGTTGCCCAACGCGTTGCGGCCGCCCGTCTCGAGGCGCGCGAGCTCGCGCGCGAGCTCGTCGAACGCGGCGAACTGCGCGGCCGCGAGGCGCGACGGGGCCGCGTCCTTCGGCAGCAGCAGGTCCTTGTCCTCGCGCGCAGGCTTCGGACGGCCCTTCTCGTCGAGCGTGGCCAGCGCGAGCCAGAGACCGAACACCGCGCGGGCGTCCGCGTCGTCGACCACGGCCCGCAGCATCGCGCGCAGCACCGCGGGCGACGCGGGATGGAGCTCGAGCGCCGCGAGGAAGTCGCGGAGCGCGTCGGCCGAGCGGCCGGCGGCCAGCGCCCGTTCGCCCACCTCGAGACGCGTGTACGCCGGGGAACCCTCGATCGGATCGGCGCCCGCGACGTCGAGGCGGATCGCGGCGGGCGAGCCGAGCGGCGCCTGCGCCACCGCGAGGGCGAGCGAATTCGAGAAGAAGAGCGCGAGGCAGGAGGCGCGACGCATCGGGGCGCGCAGAATACCCCGCCGCCGCCGATGCCCGTCGTCGCTTGGATCACGACCTGGAAGCGCGGCGAGCGCCGTCCCACCTTCGATCGATGACCGTCCTCTGCGGCACCCATTCCGGCGGCTTCCATGCCGATGACGTCCTCGCCCTTGCGCTCATCCGCGAGTTCCACGACCGCGAGGCCAGCGTCGTCCGCACGCGGGATCTCGGGGTGCTCGCGCGCTGCGATCTCGTCTTCGACGTCGGCGGCGAGTTCGATCCCGCCCGCGGGCGCTTCGACCACCACCAGGCCGAGTACCGCGGCGACCGCAGCTCCGCCGGCATGGTGCTCGACTGGTTGACCGGGCGGGGGGACGTCGATGCCCAGCTCTCGATGCATCTGCGCGAGCATCTCGTCGATCACGTCGACGCGATCGACACCGGACGCAAGACGCCGACCCACGGCGTGCCCTGCTTCACGTCGATCGTCGGCGCCTTCAACGACGACCCCGACGAGAGCCGTGACCTCGACACGCGGTACCGCGACGCGGTGGCGTTCGCGATGCGGCACCTCCGCGGTCTCCGCGCCGGCTTCGCGCGCTCGCAACGCGCCCGACTCGCGGTCCGCCGCGCGATGGACGACGCGGTGGCGGCCGGGCGCCGCACGCTGTTCTTCGACGAGTACCTGCCCTGGAAGGGGGCGTACTTCGAGTTCGGCGGCATCGACCACCCGAGCGAGTTCGCGTTGATGCCGGTCGAAGGGGCGTGGCGCGTCCTCGCGATCCCGCCCGAGCCGGGCAGCTTCGGCCAGAAGCTCCCCTTGCCCGCGAGCTGGGCGGGCCTCGTCGACGAGGCGCTCGAGGCGGTCACCGGCGTGCCCGGTGCGCGCTTCTGCCACAAGAACCGCTTCGTCGCGGTCTTCGCGACGCGCGACGGCGCCCTCGCGGCGATGCGGAGCTTCGGCCTCGGCGGGCTCGACGAGCGGGCGGTCCCGGCGCCGTGAACCGCTCGCGTGCGCCGACCGCACGCGCCGCGCACGCATTCCGCACGCCGATCGCGGCGGTCTTCCCGGATCCCGCACGCGCAGGTCGAGGGCACGGGCCTTGCCCTCGCCACCGCTGAGGTCACGCCATGCTCCGATTCCGCTCGCTCGCTCCGGCTCTCGCCGCATCGCTCGTCGCCCCGCTGTCCGCGCAGGCCACGGCGACCGTCCGCATCCCACTCGCGTTCGAGCGCAACCTCGGCCAGACCGATGCGCATTGGACGCACGTCGCGCGCGCGCCCGGCTACGCGCTGTTCGCGGCGCGCGACGGCTTCACGCTGCGCACCTCGGGCGAGTCCGCGAGCGTGCTGCGCTTCGCGCCGCGCGCGGGGCGCACGAGCACGCCGAGCGAGGAACTCGAACTCGCCGGGCGTGCGCGATACCTGCGCGGCAACGACCCCTCGCGATGGATCCGCGACGTGCCGCGCTGCGGGCGCCTGCGCTGGCATGACGTGCGACCGGGAGTCGATCTCGTGCTGCGCGACGGCGATGGTCGGGCGGAGTACGACTTCGAGTTCGCACCGGGCGCCGATGCCATCGGCCTCACGGTCGACGTGACGGGCGGCACGCTGCGCCTCGCGGAGGGGCGCCTCGAGATCGTCACCGCCACGGGGCTCGTCGCGCAGGACGCACCGATCGCCTATCAGCTCATCGGCGACGAGCGCGTGCCCGTCGACGTGGCCTACGAGCTGCGCGGCGACCACGCGTTCGGCTTCGCGCTCGGCGCGATCGACCCGGCGCACCCGCTCGTGATCGACCCGATCGTCGGCTACGCGACCTGGCTCGGCGGCAGCAACTGGGACTACGTGCTCGACATCGCGGTCGACCCGCAGCGCAACGCGTACGTCGTGGGACAGACGGCCTCGGCCGACTTCCCGCAGCAGGGCGGTCTCGGCCGCGCCATCGACGGCGTGTACGACGCCTTCGTCGCCAAGCTCGATCCCAGCGGTGCGAACCTCCTGTGGGCCGCGTACCTCGGCGGCTCGGGCGCGGTCTACAACCAGTTCGAGGCGGGCGTCGCGATCGCGGTCGATGCCGCGCAGGAGCCGGTGATCACCGGCTACACCGACGCGACGGACTTCCCCGTCACGGCGAACGCCGCGCAGCCGACGAAGGGCGGCGGCTACGACGCCTTCGTCTGCCGCCTGCAGGCGAACGGCGGCGGCTTCGTGTTCTCGACGTATCTCGGCGGCAGCGGTCGCGAACTCTGGAGCGGACTCTCGGGCAACCTCGCGTTCGGCGGCGACGTCGTGCTCGACACCACGAGCGAGGCGCTGGTCGTCGGCTCGACCACGTCGACCGACCTGCCGGTGCAGAACGCGATGCAGACCGGACTCGGCGGTTACGACGACGCGTACCTCGCGAAGTACGGCCGAACCGGCACGCTCCAGACCCTGAGCTACTTCGGCGGCGCGGGCAGCGATCGCGCCGAGTGCCTGTCGATCGACTCCATCGGTCTCGTGCTCGTCGGCGGCAGCACGAGCAGCGCGAACCACCCCGTGAGCCAGGGCGCCTACGACACGAACCCCGCGGATCAGGGCTACGTCACGATCTTCGACCCGGCCCTCTCGTCGGTCATCGCCTCGACGCGCTTCCCCTCGGTGCCGAACGCCGTCGCCTTCGCGAGCACCGGCGGCGACGTCTACGTCGCGGGTGGAACCCGGCGGAAGGACTTCCCGCGCACGACCGATGCGATGGTCTGGGCCTGGCCGGGTGCGAGCGACACCTCCGCCGACTCGGAGGGCTTCCTCTCGCGCCTCGACTTCAACCTCACGACGTTGCGCTGGAGCACGCTCGTCGGCGTGCCCCAGCTCGGCGACGCGGTGGTCGACCTCCGCGTGGACGCCGCGGGCTATCCGGTGCTGCTCCACGCGGGGCGGGTCCCCGGCGGCGGAACGCAGAACGGTTCCCGCGTCGTGACGATGGCTCCCGACGGCCGCGCCTGGTGCAGCGAGCAGCTCGCGGCCATCGGCTCGCATTCGCTCGCAGGGCTCGCGATCGACGGCAACGGTTCGGCGTGGCTCGCCGGGCACGGCTCGTCGTCCTCGGTGATCACACCCACGCCGGGGGTCGTGCAGCCCGCGCGCGCGGGACAGACCGATGCGTTCGTCGTGCGGGTCGACGATGCGTTCCTCGGCCTCGCCTACCTCGGCATGGGCGTCACGCGCGCGCGCCGCGGCACGCTGCAGACGGGGACGGTGACCGTGGACGGCCCGGCGCCGAGCGGCGGTGTGCTCGTGACGTTGAGCGGCACGCCGACTTCGTCGATCGCGCTGCCGCCGACGGTCCTCGTGCCTGCCGGCGCACGTCACGCGGCGTTCACCTACGCGATTCCCGCCACCGCGCCGGACGGCACGGTGTCGATCACGGCGAGTTCCTTCGTCGGCAGCAAGAGCGCGACGATCGAGGTCTGGGCCGGCCCCACCTACGCGATGCGCGTGCTGGCGGTCGCTCCCTACACGTCGGTCGCGGTGAGCGACATCAACGACGACGGCATCGCGGTCGGAGTCGCGGGCACGGCGTTCTTCCACTCCGACTACGCCGGCTTCCAGGTCGTCGCCGCCAACGACGTGACCGCGATCAGCCCGTCCGGACTCATCACCGGCGGCATCGGCTTCGAGAACGTCTTCATGACGCACCACACGAACGTGCCGCAGGCGCGCTTCGCGAACTCGACGGCCGCCGACGTCAACGATCTCGGGCAGGTGGTAGGCACGACGACGCGCTACTCGACGCTCGGCTACGGCCGTGCCTTCGTGTGGACGCAGGCCGCCGGCATGGTGAACCTCGGCACGCTCGGCGGCTCCGCGAGCTACGCGTACGCGATCAATCGCCACGGCCTCGTCGTCGGCGAGTCCTTCGTGAGCAGCGGTGGACGTCGCGCCTTCGCGTGGCAGGCCGGCGCCGCGATGCGCGACCTCGGCGCGCTGCCCGGCCACGCGTGGTCGACGGCGAACGACGTGAACGAGCACGGCCAGATCTGCGGTGTGTCCGCCGACCTGGGCTTCGCGGCGCCGCATGCGTTCCGGATCGACGGCACGGCGATGGTCGACCTCGGAACGCTGCCGGGCGACGTCCACAGCGTGGGCTCCGGGATCAACGACCTCGGGCAGGTGGTCGGCTTCTCGGCAGCGCGCGGCGGGACCGGCAAGCGGGCCTTCCTCCATTCGGCGACCCGCGGCATGCAGGAGCTCGCGAAGCTGATCGAGCCCGCCGACGTGCTCGGCTGGTCGCTCGAGGAAGCGGCAGCGATCAACGACCACGGTCAGATCGTCGGACGCGGCCGCTCGGCGGACACGACGAGCGCCGTCGTGTTCCGCCTCGATCCGATCGCGTCGCTGCGCTACGGCCAGGGCTGCCCCGGCGGCAACGGCCGCACTCCGATCCTCGCCGGCGACGGTCGGCCCGCGGCCGGCGAGACCTTCTCGCTCCTGATCGGTGATGGCCCCGCCGGCGCGAGCTCGATCCTGCTGCTCGGACTGGCTCCCGCACAGACCCCGATCCTCGGCACCTGCCACCTGCTCGTGCAGTCGCCGATCAGCGCGGGTTTCGCGCTCGGCGCCGACGGCCGTGCGCGCCTGACCTTCGCCCTGCCCCCGGCGCTGAGCGCCGGCTCGCTGTTCACACAGGTCATCTGCGCGGATGCCGCGGCGCCGAGCGGCGCGATCGGCGCGAGCAACGGGCTCGAGATCCGCATCCTCTGAGCAGGCTTGCCCAGGGCGATGCGCCGCGCGAACCTGCGCGGCATGCGTCGCCTCGCGCTCGTCGTGTCGCTCGTCAGCGCCGCGCTCTCCCCGGCATGTTCGCTCGGGTTCGATCGGCACGCGGTGACGGCCGCCTGGGTGCCGGCGCTCAGCGTCGAAGCCGACCTCGACGAGTTCGAGCTGCGGGGTGGTCGCGAGTTCGACGCCGAGCTCGACACCGGGGACGGCCTCTGGCTCGCGGCCAGGCTGGAAGACGTCGACGAGGAAGGCACGACGTTCGCCGTCGAGCCCTTCTACGCGACCACGAGCCACAGCGACGCGTTCACGGGCGCGGGCGTCGACACGCATCTGCTCGGCGCCATCGCGTCGATCGGCGTGCGCAGCGGCGGCGAGAACTTCGCGATCTCGCCGCGGATCGGCATCGGCGCCGGCGCCGCCGTGTTCGACTTCGACTCGCTCGTCCAGGACAGCGGCGGCGCGCTCGGCATCGTGCGTGCGACCTTCGGCATCGAAGTCGCCCGCGTCGCGGTCGGCGAGATCGCCCTGGGCGCCTTCCTCTGGGGCTGGCCGACGGAGACCGTGGGCTACGGCGGCTTCCTCAGCCTGGGCGGCGGCGTGCAGTTCTGAGGTCCGTGCATCACTGCGCCGCGATGCCCTGGATCTCGATCAGCGCCTCCGGGTCGAGCAGCGACACGACCATGAACATCGCCATCGCGGGGTAGTGGCGTCCGCAGAGCGTCTTCCACGCCGCGCCGATCTCGCGCCGGGCCGCCGCGTAGTCGTCGCGGCTGCGGACGTAGAAGTCGAGCTGCACGACGTCGTCGAAGGTCATGCCGGCATCGCGCAACACGTGGCCGATGTTCGCCATCGCGCCGCGGAGCTGGCCGACGAGATCGCCGCGGTGCCGCACCGCACCCGCCTGGTCGTAGTCGCACTGTCCCGCGAGGTAGAGCGTGCGGGCGCCACCGCCGCTCTCGACGAGCCAACCGTGTTGGAAGCCGACGGGACGGCACAGCTCCGCGGGGTTGATCGCGCGTTTCATGCGGCGGCAGCGTCGGCGCACCGCGGGCGCGGGGCAAGTCGGCGATCGACGAGGGCGTGCGGCGGCGCTTCAATGACCCCGCTGTTCCGCTCACGCGCCGCACGTTCGGTGCGCTCCTCGTCCATGCGCTGCCCCATGCGCCTCGCCATGCGTTCCACTCTGCCCCGCAGTCTGTCCGCTCCAGTCCTCCTCTTCGCCTTCGTCGTCGCCGGCTGCGGCGGTGGCGGTGGCGGCGGAGGTCCCACCGGTCCGCGCCTCTCGGGAACGCTCACCATCCCGCAACTCGGGGTGGGCGGCGGAGAGCAGCTCGACGAGCGCGGCGACGACGATTGGTTCCACGCCCGCGCCGTCGGTGCGATGGCCGTCGGCCGGAGGCTCGAGGGCGTGGTCGGAGCGGGCGATCCGCGCGACGTGCGCCGCGCGGAGCTCACGCCGGGCCGGCTCGCGCTCCGCTTCATCGCCGACGGGCGCGCGAGCCTCCATCTGCTCGAGTCGCGGACCGGACGCCTCGCCGCGCGCGTGGACGCGGGCAGCGATCGCACGCTCGTGGTCGAAGCCGCCCTCGAACTCGATCTCTGCGTGGCAGCCGACGGCGCCGCCTGCAGCTGGTCCATCGAAGCCCTGCCCGTCGCCGATCGGACGGATGTCCAGGATGTGCTCGTGTTGCCGGTCCGCGCGAACGCGCCTGAGCAGCGCAACGCGGTGCAGGCGGCCTGGCTCGGCGCCGGCCACCCGATGGCCGCGGGTGAGGTCGTCGTGATGCAGCGCACGAAGACGGTGCCGATCGAGCCCGGTGACCTCGCCCTGGCGGGTCTCGAACTGCAGCCGCTGGCGCCGCGCGGCGCGAGCGATCTCGGCGTGCACCGCGTGCGGTCCGCGGAGTCCTTCGTGAGCGTCGCGAGCGGCGCACCGGTGGAGTGGAGTCTCGAGATGGAGACCTGCCTCGCCGCACTCCGCGCGGAGCGGCTGCCGGGCGTGCGCGCCGCGAGTCCGAACTGGCTGCGCTTCGCGGTCGGCGGACCTGCCGTGCCGGTCACGCGGCCGCCCCTCGAGCCCAACGATCCCTACTACCGCCTGCAGTGGCATTACGCGCAGCTGCGGATGGACCAGGCCTGGACGGAGACGACCGGCAGTGCGTCGATCGTCGTCGCCATCATCGACACCGGCATCGTGAGCACGCATCCCGAGTTCTCGGGGCGTCTCGTGCAGGGCTACGACTTCATCAGCTCCGCGGCCCGCGCGCGCGACGGCAACGGCATCGACAACGATCCGGAGGACGCCGGCGATCTCTCGCAGCCGCCGAATAGCAGCTGGCATGGCACGCACGTCGCCGGAACGATCGGTGCCAGGAGCAACGACGGTACGGGCGTGGCCGGCGTGGACTGGGCCTGCAAGCTGATGGCGCTGCGCGCGCTCGGGCAGGGCGGCGGCACCTCGGCCGACATCCTCGAGGCGGTCAAGTACGCGGCGGGGCTGTCCAATGCCTCGGGAACCACGCCGCAGGCGCCGGCCGTGCCGAAGGGCCGCGCCGACGTGGTGAACATGAGCCTCGGCGGGCCGTCGAGCAGCACGGTCGAGGAGCAGGTCTACGCGGATGCGCGCGCGGCCGGGCTCTTCGTGATCTGCGCGGCGGGCAACGAGGCGACGAGCGCGCCGGGCTACCCCGCCTCGTATTCGACCAACCTCTCCGTGGGCGCCGTGCGCTTCGACGAGCAGCTCGCGCCCTACTCCAACACCGGGCCGACCGTCGACGTCGTCGCACCGGGTGGTGATCTGACCGTCGACCAGAACGGCGACAGCTATGGCGACGGCGTGCTGTCGTGCTCGGTCGACGTCAGCCGCAATCCCATCTACGTCTTCGAGAACGGCACCTCGATGGCGTGTCCGCACGTCGCGGGCATCGCCTCGCTGCTGCTCGCGGTCGACTCCAACTTCACCCCCGCGCAGCTCGAGACCTTCCTCACGACCAACGTGAAGGACCTCGGGACCGCCGGGCGCGACAACACGTTCGGGTTCGGACTCGTCGACCCCGTCGCCGCGCTGCGCGACGCCGGCAACTCGTTCCCGATCGGCGCCGTGCTCCGCGCGACCCCGGGCGGCGTGAACTTCGGCGCGACCAACACCAGCGCAGAGGTAAGCCTCTTCAACGATGGGACGGGCGTGCTGACCGTCGATGTCGCGAACAGCACGATCGGCTACACCGCCGGCCAACCGACGGGATGGCTCGCGGCGACGTTCGTCGCCGCCGGGGGTGGCGGATCGATCACGCATGATCGACTCCAACTCGCCGTGACGCGCGGCGTCCTGCCGGCAGGCGACTACTCCGCGTTCGTCGACATCGCCGCGACCGGCGCGACCGGCAAGCGCGTCACCGTCTCGATGAGCGTGGGCACCGCGGCGAACACCGACATCATCTACGTGCTGCTCGTCGACCTCGATTCGCTGACCACGGTCTTCCAGACGCAGACCAGCGCGGCGCAGAGCTTCCAGTACACGATGCAGTCGTCCTCGGACTCGCCGATCGCGGTGGGGAGCTACCTGCTCGTCGCCGGCACCGATCGCGACAACGACGACCTCATCGGCGACGAGAGCGAGATCTTCGGCATCTGGCCGAACTCGGACACGCCGGAGCTCGTCGAGATCGCGAGCGATGCGACGAACCTCACGGGGCTCGACTTCACGCTCGAGCCGGTGCAGCAGCTGCCCGCGGCCTTCGGCCGGACGGGCTTCCGCCTGCTCCGCTGACGAGGACGCAAGGCGTTGAGCGATCCAGAACCCGCCGCAGCGCGCGCCCTCGACGAGCGCGCGCTGCAATCGCTGGTCATCGAACTGCGGGAGGCGAGCCTGCGCAGCGGACGGCGGCTGCGCGACGTGCTCGGCGAGGTCCTGCCGCAACGCGAGCTCGGCGCCGCCGATCGCCGCCTCGCCGCCCGCCGCTGCTACCGCGTGCTCCAGCAGGAGCGGCGCCTGGACTTCGCGCTCGAGGGCGCGATCCGCGGGCGTGGCCCCGGCCGTTCACCGCCGCTCGAGTTGCGGGAAGCCGCGCGTTACGTCGCCGCACTGCTGCTCGACGGGGAGATCGACGTCGACGAGGCCGGCCGCCGCCTGCCGCGCATCGACTGGTCGTTCGTCGCCGAGGCCGAGTTGCGCATCGCGCGCGCCCGGGACGCCGACACGCGCTTCGGACTCACGTGGTCGATTCCCGACTGGCTGGCCGCGCGCTTCCGCGCCGAGTTCGGCGACGAGGCGGCCGCGATCGCCGCGAGCCTCAACGAAGAACCACCGCTGACCCTGCGCGCGAACCTGCTGAAGGTCGCGAGCCGCGAGGCCCTCGCGCACGCGCTCGCGGAGGAGGGCGTGCCGACCCGGCCGACCGCGTTCGCACCACACGGCCTGGTCGCGCTCGGCGCGATCACCCTGTTCTCGAGTCGCGCGTTCCAGAGCGGGGCCTTCGAGCAACAGGACGAGGCGAGCCAGCTCGGTTGTCTCGTGGTGGCACCACCGCCGCGCGGTCGCGTGCTCGACGCCTGCGCCGGCGCGGGCGGCAAGACGCTCGCCCTGTCGGCCGCGCTCGCGAACCAGGGCGAAGTGCTCGCGATCGACCCCAACGAGCGGCGCCTCGCGAGCCTCGTCGAGCGCCGCCGCCGCGCCGGTACCGCGAACGTGCGCTCGCTCGCCGTCGCCGAGGACAGCTGGCCGGACGCGGTCACGAGCTTCGCGCGGAGCGCCGACCGCATCCTGCTCGACGTGCCGTGCAGCGGCATCGGTTCCTGGCGGCGACGTCCGGACGCCCGCTGGTCGCTCCGTCCGTCGAGCCTCGAGAACCTGCAGGCGACCCAGGCGATGCTGCTCGACCGTGCGCTCGCGTGCCTCGCGCCCGGCGCCCGCCTCGTCTACTCGACCTGCACGCTCTTCGCCGACGAGAACGAGCGCCAGGTCGAACGCGTGCTCGCACGCGATGCGACGCTCGAACTCGTCCGCGTCGCGGAGATCCTCGGCACCGCGGCGGCCGCGCCGATCACCGATGCGAGCGGCACCGTCCTCCGACTGCTCCCCCATCGCCACGCGACCGACGGCTTCTTCGCCGCCGTCATCCGCCGCAGGCGGCGCTGAACGACTCAGGGCTTGTCCGCGAGCCGCAGGCGTCCGGTGACCATGAGGTGGTCGCTGTAGCCCTCGGTCCACTGGTCGTCGCGACCCTTGCGGAACCACTTGGGGCGACGCTTGTCGTCGCGCACGTGATCGGGGCCGTGCACGCGCAGCGAGCCTTCGACGAAGCGGAACCCGGCGTCGTCGAGCAGTCCGCGCGAGACGATGCACTGGTCGAACACGTTCCAGGTCCACTCGGGGTTGTAGTAGAGCGTGCCGAGATCGGGCTCGGCGAGCAGCGACCACGACGCGTTCCACAGCGGCACGCCTTCGCGTCGGTTCAGGACCGCGTTGCGGCTGCGCACCGCGCCGAGTGACTTCACCACCGAGGCATCCCAGGGATCGTCGTTGAGGTCCACGACGATCAACACGTCGGCATCGTGACCCTGCGTCTTCTCGCGCTCGATCGCGGCGAGCACCGCGGCCTTGGCGGCTTGGCCCGCCAGCGCGCGGAAGGCACCGTCCTTGTCGCCACCGCGTGAGGGCCAGTGGTTGACGAGGACCGTGAGCCGCGCGGCGCCCGCACGCAGGACGACCTCGAGGACGCTGCGCGAAGGCCCCGAGGCGCCTTGCACCGGGTGCAGGACCACCGCGCCTTCGCCGTCCTCGACCGCGAACGGCGCGCGGCACGCGAGGGCGACGTCGATCCCACGCGGATCGGGCGAGTCCCGATGGACGACGATCCATCCCTGACCCGCCAGCCGCGGCTGCGCGAACAGGTCGTCGAGCACGCGGCGGTTCTCGACCTCGGCGAAGCCGATCACGTGTGGTGCCACGGTCGCGATCTCACCCGCGAGGTGCTCGAGCTTGCGCCCGTAGCGGTCCTCGGTCCAACCCCCCGCGGGGAGGAACTCGTCGTCGCCGGGGTTGGCCGCGTCGTCGGCCGCATCGAAGAGGTTCTCGAGGTTCCAGAACGCGAAGTTCAACTCGGCCGGGTCGAGGGGCGCGGACTCCCCGGGCTGGGCGAGCAGCGTGGTCCGCGTCCAGGAGGAACCTTCGCGGCTCACGTGGCAGGCGGAG
The DNA here is from genome assembly GCA_020848735.1 of Planctomycetota bacterium. GTDB lineage: Bacteria > Planctomycetota > UBA1135 > UBA1135 > UBA2386 > JACRLW01. The sequence continues at coordinate 24,306 of JADLHO010000010.1, read as the reverse complement.
GACGCGAGGGTGATGACGGCGAGGAGCGAACGGCGGAGCATCGGGTTCATCGCGAAGGCAGGTCACGCAGGATGGCGCGCACCGGCGAAGAGTCGCCACCGACGATCTTCAAGGGCAGGGCGATCAGCTCGTAGTCACCCGGCGGCACGGCGCTGAGATCGAGGTTCTCGAGGATCGCGACGCCACCGGCGAAGAGCGCGTGGTGCGCGGCGAGCTCCTTCGACGTCGCGTGATCCATGCTCGGCGTGTCGATGCCGACGAGCTTGATCCGCGATGCCACGAGCCGCTCCGCCGCGGCGAGCCCGAGCGCGACGAAGCGCGGCTCGAAGACCGTGGCATCGTGGCGCGCGCTCGTCTTGAGCAGCACGCGTTCGACCCCCACGAGCAGCGCCGGGTCCAGCGCTTCGACGTTCACGAGCGGCGGCTCGCCGTCGCCGCGCACCTCGATCACGCGGCAGGGTCCGAGGTAGCGCTCGAGCTCGACCTCGGCCATCGCGGGCGCATCGGGCGCGAAGTGCAACGGTGCGTCCGTGTGTGTCCCGCAGTGTGCGGAGAGCCGGATCGTCGAGACGTTGCACGACGCGCCCTCGGCCATGCGCAGGACCCAGTCCTGCGAGAAGGGCGTGTCGCCGGGGAAGACCGCGGTCGCGGGCGAGAGGGGTTCGGAGATGTCCCAGATGCGGCGCGTCATCGGCGGCGCGCGATGCTACGCGGCCGCCGGCTCACCGCACCCGTGCGCTCACCAGCGCTCGCCGCGGTCGAAATCGCGCCCGCCACGGTCGTTGTCGCGGCCACCGCGGTCCCAGTCGCGACGGCCACCGCCGCCACCGCCGCCGCCGCCCGAGCCGTAGCCCCCGCCACCACCACCGCCGCCGCCGCCATAGCCACCGCGGCCACCGCCGCCGCCACCGCGCCGGCCACCGCCGCCACCACCACCGCCGTAGCCGCCGCGGCCGCCACCACCACCGCCCGCGGGACGGGCCGGACGATCCTGGGCTTCGTTCACGCGCATCGGGCGGCCGTCGACCTCGACGCCGTTCATCGCCTCGATCGCGGCCGCCGCCTCGTCATCGGTCGCGAACTCGACGAACGCGAAGCCGCGCGAGCGACCCGTGTCGCGGTCCGTCATGATCCGGCAGCTCGTCACCTGCCGGCCGTCCTTCTCGAAGTGCTCGATCAGGGTGTCTTCCGTCGTGTCGTAGGAGAGGTTGCCGACGAAGAGTCGCTTGCCCATTGGTCTTTCTCGGGGACTGTCTCGCGTGAGGTTGGGCCCTCGCTCGAGCGTGGAGTCCTCGTCCCGCTCGCTCGGGTCCTGGCGGCTCGCCGGGGGTCGGGCCTGCGCCGGACCACCGCACTGCGAACGACGGACACGCGACGCCGCAAAGCGCGCGTCCTTGGACAGGTCTCGGCGGCTCGAATGGGCGTGGCGACCCGCAGGGGTCCGCGACGTTGCTTCTCACGACCGGGAACGGGCGCGGATGCTAGCGACGCCGTCGGGCGCGGAAAAGTCCGGGCAGCGGCGGTCCGCCGCCCTCATCCCGGCTTCCGCGGCTGCCCGACGAACGCGCGGTACTCGCCGGACGCCGCGATCGCCGCGATGGCGTCCACCGCCGCGACCGCCTCGTCGTCGCGGGTGTAGAAGTGCGGGGAGAGCCGGATGCCGGCACCGGGCCGGAAGTCGCAGACGATGTCGCGCGCGTTGAGGACCTGGCAGATCTCGTAGCCGAAGGGCACGTCGATCGAGACGTGGTTGCCGCGCTGCTCGGCCGCGCGCGGGGAGCGCAGGGCGAAGCCGTGGCGATCGCAGCGCTCCAGCATCTTCGCGGTCATCCGCAGGCTCTTGGCGCGGATGGCGGGGAGACCGATCTCGGCGACGATCTTCGTCCCCTCGATGCCGGCGAAGAGCGCGGGCACGTTCGGCGTGCCGTTGAGGAAGCGGCCGCCGTCGTCCCGCCAGTCCTGACCGGCCGTCGAGAACGCGAAGGGGTCCTTGTGCGCGGCCCAGCCCGTGAAACCGGGCTTCAACGCCGCGCGCTCCGCGGGATCGACGTAGAGGAAGCAGTTGCCGGGACCGCCGCAGAGGTACTTGAGCGCGCCACCGACCGCGGCATGGACACCCCAGTCGGCGAGCGCGAGCGGGAGGGCGCCCACCGATTGGAACACGTCGAGCACGACGAACGCCCCGACGCGCCGCGCCTTCTCGACGATGGCGCGGGCATCCTGGATGTACCCGCTGCGGAAAAGCACGTGGCTGATCGGGACGAGCCGGGTGCGCTCGTCGATCGCGTCGCAGAGGCGCTGCGTGTCGATCGTGATCCCGTCGCCGGAGGGCACGCGCACGATCTCCGCCCCGCGCCGCACCTGCTGCTCGTACAGGTACATCACCGACGGGAAGTTGAGCTCGCTGTAGACGATGCGGTTGCGGGGCGACTCGAACGCGAAGCAGGACAGGATCGCCTGCGATGCCATCGCCACGTTCTGGTGCATCGACACCGTGTTGGCCGCGACGCCGAGGATGCGCTCGATCGACGCGGCGAACTCGAACTGCAGATTCCACCAGCGATCGCCCCAGGCCCGCACGCCGCGTGTCTCCCAGAGATCCGCGAACTCCATCAGGCGCTCGCGGGCACGGCGCGGCATCGCGCCGAGCGAGTTGCTGATCTGGTAGTTCGTGCGCTCGACGATGGGGAACTCGGCGCGCCAGCGCAGGAGGGGGTCGTCCATGGCGGAGAGGGCGAGGCTTCGCACGCAGCGCGCGCGCGGTTGCATCGCGAAGTGGGCGCGGAGCGTAGCGCCGTCGCCGTTCGCCCGCCGCAGCGTGCCCCGGAACGACGACGGGCCCGCGCCGATCGGCGCGGGCCCGTCGATGGCCGCCGCGGTCCGCTTCGGAATCAGTTGCCGAAGGTGTACTCGGCCGCGTTCGAGAACGCGTAGCCGGCGACGTTCGCGGCGGGATCGAGGCAGATCCACTGCGCGACGAACGACTGCCCGACGAAGCTCGGCGTGTTCGGGATCAGCAGCGGATCGAAGTCCAACACGCCCAGCGGCCCGGAGGTGCGGACGATCACGAAGCCGTCGTTGCTCGCGTAGAGCGTGCAGCCGGTGAAGCCGTAGGAGTCCAGCGCGAGGTTCATCGGCAGACCCATGTTGACGACCACGGGCGCGTTCGGCAGCGTGCCGCGGAGCGTGATCTCGAGCGTCTCGCCGATCGCCGCGCGGCCGCGATGGCCGATGTGCGGGGCCTTGCCGTTGCTGCCCGGGCACGCGATGCCGTACTCGTAGGCCTTCGGCGGTGTGCCGATCGCGTTCAGATCGATGACGTACGCGGATCCCGCCTGCACACCGGTGAAGTCGGCGAAGGGTGCGCCGACCAGGATCTCGTCGAAGCCGTCGTCGTCGACATCGCCCGCGCTGGCGAGGCCCCAACCGAAGGCATCGGCGATGCCGCCGAGGCCGAGCGATTCGATGAGGTTGCCCGTCGCACCGGAGAACACGTAGACACCGCCGGTGACCGGCGTGACACCGACCGTGCCGAGCAGCGCGGTGACGAGCAGATCGCCGCGGCCATCGCCGTCGACGTCGCCCGCACCGGCGACCGGGTAGCCGAAGAGGAGACCCGGGACGTTGCCGTTGGTCAGCGTGTGGAGGAGCGCCCCCGTGCGGCCCGAATAGACGCGCGCGGAACCGACGTCGCTGCCGGCGTCGTCCGCGAAGGGCGCGCCGACGATCACGTCGTCGTGAAGGTCGCCGTCGACGTCGCCCGCGCTCGCGACGCTCGCGCCCTGGAGATCCTGACCCTGGCCGTCGAAGCGCCAGAGCTGGGCACCGGTGCGACCCGAGTAGACGAGCGCGGTGCCGGAGAGGAACCCGTTCGCGCCGTCGCCCACGGCCCCGACGATCAGATCGTCGAAGCCATCCTTGTCGACGTCACCGGCGCCGTTGACGCCGAAGCCGAGGTAGTGGCCCGCGCCGGCGCCGTTGAAGGTCCAGATCACGCTGCCGTCCTTGCCCGACCACACGACGGCCTGGCCCGCGGAGAAGCCCGCGGTGTTGTCCGAGTACGCGCCGCCGATGATGTCGGCGTAGCCGTCGGCGTTGACATCGCCCGCCGCGCCGACGCTGTAGCCGAGCCGCGACTCGAGCCCGCTGCCCTCGAAGCGCCAGATCAGCGCCTGCGTGCGGCCCGAGTAGACATAGACCGCGCCGGTGTCGAGATTCGTCGGCGGTTCATCGCCGTAGGCACCGACGATCAGGTCGGGGACACCGTCGTTGTCGACGTCGCCCGCACCGGCGACGCTGAAGCCGAAGAAGTCGCCGATCGAATCACCATCGAGGGAGAAGAGCAGCGTGCGCGTCGCTCCCGAGTAGACGTAGACCGTGCCGCTGTTCTGGGAGTTCGAATCCACCCAGTCCGCGCCGACCATGAAGTCATCGCGACGATCGCCGTCGATGTCGCCGATCGATGCCACGCTGCGGCCGAAGGCGTTGTCGGCGAGCAGACCGTCGAGCCGTTGGGAGGTCGTCTGTGCCGCGAGCGGCAAGGTCAACGCGGCGAGTGCCGGGACCAGGGTGTAGACGGGACGCATGAGGGGATTCATTCCGGAGAGGGTCGAGGGGTGACGAGTTTGGCAGGGGACGTCGCGCGCATTGCACCCGTGCCCGTCGCGCGCGCGGCGACGGAGTTTGCCACAGACAAGCTAGTCCGTGGTTGGCCGGGGTGATCCGGAGCCCTTGCCGCAGAGCGCAGCGGTCATGACCTGGTGGACTCTTCGACCGACACCAAGGCGCTCGCGAGGCGAGGGGCGGAATCCTGGACTTGGACGCTTCGGCGTGCAAGGGCGTTCCCCGGCAGGCGGCCTTCGCGGTTCCGCCTCGACGCATCGCGAGACCGCTCCGACGCGAACCCGCATGCGCTGCAGTGCGTCACTCGTCGCCGTCGCTGTCGGTCGTGGTCGCGGGAACCCCCGCGCGCCGCGTCGCACGTGCGAGTTCGTCAGGCCGCGCGCCACACTCGCGAGCTCGCTTCAGCGCCTCGAGCGCATCCTCCCGACGACCGAGCCTCGCGAACGCGATCGCGAGCGAGAGCCAGTGGGATGGATCGTGCGGCGCGAGCGTCACCGCCTGACGCAGGTTCACGAGACTCTCGACGGGTCGATTCCTTTCGACGAGGAGCGCTCCCAGCCGGCCGTGCGCATCGGCGCAACGCGGATCGATCGCGAGAGCGCGACGGAATGCGCGCCCGGCGCGCCACCGTTGCCCGAGGGCGTGGCGGACCACGCCGAGCATCACCCAGGCTTCGGGCAGGCGCGGGCTGCGGCGCGCGAGTCGCCGCGCGAGGTCGAGCGCGAGTTCTCGTTCGCCGCCGTTCAGCGTGCGCTCGATCGTGAGCAACATGGGCACGAGGTCGCCGGTCGCACAGAGCGCAAGCAGGCGACGGCATTCGGCGCCGCCTTCGGGACTCGGCCCGAGTTCCAGGGCGCGCTCGAGGGCTCGGCGTGCGGGGTCGACGCGTCCGAGGGCGACGAGCGCACGCCCCCGCTCGAGCCAGATGCCGGGGATCTCCGCGTCCGGACCCTGCACGCGATCGAGGAGTGCCAGGGCCTCCGCCGCGGAGTCGCGATCGACGAGCCACGATGCCACCAGGCGCGCCACGCGCGGCGGCAGCCCGTCCTTCGACTCGGCCCAGAGTTCGCCGAGGATGCGATCGCGCTGCTGCGGATCGCCTCCGACGTCCTCGACCGCCGCGAGTTGCGCGCGCAGGTTGGGATCGCGCGCCCCGCGTTCCACCGCGCTGCGCAGCAATGCGCGCACGAGATCGACGCGACCCGCGGAGAAGAGCGACGACGAGGCCTGCCCGAGCAGTTCGGGATCGTCGATCGAGCCCAGCGCGACGCGTTGCCAGAGGTCGGCCGCGGCGCCCGGGCCGATCGAGGCCTCGACGTGACGCGCCGCTTCGATCGTCAGCTCCGGCGGCGCGGCCGCGGCGTAGAGCGCGCGTTCGATCTCGCGCGCGATCAGCGCATCGAGGAGACCGCTGCGACCGAGCTGTCGGACGACGTCGCGGAACACGTCCTGCGCATCGCGTGAACTCGGTGCGGACTCGAGCGCCAGGCGCGCCGCGTCGAGCGCGCGCACGGGATCGATCCCCAGCAGCTTCGCCTCGAGCGCGAGCAACGCATCACGCGCCTCCAGCCAACGGACCAACGCGATGCCGGAGAGCGCAGGTGTGCCGCGCCGCGGATCGCGCACGCCGAAGGACTCACCGATCTCGAAGGCGGCGCGGCGCAGCGCGGGCCACGGATCCCGCGGGTCGAAGGGCAACTCGAGGTGGAGCCGCTCGACGTGGTCCGGGAGCTCGAAGACGTCGATCGTGAGCTGATCCGCGGCGAGCAGCCCGGCGACGACGAGCCCCTGTGCCCCCTCGACGGCGATCTGCCGCAGGAACTCGGACGGCATCGCGCCGATCGGCTCGAGGAAGCGTCGACGACCGTCGAGCACACCGAGCAACGGCACGAAGCGTGCGCCGCGATCGGTGTCGCCGTTGAAGCAGAGCACGAGCTGGCGCGGCAATTGACGCGCGAGAACCGCCCAAGGCGCGGCGTCCGGCACGGGCTCGAGACCCGGTGCCGTCGCGAAGGTGTAGACGAGGCAACTCACCGGATCGGTCGCCGGCGGTCATGGACGAGCTGGAACCACGGATCCCCGAGCGTCGCTTCCAGGGGCGGCATGGCGGGGTCCTGTCGCAGCTCTTCGACGCGACGATCGAAGCGGCTCCTGTCGTCTTCCGACCCCGCGATCCCATGGGCGATGACGAAGGCGGCGGAGAGAGCGCCGAGCAGTCCCGATCGCGCGGCGTCACCGCTCGGACCGAGACGCACCTGGAACGCGCGCGCGGAGATCCATGCCGCGGGCCCGTGGCCCTCGAGCCAGCCGTCGGTCGCGATGCGACGGGCGACGTCGACCGCGGCCGCGCGCAGCTCGGGCGCCTGCAGGGCATCGCCGAGCGCGGCGAGTCCCAGCACGAGCTGCGCCATCTGCTCGGTGGAGTCGAAGGGCAGCTCGCTGCCCAACGCCCGCGGATGGCCGGGCTGGGGGAAACAGGTCCCGCGCGGCGCCTCGGCGAGGGCCGGCAGGATCACGGTCCGCGCGTGAACCGCCAGCGCGGCGAGCAGGTTCGCGTCGGCGGTCGCGCGCGCGATCAGCACCCCGGCGCGCAGCGCGAGGCCCTCGCCGCGCGAGGTGCGGTACTCGACCTGACGCAGGAGGCCGAGCAGGCCGCTGCCCGCGCGCGCGAGTTCGTGGCGTGCGAGCGGGTCGCCGGTGAGCCAATACGCGTCGTAGAGCAGCTCGACCGCGAAGGTCTCGTAGCCCAACGCCGCCCAACCGTGGGGACGGCGGCGGGCGCGCGGACCGAGCCCTTCGCGCAGATGCGCGGTCTCCGCGGGATACCGCGGCTCGGTCGACGGCGTGGGGCGGAGCGTCTGCTGCGCGGCCGCGTGGAGACCGAGCTCGAGGAGTTCGTGGGAACGCCAGCGGAGCGCATCGTGCAGGGCAGACGGCGCGTCGCGTGAGGGATCGCGCGAGGGGTCGAAGACGTCGCCGAACGGCGCGAACAAGCCGCTGCTGCCGCCGCGATCCTGCCAGGCGAGGACGCGCGTGCGCGCGGGCGGCTCGAGTGCGGACGCGCGCGGCGCCGGGCCGCCGAACGCGCCGAACGCGGCGGTGGCCCGCACGCTGTCGAGCGCTGCGAAGCCGACGAGCGGCGCGAGGAGTGCGGCGCGTGCCTCGCGCTGCGCCTCGGGCGCGGCGCTCGTCGACAGCACGTCGATGCGGAAGGTCTTCCCGCAGCGGTCGCCGAGGTACGCGAGATCGGCGGGCACGATCAGGGCCTGACGCCAACGGCCGTCGTCGCCGCGAGTCGCCGGCGGTCGTCCCTGCGCCTCGCGCGCGCGCAGCACGAGCTCGACGTCGGGCCGCGTGGCCTCGAGCGCGAAGCTGGCGATGCGCACCGGACCGCTGACGGGTTCGCCGAGCCGCGGATCGCCGTCGAGGACCAACGTGAGCTCGGCGCGGGCCTCGCCGGCGAACTCGATCAGCCAGGCCTGCGCCGCGAGCAGCACCTCGACGCCGCCCTCGACCGGGCGCGCATGCAGGCCGCGGAAACTCCGCACACGCACGCGCGACGACGAGAGGAGCGCGTCGCTCTCCGCAGCCGGATCGGGCGAGAGCCTCGCGATGTAGCGACGCCCGTGCAGGTCTTCGAGCGTCGTCTGCAACGGGACGTCGCCGTCCAGCGCGAACGGCGGCTCGGCCACCGGCTTCGCCGGCGCCGCAACGACTTCGACGGGCAACGCGCTCTCACCCGGCTCGCGGAGCTCCGCCCGCACGTGCGCGAGCGTGACGGCCGCCGAGCCATCGGGCCAGCGCAGGGTCGTCACGCACGGTGCGAGGTCTTCGCCGATGCGCAGCGCCGACAGCTCCCGGTGCACACCCCTCGGCCACGGCACCGCGATCCGCACGATCCCGCGGCGCGCCTGGGCGGCCCCGATGTGCACGATCGGCGCGGCGGGACGCGCCGGCTCGGCCGGGCGCTCCCCCTGCTGCGCCACGGCGAGCACGGTGAGGATGGCTGCGGTGAGGCTCGTCAACGCGGGGCATTCAAGCGCGGCCGCGCGGCCGGCGCGCGGCCTATCGCGGCGTCGCGGGACGGTTCGGCGGCGGAGGTTCCGCGACGCGCTCGCCCGCGGACTCGCCCTCGAGACGCACGAGCGGGCGGCCGGGCTCCCACGGCGGGGGCACGGCGAACGCACTCGCTTCGCCGAAGCCGGCGTCGCAGTGCACGATCAGGCTGCCGATCCCGCTGCGCATCCGCCGCCACACGATCTCGCCGGCGTCGAGCGCGAGCTTGTCCTCGCGCACGCCGACGGTCGGCTGCAGCTTCAGCCAACCGGTCTTCTCCGCACCGTGGCCGTCACGGATCCGCCAGCGCGTGGGGCCGGAGAGCCGGCTCCCGAGACTCTTGTCGATCTCGCCGGCGACGGGGTCGGCGACGCGCTCCTTCCGCACCTGCAACGCCTGCTGCATCAGCAGCGTCAGCGCGAGACAGGCGACGAGACCGAACGCGAGAAGGATCCAGTTCGTGCGACCCACGCGGCGATCTATCGGCACGCGCAGGCGGTTCCGTCAGGCACGCTCGGGTTTTTTCCCGTCAGTCCCCTTGCTTGGCCCCCGTGCCGTGGTAGGAACCGAAATCGCGCGTCTGCGCCCACCCACGACGTTCGACCACGACCAGGAGCCACGCACTGCCATGGGAAAGGCCATCCGGTGCCCGGAATGCGGCGAGGTCTACAAGACCATCGACCGGATCGAGGACCTTCGCGACAACGACGGAGTCTGCTTCGTCTGCAACAACCCCATCGAGGTCTCCGACTGGGACCGCATCCTCGCGTCGTTCGAGGACGGCGAGGAGGAGACCGACGACGTCGACGATGACGACGACCTCGACGACGAGGATGAAGACGAGGATGAGGACGATCTCGGCGACGACGACGAGGAGGAAGCCGCCGAGGACGACTGGGGCGACGACGACACCGACGACGCCGAAGAGGAAGAAGAGGACGAGGACGAAGACGAGGATGAAGACGAGGACGAAGAGGAGTGAGGCCTCGTCGCCCGTCGTCGTGCCAACCTGACAGCGCCCCCGGGGCGAGCCTGCCACGCTGACAGAGAAGGCGTCGATGCAGGCCCCGCGGAAAGCGGATCGAAAGACCTAAGCTGGCCTGGTGAGAGGCCTTGCGCTCGATCGCCGGGGATCGGCACGCGGCTTGCTCTCGCGGGCGCCCCCCCGAGAGTCCGGTCGACCATGACGCGTCCGTTCTCTGTTCTCCTCGTCGAAGACGACGACCCGCTGCGCGCGGTGCTCTTCGAGCTCCTGCGCCAGCGTGGTTGGGACGTCCATGCCGCGAGTCGCGGCGACGAGGCGCTCGAGATGGCGCGGCGGGTGCGGATCGACTGCTCGATCCTCGATCTCCACCTCCCCGGCCTGAGTGGCCTCGAGGTCTACCGTCGCATCTCAGCCGAGATCCGTCCGGTGCCTTCGATCCTCATGTCGGGCGAGGCGAGCGGCGAGGAGGCCCGCCGGGCATTCGAGCTCGGCATGGTCGAGTTCCTTCGCAAACCCTTGGACCTGAACCGACTGCGGCTCGCTCTCGACGCGCTGGTCCGTCGCATCCACCTCGGCGGCACGCCGGGTGGCAACGCGACGTCGCCGGGCGCTCCGAGCCCGTCCGGCACGACGAGCCACCTGCCGGTGCGACTCGAGGACCTGTGGCCGCTCCTGCGGCGACGGCGTCTTCGCTGAGCACGGCGCGACCTCGCGAGCAGCCGCAGACCGGATCACGTCCGAACCCTCCGAGACGACTCCTGACACCCCAATCCACGAGCGCGCGCATCGCACGCCCCACGAAGACAGCCATGGCCAAGACCAAGTCCGCGACGAAGATCGTCCCCATCGGTGACCGCGTTGTGATCAAGCGCGTCGCCGCCGAGGAGACCACGAAGGGCGGGATCATCCTGCCGGATTCCGCGAAGGAGAAGCCGCGCGAGGGCGTGGTGCTCGCACTCGGCACGGGTCGCCTGCTGAAGAACGGCGACCGCGCGCCCTTCAGCGTGAAGGTCAACGATCGCGTCCTCTTCTCTTCGTACGCCGGCACCGAGGTGAAGGTCGATGGCGAAGAGTACGTGATCCTCTCCGAGGACGAGGTCCTCGGCATCGTCTCCTGATCGAGACGCGAGCATCCCCAACCGAATCACCGCACGACGGCATCACCGCTCGTCCGCAACACTGCAGGCAAAGGAAACACCACCATGGCAGTCAAGAAGATCGCCTACGACCAGGAAGCGCGTGAGCGCATCCGCGACGGCGTGCGCCAGCTCGCCCGCGCCGTCAAGGTCACGCTCGGCCCCCGCGGCCGCAACGTCATCATCGAGAAGAGCTTCGGCAGCCCGACGGTCACCAAGGACGGCGTCACCGTCGCGAAGGAGATCGAGCTCGAGGGCAAGTACGAGAACATGGGCGCCCAGCTCGTGAAGGAGGTCGCCTCGAAGACCTCCGACGTCGCCGGTGACGGCACCACGACGGCGACCGTGCTCGCGGAAGCCATCTTCGAAGAGGGGCTCCGCAACGTCACCGCCGGTGCGAATCCGGTGTCGATCAAGCGCGGCATCGAGAAGGCCGTCGCGGCGATCGTCGCCCAGATCAGCAAGCAGGCGGTGAAGGTCAAGGGCAAGACCGAGATCGCCCAGGTCGGCTCCATCGCCGCGAACAACGACGAGGAGATCGGCAAGATGATCGCCGACGCCATGGAGCGCGTCGGGCAGGACGGCGTGATCACGGTCGAAGAGGGCAAGAGCCTCTCGACCGAGGTCGACTGGGTCGAGGGCAAGCAGTTCGACAAGGGCTACCAGTCGCCCCACTTCGTGACGAATCCCGACCGCATGGAGTGCGTGCTCGAGGACGCCTACATCCTCGTCCACGAGAAGAAGATCAGCTCGATCAAGGACATGCTGCCGCTGCTCGAGAAGATCGCGCAGTCGGGCAAGCCGCTCCTGATCGTCGCCGAGGACATCGAGGGCGAGGCTCTCGCGACGCTCGTCGTGAACAAGCTGCGCGGCGTCTTCAAGTGCTGCGCCGTCAAGGCACCGGGCTTCGGCGATCGCCGCAAGGCGATGCTCGAGGACATCGCGGTGCTCACCGGTGGCAAGGCGATCTTCGAGGACCTCGGCATCAACCTCGAGACCGTCGGCGTCGCCGAGCTCGGCACGGCGAAGAAGATCGTCGTGACGAAGGACGACACGACCATCATCGAGGGCAACGGCAAGAAGGCCGACGTGCAGGGCCGCATCGCCGCGGTCCGCGCGGAGATCGAGCGCACGACCTCCGACTACGACCGCGAGAAGCTCCAGGAGCGCCTCGCCAAGCTGTCCGGTGGCGTCGCACAGATCCTCGTCGGCGCGGCCACCGAGGCCGAGATGAAGGAGAAGAAGGCCCGCGTCGAGGACGCGCTGCACGCCACGCGCGCGGCCGTCGAGAGCGGCATCCTCCCCGGCGGCGGCGTCGCGCTGCTGCGCGCGCAGAGCGTCGTCGAGAAGCTCGATCTGAACGGCGACGAGCGCATCGGTGCGGACATCGTCCGCCGCGCCCTCGAGGCCCCGATCCGTCAGATCGCGGTCAATGCGGGCGTCGACGGCTCGATCGTGGTGCAGAACATCCGGGACAACAAGGGCGCCAGCTACGGCTACAACGCCGCGACCGGGGTCTACGAGGACATGATCAAGGCCGGCGTCATCGACCCGGCGAAGGTCACGTCCACGGCGCTGCAGAACGCGGCGTCGGTGGCGACTCTGCTCCTGACGACCGAGGCGCTGGTCTCCGTGATGCCCGAGAAGAAGAAGGGCGGCGGCGGCGGCGGCCACGATCACGGCATGGACGACATGGACTACTGATCGTCCCGTCGTCCGGCAGGCATGCCCCACATGCCCCGGCACGAACGCACGAGGCCGCGTCATCCACCAGGATGACGCGGCCTCGTGCGTTTCGGGCCGAGAGACGCGCGATGATCAGCGCACGTAGTCGGTCGAGCAGACGTCCGTCACCGGCAGCGGGAGGAACTGACCGCTCGTGTTGAGGACGACCATCTGGAAGTAGAGGCGGAAGCCGACGAAGCTCTCCGGCACCACACCGATGCACTCGACGGCGCAGGGGCCCTCGAGCGACACGCCGCAGAAGTAGTTGGTGAAGTTGTTGCCGAGGCCGAGCTCGACGAGGCCCGGGATGACCGAGGGGGTGTTGTCGGGGCTGATCAGGATGAAGAGGCGGTTCGGGCGGGCCTGGCCACCGTCGTGGACGTAGATGCACTGCGTCTCGCCGACGCTCAGTTCGTCATCGCAGGCCAGCGTGGGCTCGGTGGGCTCGAAGAGGTTGACGCGGAAGCGCGCGACCACGCAGCCACGGCGCTTCAGGTAGATCGTGTAGCAACCGGCCGGCAGGCACTGCGGCGGGCAGACCTCGAGTTCGTTGCCGTCCTCGGAGACACCCCAGCCGCCCTCGCCGAGCGTGCCGCCTTCGGCGAGCCGGCGCGAACCGAAGCGGACCTCGTCGATCAGGTCGAGGCAGCGACCGCTGACCGTGAAGCACTCATCGGTCACGACCGGCAGCGCGCAGATGTCCACGCTGCGGGGTTGCGGATAGCGGCAGGTGTTGCAGCCCCGGTTGTACCGGTGGTGACGGTCGTAGCCGGGTCGGCAGTGCTTGCGCGGGTGACGATCGCGGCAGTGGTGGCCGCCGTGATTGCCGCCGCCGTTGTTGCCGCCGCCGCCGTTGTTCGTCTGACCGGAGAAGTTGAGGTCGAGAACCGACTCGGCGCTGTAGGTGCCGATGTCATCGAAGCTCTGGAGTTGCGGCGCCTGGGCGCTCCCCGCGGCCGCAAGGAAGAGAGACGAGAGGAACAGTGCGAATCGCTTCATGGTGTCGTTTCAGGGTTGCAGTCGATCGGTGCAGCAACCCTACAACGGCACTCGAGCGCAAGCTGGATACGGCGTTCGACGGATACGCCGCGCTCGAACGCAAACGACTCTCCTTCTCGATCGCCCCTTCCCGACGGCGCCTCCGCCGCATCTCGGAACGATCTTGCAGCAGCGGAGCCGCGGCTCAACGCAGCGCGACGAGCGACGGACTCGAGAGCTCGAGCCCGGCACCGAGATCCGCGACGCACTGCACGGCGACGACGAGTCCCGGAGGCGGTCCGCCCGGCAGCGCGAGCGACGCGCCCACGATCCCGTTCGCCGGGGCGATCCCCGCCGCGAGCACGAGGCTCGCCGACGGATCGAGCCAGAGCGTGCCGAAGGGCAGTGCAGCCGTCGGCGCGATCGGCAGGCCCGCGAAGACGACGAGCGGCGCGCGCGCCGTCGTGAGCGCATCGACCTGCAGGCTCGAGGCGGTCGCCGCCGACCTCGCGACGACCATCGGCGTCTGCCGCAGGGTGAAACTGCCACCGAGGATGCGCAGCGGCACGCCGCCGCCGTAAAGCGGGTTGAGACGCACGTCGCCATCGAGCTCGAGCGAGCCGCCGCTGATCTCGATCGCGGGCTGCAGGTGCGCCATGCCCGTCACGCTGCTGCCCTGCACGCTCGTCGCCGCGCTGGCGCCCACGCGCAGCGCACCCGCGAACAGGCGCACGGCCGGTTGGGCCAGGCCGTTGATGTCCATCGCGTAGCTCGCGTCGAGCACCGACTCCACCACCGCCACCTCGCCGCCATTCACGTGCAGGCAGTTGCCCCAGCCCATGCCGACTTCGTTCACGCCGAGGCGCGAACGCGTGATCACGACGTTGCTGCGCACGACGTCGACCGCCGGCTTGCCGAAGTTCTCGCACGCGTCGATCGCGACCTGGGCGCAGTCGGTGAACGCGAAGCCCGCGGGCAGGAGCACTCCCGGCCCACAGTTGCAGGACTCGATCGCGCGCAGCCGCGTCAGCACGATCGCGCCGGCATTCGACGTGAACACGGCCTCGAAGGAGTTCTCCGGCGGCACGTGGAAGCCATCGAGCACGAAGGTCTCGCCCGCGGGGAGGTTCGCCACGCGCACCACCGGCGTGAAGCGCCGCGCGAAGATCGCCGGATCCGAGAGCCCGATGATCCGCAACCCCTTGTCCGTCGCGAAGGGCGCATAGGGCCGGGAGCCCGCGCGCACGAGCAGCGTGTCGCCGTGGGCGGCCGCCGCGACCGCGGCGGCGAGCTCGGTGAATTGGGCGCCCGGGCGGTTGTCGACGTCGACGACCCAGGTGGTCTGTGCCGCGAGTGGAACGGCGAGGGCGAGCAGGGCGGAAAGTACGCGAGGCATCGGGGCATTCTGTCCCCTGGCCCCTGCTTCGGGCCAATCCCCGCTCCTCGATCCGGTTGCGGCCGAGCGCTCATCGACGTCAAGCGCCCGCGCGACGGCGCGATGGTCGCTAGCCTCCGCGTGACGTTCGCGAGATGCGCAGGCCGCTGCCGCGAGTTCCACGTCGCGCCGCGATCCCATGCACCCACCGCTTCCCTGGGAGTGCCTCCGGTCCGTCCTCGGATGGGCAGGCCTCTGCACCGCCTCGCTGACCGCGCAATCCACCTGGCGGAGTCCGGGTCTGCTCTGGCCGGGTGCGAGCCAGTTGGTCTTCGACACGGGACTCGGCCGACCGCTCGCGATCGCCCAGCTCGACATCGTGCATGCGCTCGTCGCCGACGCCTGGCCACGGCAGAGCAGCATCGGTGCGCCGAGCGGGACGAGCCCCGGCAATCTGTCCTCGAGCTTCGATCCGCTGCGCGATCGCCTGGTCGTGATGCACGCGGACGCGAGCCTCGCTTCCCGGCGCACCCGGGTCTGGGAGTGGGACCGCACGCGCTGGACCGAGGGCGCGTCGCAGGGCTCCCCACCGTTGCTCGATGCCACCGCGTTCGCGAGCTGCTTCGATCCGGTCCGCGGCACCATCCTGGTGGGAGCGCCGAGCGCCGTCTCGTCGCCGATGGGGACCTGGCGCTGGAACGGCAGCACCTGGTCGCAGCTCGCGAGCGGCGGTCCCTCGCGCCGCAACTCCTTCGCCATCGCCGCCGACACCGCGCGCAACGTGATCGTCCTCTTCGGTGGCAACAACAGCGCGGGTGCGCTCGACGACACCTGGCTCTTCGACGGCACGAACTGGACCCGCGTCTTCCCGAACACCGTCCCCACGCTGGGCAGCCTCAACGTCGTCCACATGGCGAGCGACACCGTCGCGGGTGGGGTCGTGATGATGAGCGGCAACCTCGTCTGGCGTTGGAACGGCAGCGACTGGCAGAGCCTGCCGAGTCCGCCCGAGAGCGCGACCTTCTCCTCGACGGTGCGCAATCGCCTCGCGTTCGATCCCGCGCTCGGCCGCGTGATCCATCTCGGCATCGACACCGCGCTCCACAGCTTCGATGGCAGCGCGTGGCAACCCATCGCTGCGGCATCGGCGCCGATCCTCGACGCCGCCGGCATCGAGGTCGCCTGGGACCCGCATCACAACGCGGTGATGACGCGCAACGCCCTCGGCACCTGGCACTGGACCGGCACGCGCTGGCGCGCGATGAGCTCGACGCATCGACCAGGCCCCACCGCGCAGGCCTGCCTCGCCACGGACCTCGCGCGCTCGCGCACCGTCTTCTTCGGCGGTCGCGACCCGAACACGAACACGCCCTCGGTCGACACCTGGGAATGGGATGGCAGCGATTGGACCCTTCTCGCCACCGCCCATTCGCCCCCGCCGCGCGAACGCGCCGCGATGAGCTACCACGCCGCGCGCGGTGAGCTCGTCCTCTTCGGCGGCCGCGCGCTGACCGGTTCGTTCGCCCTGCTCGCCGACACCTGGGTCTTCGATGGCGTCGACTGGACCCAACGCTTCCCCCTGCATGCTCCTTCGGCGCGCATCCAGCACGGCATGGCCGATGACGAACGCCGGGGCGTGGTGGTCCTCTTCGGCGGCGCGACGCAGACCGACACCTGGGAGTGGGATGGCAACGACTGGCGCCTCGCGCGCGCGAGCGCGCCGAGCCCGAGCATCGGCGGCCGTACCCTCGCCTGGGACCTGGTCCGGCAGGAGATCGTCCTGGTCGGTGCCTCGGCGAGCCACGAGCCGACGACCTTCGTGTGGAACGGCATCGATTGGCTGAGCACTCCGGCGCCGGGACTCGTGGGTTGGGACGTGTCGGCACCGCTGGCGACGGACCGCGCGCGCGGCGTCCTCGTGTTCCCGAGGATCGATCTCTTCGCACCGATCCTCGAATACTCACCCGAGCTCGACGCCGCGCTCGTCGCACTCGGTCCCGGCTGCGCGGGCAGCTCGGGAGTGCCGCGGCTCGCTTCGCCGACCGGCCAGACTCCCGTGCTCGGCACCGCGTTCCCCCTCGAGGTCTCGCAGCTGCCGATGACCGCAGCGGCGATCGGACTGCTCGGCAGCTCTTCGACGAGCTTCGGCGGAACGAGCCTGCCCTACGACCTGGCACCCCTCGGCGCGCCCGGCTGTCTGCTGCGGGTGAGCATCGACGTCGAGACGGGATTGGCCGCGAGCGGTGACCCGCGCGCCTGGAACATCGCGCTGCCCGGAGCACCGTGGCTCTGCGGCCACCGCATCCACGCGCAGGTCGTCGTGCTCGACACGGCCGCGAACGCCGCCGGCCTGAGCCTCTCGAACGCGTTGACGCTCGTGCTCGGCCTGCGCTGATCGCGCGGCTCACCCGCGCGAGAGCTCGACGATCTCGAGATTGCCGAGCTCGATCGCGGCCGTCGCCGGGTCGAGCGTCACGATCTGCATCGGCAGGGCCCCTGGCAGCAACGTGGACGGCACCGCGAGCTCGATCGCGAACGCGCCGGTTGGCGGCGAGACGGCGCCGAGGAAGGTCGCCGGCGACACCAGGCGCAGCACACCGAAGGGCGGCAGCTCCGCGCGCATGGTGAAAGGGCTGAAGAGCACGAACACCGGTCGACCCGCCGGCGCGGTGACGTCGAGACGCATCACCTTGCCGGCCGAGGCGGGACCGCGGCACGCGAGGCCGAGATCGCTGCGCAGGAGCACCGCCGGGCTCGCGTCCGGGCGGATGACGATGACATCGTCGTCGCGGTCCGTGTCGAGGTCGGCCACCAGGAGTTCGCGCGTCGACTCGCTGCCGCGGATGGCGATGGACTCGACCAATCGGAACGGTCCGCCCGCAGGACGCTCGATCAGGAGATCCGGACCGGACCCGCGACCGACGACGACGCGCCGCGCAGTCGGCGGCCCGAGCACGGCGAGCGCGCGCGCATCGCCGGGCACGGGCAGCGTCGCGAACTCGCCCGGCGAGACGTCGACGAAGCCACCGCCGCTGATCCCACGGAAGAGCGTGAGCCCCTCGGGTGAGCCGGGTGTCGCGAGCAGGACGTCGCGGCGACCGTCGGCATCGAAGTCCTCGATCACGGCGGCGGTCGCCGGCACGAGCGTGCCGAGGGCGCCCGCGACGCGGGTGAAATGGAGCCGATCCGGCGGCGACGCGCGGTGCAGTTCGGGAGAGCCGGCGGAGGGCAGCACGACGAGGTCCGCGGCGCCGTCACCGTCGAGATCACCGCTGACGATCGCGTGGATGCTGCTGCCGTGGGCGAAGGGAACGGCGCTGGGCACCTCGGCGATCGTCGAGCCGTCGTTGCGATGCACGGAGACGAGTCCCTGCGCATCGCCGAGGAGGAGATCGCTGCGGGCGACGCTCGCGGTCGACGCGCCGAGCGTCGCGACGTTCGCGCAGGTGAGCACGCGACCGCTCTGCGCACCGACCACGATCTGGCTGCGATCCACCCAGGCGCCGAGCGTGGGGCGGCCGAAGACCTTCAGTCCGCTCGGCACGATCGGATTGGGCTGTCCCACGACGAAGAGGTCGCGTGCCGCACCCCCCGCGATCAGGCGGGCCGGCAGGATGGCGACGATGGTGCCCAGCGCGTTCTGGTCGGGAGGCGTCAGCGGAGACTCGCTGAAGCGCGCACCACCGTCGTTCGCCCAGAGCGCGAAGCGCCCTGCCGACGAACACAGCATCAGGTCGGGATCGGAGTCGCCGGTCGCATCGACGAGCGCTCCTCGCCAACCCGCGTAGCCACCGCGCGCGAGGCTGGTCGCCGCTTCGGTCGGGATCGGGCCGTTGCCCGGCCAGCCCAGGAGGATGGCATCGCGCTCGAGCGAACCGGGCACCCACAGATCGAGATCGCCGTCGAGGTCGAGGTCTGCGATGCAAAGTCCGCGGCGATCGGCGGCATCGAGGATCGCGTTGCCCGCCGCGAAGCCGGCGCTGCCGTTGCCGGGAGCGGCCCAGACCGCGCCGTCGTCGTCGAGCGCGACGAGATCGGCGAAGCCGTCGCCGTCGAAGTCGCCGAGCGCGAGCTGTTGCCAGCCGCTCAACGTGAAGCCACCGACCTGCGGCGGCACGCGGACGATGCCCGCGCGCGAGGCACGCAGGACGAGCGGAGCTGTGGCCACGGCCGTCTCCGGTGCGACGACGATCTCGGGCGGGCCGAGGCCGTCGAGGTCGGCGATCGCCAGGTCGGCCGCGGCGATCGCGATGGGACTCGTCTGCGCCGACTGCGTGAAGTCGCCGTTGCCGGCGTTGAAGAGCACGAGCGTCGGCGCGAGGGCGGTGCCGCCGAGCACCAGGTCGGGCGCGCCATCGAGGTCGAGATCGCCCGCGACGGCGACGCTGCGCGCCGAGAGCGCCGCCGCCGGCAGGAAGCCCGAGGCGTCGGAGAAGTTGCCGGACGGCGACGCGAGCAGGAGGCGCGGCGGCCCACTGGCCGGCAGCACGAGCAGGTCGTCGGGTCCGCGGCCGTCGAAGTTCGCGGCGACGATCTGGAGGGTGGCGAGGAACGGCGTCGGCGGGATGGCGCCGGCGGGACCGCGGACGAAGAGGCCGCTGCCGTCGTTCTGGAGGATGAAATCGGCCGCCGTGAGCTGGCCCACGACGAGGTCGAGATCGCCGTCCCCATCGAAGTCCCCGCGCGCGATGCCGCGGATCCGACCGCCGATCCCGACGCCGATCGGCGCCTGGGCGACGCGCTCGGCGAAGACCCCCGAGGGCTCCTGGAAGAGGATCCGCAGGCGGTCCGGCGAGGCGCGCGCGAGGTCGGGCCGGCCGTCGCGGTCGAAGTCGCCGATCACGCAGTCGATGGCCTCGCCCAGTCCTGCGGGCAGCCGGGGCCGCGGATCCGCCAGCGTGCCGGGCGCGAGGATCGGGCGCACCTGGGCCAGCGCGGTGGCCGCCACCAGGACCGCACAGAGGATGGGGAGGGACGATTTCAGCACGCTCGCTCGCTCGACTCGCGGCCGCTCGAAAGGATACGTCTACACCGCCGACCGCGAGGCGACGCTCGTTTGCGTCCCGGCGTGATCCATCCACGAACCGTTCCGCACCATGACGACGAGGCCACGAGCCATCCTGTGTTTGTCCTGGGCCGCCGCGTCCGCCGGGCTTCTTCCCGCGCAGACGAGCGCCGAGTTCCGCCTGCGCTTCGCCCAAGGCGAGGAGTTCGCGCGCGTGACCGCGCGCTACGACGGCTGCGACACCGAGCGGCTGGAACTCGCGATGCCGGCTTGGAAGCCCGGCTCCTACACGATCCACGAGTTCGGCAAGAGCGTCGCCGAGATCCGTGCGACCGATGACAAGGGCGTCGAACTCCTGGTCGAGGCCAACGACGTCGGTTCGTGGCACGTGCACAGCAAGGGGACCTCGACCGTCATCGTCGAATACGCGCTCCGCACGCGCGCCTCGACGGGCTTCGGCCCGGGCTTCAGCCTCGGCAAGGGACTCGGCCGTCCGCTCCGCGAGGAGAAGCCCGCCCCGGTCGAACCCATCGGCGATCCGAAGCCGGAGGCCGAGGCACCGCCGCGGCGCTTCGGCGCCTACGCCTTCGAGGGCCCGGCCACCTGGCTCTACGTGCCCGGTCGACTCGCGATCCCCCACCGCGTGAGCTTCGAGCTGCCCGCGGAATGGGACGTCGCCACGGGATTGCGCCGCGTCGCCCAGGACAAGCTCGAGTTCGAGGCGCCGGATTACGACGTCTTCGCCGACTGTCCCTTCCACGTCGGCGTCTTCGAGCAGCGCAGCTTCGAGCTCGACGGCGCGCGCTACGAGATCGTCTGGTCGGGCTTCGAACACGATCGCCACGACCGCGACGCGTTCGCGTCGCGCTACCGCACGATGGTCCGCGCGCACCACGCGATGTGGGGCAAGCCGCCCTTCGACCGCTACGTCTTCCTCATCGCGTTTCCCGGCGGCGGAGGTCTCGAACACCTCAACTCCTGCGACATGGGGATGATGGACCTCTCGGGGTCGGAGCCGGGCAAGCCCTCGGCCTGGGACTCGCTCGCGAGCCACGAGTTCTTCCACGCCTGGAACGTGAAGCGCCTGCGACCCAAGGCACTCGGCCCGTTCGACTACAGCGGCCCCAACCGCACGCGCTTCCTCTGGCTCTCCGAAGGCGTGACGAGCTACTACGGCGACCTGCTCCTCGTGCGCGCCGGCATCTGGGACGCCGAGCACTTCTGGACCGGCGCGATCGCCGACGAGATCCGCGCGCTGCAGAACAACCCCGGCCGCCTCAAGATGAGCATCGCCGAGGCGAGCTGGACCGTCTGGGACGCGCCCTACATGCGCCGCGGCCGCACCGCCCCCGACTACTACAACAAGGGCATGCTGCTCGGGCTCCTGCTCGACGTCGAGATCCGCGACGCGAGCGACGGCAAGCGCTCCCTCGACGACGTCATGCGCGCGGTCTACGAGCTCTGCATGCAGGAGGGCCGCGGCTTCGAGGACGGCGAGTTCCTCGCCGCCTGCACGAAGGCCGCGGGCAAGCCGATGGACGAGTTCTTCGCGCGCTACGTCGACGGCACCGACGAGCTGCCCTACGCGGAGACCCTCGCGAAGATCGGGCTCAGGGTGCTCTCGCCCGCCGACCAGGCCCCGGCCAATAAGCCCGAGGGCGAAGGCAAGCCCGAGGGCAAGCCCGAAGGCGAAGCGGAGTCGCGGCCCCGTGCGCGTCGCTCGTGGCGCATCGAGATCGACGAGAAGGCGAAGAAGAGCGCGGTGGACCTCCGCGAGGCGATGACGGCACGGCTCGGCGACTGAGACGGAACCCGGTTCCGCGGCTCAGTCGTCGTCGTCGTCCTCCACCTTCGTCACCGCCCAGTCCGGATACGGTGCCGCGCTCCCGCGCATCGCGCGCCAGAGGATGCGGTTGAGCAGGTCCTCGGGGGCCTTGTCGACCTGGGAGAAGTCGATGCTCGCCGAGGCGAGGGCGTCCTCGCGCAGGACCGGGTCGGCGATCGCCGCCGAGCCGGGGTTCATCTCGTCGAGACGGACGCCGACGGGCAGCGCGGAGTAGGGCGCAAGGTCGGCGACGTCGGTGAAGCAGTCCGACATCGGCGTCGCGCTCGCGTCGAAGTGGTTCATCGGCGGGATGCCGAGGATCTGTTCGATCGTGCGCAGGATGCTCGTGGTGTTGTACTGGGTGCCGACCGTGACCCCGCGCTTCGCGTAGGGACTCACCACGTAGCAGGTCGTGCGGTAGCCGCTCACGTGGTCCCAACCGGCCTGCGGGTCGTCTTCGATGGCGAGGATCGCGAGCTTCGGCCAGAAGCGCGAGCGGCTCAGCCCCTCGACGATGCGGCCGAAGGCGAGGTCGTTGTCGGCCATGCACGCGGCGGGAGTGGGACTGCCTTCGCTCGTGCCGCTCGTGTGGTCGTTCGGCAGGCAGATGAGCGTGAGGCGCGGGAACTCGCCGCGCGCCTCGAACTCCGCGAGCTCGCGGAGGAAGAAGTCGGCGCGGTATTGATCGGGCACCGCCATGTTCCAGCCGACGTAACCCGTCGGGGAATGCGGAACGAGCGAGGGCACCATCGGCGCAGACTCGAACACGACGTCGTCGGTCTCGCCCCGCGACGCACGCCAGCACGCGAGGAAGTCCGGCTCGCCCTTCCGCGCCGCGTCGCGCCACCGCACCTTGGGCGCGCAGAACTCACCGTAGTTGCGGAGGCTGAGACGACGGGCGAGGACGTGGTCCCACAGGAAGCCCGCGGGCGAATAGGCGAGGGCATCGTCCTCGTCCTCACCCATGCCGTCGGGGTAGCTGCGCGGGAAGCCCGCGAAGCTCTTCTCCATGTAGTCGGTGGCGAAGGCCGTGGTGCTCCATTGGTGGCCGTCGGCCGAGAGGATGCCGGAGCAATAGGTGTTGTCGAGCAGCACGAACTGGCGCGCGAGCGCGTGCTGGTTCGGCGTGATCGCCTCGCCGAAGACGCAGAGCGACGGATCGCCTCGCCCCTCGGGCAGGTCGCCGAGCACCTGGTCGTAGGTGCGGTTCTCCTTGATGACGTAGACGACGTGCTCGATCAGGCTCGGCTCGCCGATCCGCTCGGGGATCGCGCGCGGTGCCACGCCCGAGCGCGGCGGCAGCATCGCGTGCGCGACGGCGTCGCGGCGCAATCCCACGTCGACCTGCACGGTCAGGCGCTCGAGCAGCTCGTCGTCGGGCAGCGGACAGAGCGAGATCGAGCCGTGGTACTGGTGCGAGTTGAACTCGGGAGCACGTCCCTCGGTGCGCTCGCGACCGAGGCCGAGTCCCTTCACGTTGGCACTCACGAGCTGGCGGCGCGCGGCGTCGAAGAGGATCGCACCGGGGAACCAGCCGACGGGGATCATCCCGAGCAGCCGGCTGTCGCCGCGTTCGTCCGGATCGAAGTCCACGACCGCGAGCGCGTTCTGCGTCCCGTTCGCGACGTAGAGCCGCGCGCCGTCGGGCGCGAACGCGAGGGCGTTGGGCGACGCCGAGAGCAGATCGGACGGCTTCGGCTTCAGCCAGATCGTGTCGACGACGCGGCCATCGCGCGCATCGAGCACGGTCAGGTTGTCGCTGCCGCCGTTGGCGCAGACGACGAAGCGCCCATCGGGTGAGACCGCGAGGTCCCCGGCGTGGAGGCCCGTGAGCGTCTCCGCGACGACCGCGCCGCTCGCGAGGTCCACGACGCTGACCGAACCCTCGCTCGCGATGTGGCGCAGCGGATCGACGCGCACCGTGGTGCCGCGACCGGCGGGGCCGACGAGGTCGCCCGGTCCCGGGCGACGACCGCCGAAGTTGCTCACGAACGCGCACCCGCCGGCGAGCACGACGTCCCAGGGCGCGACGCCGACCTCGACGCTGCGCCGCAGCTCACCGGTCCGCGCGTCGATCTCGAGCAGGCGATTCGAGAGCATCCCGCAGACGAAGAGGCTCGCGCCGTCGGCGGCGAGCGCGAGCCCCGTGGGGATCTCCTCGTCGCGCCGCGGCGCGTTCGCCGGCGGCAAGGGCAGCGTGTGCGATGGCGCGACCGTGCCGTCGTCGGCGATCCGGAAGACCTTGATCGAACCGCGCACGTTGCTGAGGAAGACGCGCCGGCCCACGTCGTCGACGATCAGCCCGGAGTAGCTGAGCTGTCCCTTCGTGTCGGGTCGCAGGATGTTGGGCGAGACCGGTTCGACGGATGCCTCACGCCGACCGTCGTTGGGGAACTCGACGCGCTGGAGCAGCTCGCCGCTGCCGGCGTCGAGCACGAGGAGCTCCGCAGTCTTGCCGCTGACGAGCAGGCGGCCGTCGCGCGTCGCCGCGAGCGCCTGCGGTCGCAGACCGGGCAGGTCGACGAAGCGGCCGTACGGGCTCAGCGTCTGGTTGACGGGCGTCACCGTGCGCCCATCGTCCTTGCGACCGACGAGTTC